>JAMDDH010000059.1 GCA_023488885.1 Thermoplasmatota archaeon | reverse complement strand
GATGGAAGACCGAACTTGGAGACTTCTTAGGGTATAATACAGGAGATATCAATAAAAGTCTTTTACGGTATGGGAAATATAAAAGCAATGTCAGCGACTTCAGTTTTTTGTCAGCTTTTATAGGTTTAAAGATGTTAGTAACTGAATGGGAAATTAAGCAACACGAGCTTCCTATGATAGCCGCAATTTCAAATGGTTTTATTAGTAAGAATGGGGAGAAATTTTCATATGGCAGCATGATGGAGCAGAGGCTCTTGGTAACATTCGAAGAGTGGATGAATATGCTTTTCAAGGTTTCAAAAAATTATAAAGAAACCGGGACATACTCTTTAAAAAACAAAACTCAGGATGCCTGATAGGAGTACTCCTAAATATATTGAGTTATGAGCGTTCCCACGAGTTCTTGATTTCGTCTCTGAATTACCTTTTTGGAATTGATTCAAGGAACTGGAAAATACATATTTGTTACAAATGTTACAAATGTTACATGTAAGATAATATAATGAAAATCCAGTATTCCTTGGGAATGTTACGTTTGTTACATTTGTTACGTGAAAAATATACCTTACATGTGAGCGTGAAGGCATGATACCAATTCACATGGTAAAGTGAATAACCGTGATAATAATTATCATGCTAAACCGATCCTTATGTCCTTCTCATGTCATGGTAGTATGCATGCAAAAACGCGTAACATTTGTAACTTGTGTAACAAATAGCTATTTTCTAAGTTCAAATCGCGTGTAACATTTTCATTTTCTATGTAACATTTGTAACAAATCTCTATTCAATAGTGGTGGTATTCCTATAATCCAGTTACGCGAAAATCCAGAAATTAAAATTCTATTCCAGAAATATAACCATGAGTTTAATGTATTTCGGTGTGTATCTATGCGCATAATGACACACAAAAAGAGGGTAAGTCTGTTCATTGACAGTGAATTTCTAGACAGTGCCAGAGCCTATGGGCTCAATCTTTCAAAGTTCATGACCTCCTGCCTGAAAGTTTGGAGCAGAAATCCATCCTTCCTTTTGTATGCGGAGCAGCTAAATTTCAATAAGCCGCCGACGGGATTCGATCCCGCGACCTCGTGCTTACCAAGCACGCGCTCTACCAGGCTGAGCTACGACGGCAAGGCAAGGGTTATACTTTGAAAAGTATATAATTTTTCCAAGCGGTCATATGATAATGTAACGTGACACAAAACTTATTTCATTGCTTGCAAATCAGTTAGGGCATGATCAGTTCGCTCTTGGAGGACCCTCAGAAAATCAGGGAAGGATGGCAGCGTATCTTCTCTGAATACGGATACATGGACAAAATAAACAAACTGAGTAACGTTTATCCAGAGGAGAAGTCAATTTATGTCGCATTTAAAGACATATCGGAATTCAGCAGAATAAACGGTTTCGATCAGGGCCTCGCAGAGAAGCCTGAACTTTTTTTCGCACAGGGCGAGGATGTCCTGAGGGATATTGTGCATCCGGAACGCATTCAGGTGACAAGGATAAACCTGAGGCTTACAGGTCTGAGTGACGATACCAATTTCAGGAAGGAAATTCGCCAGTTGCGTAGTCCCGATATTGGTAAACTATTGAGCATTACCGGCATAATCAGAAAAAACACTGAAGTGCTGCCGAGATTGCAGAAAGCAGCTTTTGAATGCATGACCTGCAGTGAAGTTACCTATGTCCCACAGGAAAGGGGAAGACTGGATGAGCCCCAGAAATGCTCCAAAGACCTTGAGAGTGGTATTGACCATTCCAAGACAAAATTCAAGCTCAGACCGGAGCTGTCGGAATTCGTAGATATTCAAAAGGTAGAGTTGCAGGAGAATCCCGAGACCCTTGAGGGAGGGACACAACCACAGAGAATCACGGTCATAATGGAGGATGACATAGCAGGTCGGCTTTTTCCCGGGGACCGGGTTACAGTGGACGGTGTTTTGAGGGCTGAGCAGAAACGTATAGGAAACATGCTTCTCACCGAATACGACATATTTTTCTACGCCATACACTACAAAAAATCGAAGGAACTGGAAGCTATCAACGTCTCCCCGGAAGACGAGTTGAGAATTATAGAACTGTCAAAGACTCCCGGAATTATAGATAAACTGGCAGCATCAATTGCGCCGACAATCTACGGTATGGAAATGGTGAAGACAACCCTTGTTCTCCAGATGTTCGGCGGAGTAAGGAAGGTTATGAAGGACGGGACCTCCATGAGAGGAGACATACACGTTCTCATGGTCGGGGACCCCGGAACAGCCAAATCCCAGCTCCTGAAGTACATGACTGAAATTTCACCAAGGGGGGTCTTCGCATTCGGCCGGGGATCAAGTGCTGCGGGACTCACAGCAGCGGCAGTAAGGGACGATTTCGGGGAAGGGAGATGGACGCTGGAAGCCGGAGCTCTTGTTCTTGCGGATAACGGATTTGCAGCTATTGATGAACTTGACAAGATGGATGACAAGGACACCGCCTCCATGCATGAAGCCATGGAGCAACAGACCATCACCATATCTAAAGCCGGAATCATGGCTACCCTGAAATCAAGATGCTCTATTCTGGGTGCTGCTAACCCCAAATTCGGAAGATACGACCAGAACAGGACAATTGTTGATCAGATAGATTTTCCGCCCCCGCTTCTTTCCAGGTTTGACGTAATATTCAAGATCATAGATAAGCCGGACAGGAATAACGACGAGCGTCTGGCTGAACATGTACTGAAGGCACACAGAGTTGGAGAAATATACCGGAGCCTGGAATTGAACGAGATTGTCGGCTTCGATATTCCCGAAGAAGAAGGATTCACTCCTCCCATTGAAAAGGATATAATCAGGAAATACGTTTCCTACTCCAGGGCCAAGATATTCCCTAGGCTTTCCGACGACGCAATCTACCTCCTCAAGGATGAATATGTAAAAACCAGGAGCAGCAATGCTGATTCCATACCTATAACTGCCAGGCAGCTGGAATCTACAATAAGGCTGGCAGAGGCCGCTGCAAAGGCTAGGCTCTCTCCCATAGTAACTGCAGAGGATGCAATGCTTGCAAAGAAGATCGTGGATTATTATCTCAAGGACGTGTCCATGACCAACGGGGAGGTGGACATCGACATACTCTACAGCGGAACGAGTTCCAAACAGAGATCCGACCTGGAAATGGTATTTGACATCATAAAGGATTTCAAGAAAGACCACCATCAAGCCGAAGTTGACGATGTCGTAGCTCTTTCCGTTTCCAGGGGAATGACCGTGGAACGGGCCATGGATGCCATAACGAAGCTCAAGAGTGCAGGGCAGATTTACGAGCCTTCATACAAAAAACTAGATGTGATAAAGTGAGTGCTAGAATAACAATGAAACTGCTCCATACACAGGGTGAAATATTATTGGCTGCCGCTGACGCAGCGCTGATAAACAGGGACATAAGGGAAGGGAAACTGCACTTGAGGATTGTACCTGAATTTTACGGAGAAACCGTGGTGTCGGATGAAACATTCCTTTCTTCAATGGGGATGTGCACAATAGCCAATCTTGTAGGCAAGCACGTTATAGGTCTGGCCGTGGAAAACGAATATGTCGATTCTGAAAACATAATCTACATTGATGGAGTACCACACGCCCAGTTTGCAAGGATAGTTGAGTGAATTCGCATGATCAATGACCCCCAAAAGAAGGAGGAAATGGTCAAGGGAGTCTTTGAGAGCATCCAGGACAAGTATGACATGCTTGACAGTTGCATATCTTTCGGGATGGACCAAAGGTGGCGTGAACTTCTTGTTGAAAACCTTGATTTACAGCAGGGAAATTCTGTCCTTGACTGCGGTGCAGGAACAGGGAGACTGACAAGAGCGATTCTTGACAAGTGTCCCGGCTGCAAGACAATATCTCTAGACATAACGGAAAGCATGTTCCGTCCGTCCATTCTCCCCGAAACAAGATTCATAATTGCCAGCGCGGAAGAAATTCCCCTAGAAAACTCGAGCATGAATGCGGTGGTGTCAGCATACCTCACCAGGAATCTCAGCAGTGTTGACAGGTATTTTTCGGAAGCATACAGGGTGCTCGCTCCCGGAGGTGTATTTGCAAACCTGGACATATATAATCCATCAATGCCGGTATTTTCACAACTGTTCGCGCTTTACTTTTACCACATCGTGCCTGCGATAGGGGACGCGGTTACCGGGACACACTCCTATTCCTATCTGGCAAATTCAGTGAAAAAATTCCATCCCCCTCAGGCTATTACAAGCAAACTGACTGAATGCGGTTTCAAAAATGTCAGGACGAAATCGCTTATGCTAGGGTCGGTATACATACACGTCGGGGTAAAATAATGAAATTTTATGAAAGTGAGACCGCCTGGCCAGATTCGCTTAATTTCTCGACCTTTACCGCAGTGCCGTAAGCCACGATCTCAGTCATTATCTGTGCTATCTCGGAGGTATCAAATCTCATCTCAATCACTGCATTAGCACCTGCTTTTTCCGCTTCTTCCCTAAGTCTTTCCATTGCAAGATTCCTGGCGTCATTCAGCATCTTGACATATTCCTTGATTTCTCCACCTGCAATAGTTCTCAATCCTGCCATGATATTTCCTCCAATACCTCTGCTCCTCACAGTTATTCCCCATATAGTGCCAATAACCTCCTTAATTCTGTGTCCCGGTACATAGTTTGTTGAAACTACAATCACCTGATTCATGGAAAAATCAGGATGAAATCCGTAATAAACCTTTTCACATGGCGATCATAAATTATAATAAAATATTGTATGTAGTAAATAATGCACTAACGTTTAAATAAAGTGCCTCAATGCACGAATACATGCTATCATTACAGGAAAGAGAGATCATACCGGACAACTGGTACAACATTGTTCCGGATTTGCCGCAACCATTGCCGCCACCGGTTGACAAAGACAATGAACATTCCTCCATAGAGCTCCTGAACAGGATTCTTCCAAGAGAGATACTGAAACAGGAATTTACTTTTCAGAGGTATACGAAGATTCCCGAAGAAGTGCAGGAATTATATGCGCAGATTGGCAGGCCCACGCCTCTTTTCAGAGCGAGCGGCCTTGAGAGGTTCCTGGATTACAGGGGAAAAATCTTCATAAAATATGAGGGAGCAACAATCACCGGATCGCACAAGATAAATACTGCGATACCGCAGGCAATCTACGCAAGGAATGAGGGCGTCAAGGGAGTTGTTACTGAGACAGGGGCCGGACAGTGGGGAACAGCAACCGCCGTTGCTTCTTCTTTTTCAGGAATTAAGGCAAAAATTTTCATGGTGAAGGTGAGTTTCCAGCAGAAACCCCTGAGGAAACAGATAATGGAACTTTATGGTGCCGAAATAGTGCCAAGCCCTTCAACTGAGACAAAATTCGGGCGTTCAGTCATTGAGAAGAGACACGATCACCCCGGAACCCTTGGAATCGCCATCAGTGAAGCGGTTGAATATGCACTGGAACACGACATGCGATACATGCTCGGTAGCGTATTCAATTCTGTGCTGACCCATCAGAGCGTCATCGGCCTTGAAACAGAAAAACAGCTTGAAATTCTCGGCGAGGAGCCGGACGTACTCATCGGGTGTGTTGGTGGAGGCAGTAATTTCGGGGGTTTTACATTTCCCCTGATCAAGAAGTTTCCTGAGGCTGAGGTTCTGGCGTCTACTGCTGAAGAGGTTCCGAAATTTACCCATGGTGATTACAAATATGATTTCGTGGATTCCGCTCAGACACTTCCGTCAGTCAAGATGTACTCACTGGGGTCTGACTTTGTGCCGGAGAAAATATATGCGGGAGGATTGAGGTACCATGGTGCGGCTCCGTCAGTTTCCATGCTTGTTAAAACCGGAAAAATCACACCCAGCGACGTGAGCGAGGAGACTGTCATCGACGCACTCAGAATATTTGCCAGAACACAGGGCATTGTCGCTGCACCGGAATCCGGACACGCACTTGCCACAGCAATTGAGTATGTTGTCAGTCACAGGAATGACAGGAAGAACATAGTCGTAAATGTGAGCGGTCATGGACTCCTGGACATGTCCATATTCGACAGGTGAACATAATGAAACCGCTGGTGCTCTATTTCACGGCCAATTATCCTTCAAGGGAGATACTTTCGGAATTCATTGCCAGACTGGATACGAGCGTGGTGAAATATGTGGAATTAGGTATGCCGACAGACAATCCACTGTATGATGGTCCCACAATAAAGGGAACGCATGGCACTTCCCTGGCTGATTTCAGGGACAGTGACCTGAAGATATATTCTGACCTCCTTAGGGAACACGATATCAGGACCTACCTCCTGGTATATTACCATGAATTGAGGAAGAGGGGGCCGGGATTCCTGCACTACCTCCGTGATATCGGGATATCCGGCCTGATAATCCCGGACCTTTTCATAGATTATTTCGACTCCGGCACTGAAGTGATCAAATCATTTCCGGAAGGCCTTGAATTCATCCCGTTCTTCAACCCGGCAACACCGGACAGCGTAATAAGAACCGTGGCAGAAATGACCAGTTCATGGGTATATTACGGTCTCCAGCCATCCACCGGAATCAATGTGCCGTTTGATCTCAGGGAGGTCTCAAAAAGGATTCTTGAGATGGTTCCGGGGAGGGAAGTAAATTTCGGCTTCGGAATCCGGACAGTGGACCAGGTAAGGGAGATTATGGAACTTGGTTCAAACGGCGTAGCCATTGGAACTATGCTGATTCCGATGCTGAAGGGGAACCGGATAGACGACTTTGTCGAATTTCAGGAAAAAGTGAGGGAGATGATGAAAGTTGTCGGATGAAAGCATGACCTTCCAGGAACTTCCGGAGATGGATGAAAGTTCGGCATTCAGGCTAATGAACAGCCTTCTTCTCAATTCAAGCGATGAAACCAAGGCGGCATTTCTCGCAGCCCTCCACAGCAGGGGAGAGACAGGTGCTGAGTTATCCGGATTTGTGAGGGCTCTCAGGAATACGGCAACACTAGGGAAAATACACAACGTGATGGACATAGTCGGAACCGGTGGAGACGGCAAGAACACCATAAATGTCAGTACAGCTGCCTCGTTCGTTGTATCGTCACTCGGAATCAGGGTAGCCAAACACGGGAATTACGGGGCAACAAGCAACAAGGGAAGTGGCGATTTCCTCAGATTCCTTGGCTATAACTTTGAAATGGACCAGGAAGAGCTTGCCAGGCGAGTAAACGACACTAACTTTGCCTTCATCCTCGCCCCTCTATACAATGCAAAATTTGCAAAATTTGCAAAAGCCAGAAAATCCCTCCCTCACAAAACTGTTTTCAACTACCTCGGTCCGATAACCAATCCCGCGGATCCTGAAAACCTGGTTCTTGGGGTCACTCACGAAGAAATAAGCAGACTTTACTCTAATTTCATGATTAAAAACGACAAGAGAGGCTATATTATTTATTCCAGGGATGGAATGGATGAAATCTCTCCAGAAACGCCCTCGATGATGACAATTATCAAAGGATCCGAGAGTGAAAAGATCGAGATTCACCCGGAAGACATTATTGGAGATAAAATCAGGATAGACGAGGTATCGGCCACTGAACCTGCCGATTCGTTCAGGATGACCCTGGAGGGCATATCAGGCAAAAGAAGAAATGTATCCCGGTTCATAGCACTGAACGCCGCACCCGCACTGGTTTTGAATGGAAAGGCAGGTGAAATCCTGGATGCCTACGACATTGCGATGGAGGCCATTTCTTCCGGCACAGTGTCAGATCACCTAGACAAGATTATGGGGGATTGCAGGAGATGAGGAGGCACACCCCATTCGTGAAGATATGCGGCATCACTAACCTGGAGGACGGCATTGCCGCTCTTGAAGGCGGGGCGAGAATACTGGGTGTTGTCCTTTCAAACCTTTCACCGAGAAAGGGGAGCCAGGAGGTTATTCGTGGCCTGAAAAATGTCGGGGCAGAAGTTGCTGGGGTATACACCGACATGGATTCCATAAGGGAATCGGAGATGAACGAAGACTACGTGCAGATCCATTTCCCGCACGGAACCGACGAAATAACATTCGTAAGGGATCACCTGAAGAAAAAAGTGATTTCCGTTGTCAAGCCACAACATTCAAATGATCCCAGGGCAGAAGCTCTCGAACTTCTGGGCCTCGGGGCTGATTATTCACTCATCGATTTTGGCGGCGATCTCTCGAGGGTTCCCGCATCGCACAAAATGGATCTATCGGGCATGAAGACAGGTGTGGCCGGCAGGATATCCATGGATAATATTGGCTATGCCCTCTCGCTGAATCCATATTTCCTGGATATCAGCAGCAGAATTGAGGAATATCCGGGGAAAAAAGACCACGGGAAAATGATCGAATTAATGGAGTTGTTCAGAAATGAATCGGAACTTGTATCGTAAGGTTGAATCCCTGCTGAAAGGCGACAGCGATTTTGCTTATTTCTGCCGTTTTCGGGACAATGACAGAATCAGCGGCGAAGAGTTTCTTTTTGAAACGGAGATCGACCCGGTTACCTTTAACGGAAACTCCCGCGACACCATAAGAAAAGGACTTTCGGATATGGTGGAATCTCTGGATGATGGTGAACTTGTTCCCACATTCATTTCATACGATTTTGTGTCCACTGTATTTGGCCTCCAACTTAGGAATCGATCAAAATGGCCAACTGTAAGCGCCATAATGCCGAGCAAAATCACAAAAGGTCAATTTACACGGGCGGCAGCCACTGGACCTGTCAGAAAACTGGGCGTAGCAACCATGGAGAAATACCGCAGGGAGGAACTCGCACACAGGATCGCGGAAGTGAGGGAAAGGATCAGGGAGGGAGAACTCCTGCAGGTGGTACTGTCAAACAGGTTTGGCGTCTCTCCATTTGATTCCGCCAGCCTGCTGAATTACTTCATGACCAACGATCTTTCGAGGTATGTTTACATGTTCCGGTTCAATGGGCACGAGGTTGTGGGGAGCTCTCCGGAAAGCGTTTTTGTTAGAAACGGCGTGAATGTCACAATTGATCCTATCGCGGGAACAAGGAACAGGGATGTTGATGCCAATAACGACACCATTCTCATAAAATCGCTGAATAACGACGTCAAGGAAATCTGCGAACACAGGATGCTCGTTGACCTCGCCAGGAATGATCTTGCTAGGATATGCAGTCCCGGGACCATAAGGGTGACAAGGGATATGATCCCGGAAAAATTCTACTCCGTAATACATCTCGTGAGCCAGGTCAAGGGCACAGTTCGCGAAAACATATCTCCCTACGATCTCCTCGCTTCGATATTTCCGGCGGGAACCGTCAGTGGAGCTCCCAAGCGGAGGGCACTGGAAATCATAGACGAAACCGAGGACAGGGCGAGAGGACCATACTCCGGGTCAGTAGGCCTGCTGGGGAAAGAGATCATGGACATGGCACTCACAATCAGGAGCGCCTTCCAGTCACAAAATGAAAGTTTTGTGCAGGCAGGCGCCGGAATAGTCAAGGACTCAGTTCCGGATACAGAGGTGGACGAGATGATCGCCAAGGCGGATACAGTTATAGCGGGGGGACTGAAATGCGAATACTGATGGTCGATAATCATGATTCCTTTACCTACAACATTGTTAATATGGTCAGGGCGAGAGGCGTAGAGGTTGACGTTATAGATAATGATGCAGACAACTCCGCTATCGACACGGAAAAATATGACGGACTGATCATTTCTCCCGGACCCGGCAGCCCGTTAAACGAGAGAGACAGGGGCAACTCGGTCGAACTGCTGCAAAACGGGTCATTCTCAGCGGTGCTGGGAATCTGTTTCGGCCATCAGCTCATAGGCCATTACATGGGTTGCGAAATATACCGCACAAAGAATCTTTATCATGGAGAAACGGACAAAATTCTGAACTATGGCGGAGGAATACTGGAAAACATACCTGAGAGCTTCGAGGCGGTGAGATATCATTCCCTGGCAATATCTCCCTCAAGCAACATAATAATTGACGGTCTGTCCGGTTCGGACGGAACAATAATGGCATTCCATTCGAAAGACGGGAGGTATTTCGGGCTCCAGTTTCATCCGGAGAGCCACTATTCTAAATTCGGCGACAGGCTGATAGATAATTTTCTGGAGGTAGTTCATGAACGTAGTGGAACAGATATACGCGAAGAACCCGACCAGGAGTGAATTCGGGCATTCAAGGTCCCGGAAACCGGCAGGATTCATAGAGGGCGTCAGGTGTGCCTCATCCAGGGGATTTCCGGGGATCATCTGCGAATTCAAGCGGTCTTCACCATCAGGATTTACAAACAGTAAAAATACGGAAATAGTGGATTATTTCAGCAAATTGAAGAGTGAACGCATCGCTGCCTTCAGCGTACTGACTGAGCCAGAATACTTCCATGGCAGATATGAAGATATAACATCGATCCAGGACTTCAAGATTCCGGTACTTGACAAGGATTTCATCTCAACCACGGGGATGATAGATAATGCATACAATGCTGGGGCTGACGCCGTTCTGATAATCTTGGATTTTCTGGGAAAGGATCGGTCGTATGAGCTTGCAAAATACGCAGTTTCAAGGGGTCTGGATGTACTTATGGAGTTTCATGATCTGGTTCATCTCAGAGATCTTGAAATTACCGGGAACGTCACATTCGGATATAACCGCAGAAACCTCAGGAACCTGAAGATGGAACCGAATGAAGAGAAAGTAAAGCAGTTCATGGAGAAAGAAGATTTTCCCATGATACTTGAAAGCGGAATTACGCCCGATTACCTGAGGAAGAATGATGTGTCAACGTTTGAAGGCCTGCTGATCGGGGCATCGTTTCTTGAGAATGACGGAATACTGGAAGCCATCGGGAATCTGCACCCATCGTGATGGTTGTGAAGTGATTATATATGTTCTGTTCATAATGATCCGTGGCCAGCACCAAAATAATAGCTACTATCGGGCCCGCTAGCTTAAAAAAAGACGTTCTGAAAAAAATGTACGGAAACGGGCTTTCCACTCTCAGAATCAATACTGCACATGTTGAGTCGGGGTATATAAAGAACGTACGGAAAATTGTTGCGGACTTAAACCTGGAATTACATAAACACGTAGGGGTAATGGTGGATTTAAAAGGGCCTGAGCTCAGGACCGGCGTTTTTCCCAACGGGAGCCTCAAGGTCGAAGCTGGAAAGAGCTATAAAGTGACGTTTGACAACAAGGGTGCTTTGAGCTTCAGCCATCCCGAGATTTACAAATCCCTCATGGAGGAGGACATCATAGTCCTGAGTGACGGCAAGGTAAGGATGAAGGTGGGTTCTATGGGTAAAGATTACATGGTTCTTGTATCCATGGACGACGGAGTGTTGCGGGACCGTAGCAGGGTCAATGTCCCCGGGAAATTTCTTCCGCTCGGCACCGTAACAGAAAGGGACATGATCTTTATCAGGGAGGGGCTGGAAGCCGGAATTGACCTTTTTGCCCAGTCTTTTGTGCAGAGAAAGGAGGATGTACAGAATCTGCAGGACTTGATTTTCAGGGAAGGCGGGGATCAGTTCATAGTCTCCAAGATCGAGACAAAAACCGGTTTTCAGAACATACGGGAAATTTCTAGGGTTTCGGATTTCATAATGGTTGCCCGGGGAGACCTCGGCGTGGAACTCCCCTTGAAGGAAGTTGCCATGGCCCAGAAAAAGATTATCGAGGAATCCCACAAACACGGTGTACCGACAATAGTTGCTACCCAGATGCTGGAATCCATGGTGAAATCCAGCAGTCCGACCAGGGCGGAAGTATCCGACGTGACAAATGCCATTCTGGACAACGCGGATGCTCTGATGCTCTCCGAAGAAAGTTCAATAGGGGATTTCCCTGATCTTGCTGTAAAATACCTTAATGACATAGCAGAATTCGTCGAATCAAAGAACATGGATCTTACAGAGCCAGGGGATTTTCTCGGAAACCATGTTGCATTCTCCATAGCAAGGGCAGCAAAACTGGTCGCACGTGAAATTGATGCTGATGCAATTGTTGCCTTCACAAAATCCGGTAACACAGCCAAGATGATCTCTGCCGTCAGACCCGGGATACCGATAATGGCCGCGGTTACGTCTGAAAGGACAGCGAATAAGCTGAATCTCTACAGGGGCGTCGATCCCATTGTTCTGGATGCAGAAAATGTTGAGAACCTTGACCTTAACATGGCATTAACCATATTTGAACGGCGTTCTTCTCTCAAGAAAGGGAGCAGGGTCGTAATAACCTCGGGAGCGCCATACTTTACATTTGGCGGGACAAATGAGGTGAGGGTGGCAACTGTGGGGAATTTCATGGGACGTGGATATCCTTATGGCAAGAGCGTAAAAGGAACAGTGGCCCTTAAACCTGGCGAACCTGGTGACATCCTTATATGTACAAGGGCGGATCTTCCGGAAAATCTTGACTATGGGCGCCTGAAGGCAGTAATATTTACAACATATATACCACACAGCCTCCGCGAGAGAATAAAGGAGAGGGGACTTACGGTAGTTCACAACACAAAGCTGGTCAGGGAGCTAAAAGCCGGCGAGACAATACATATAGACGGCGCAACCGGAGTAATTATATCCTGAACTTCACCTTTCCTTGAAATTTGCCGGTTCAGGGCGATCGGGACTCATTTTCCCGTTGTGACCGGGAAGATACAAAAATACCTCCAGTGAATTACGGGAAATTCCCGGACAGTCTTCTGAATTTCAGTTGAATATGGTCTTCTGTGAACGCTACGGCTTTTCTATTCGATATGTATAAATACGTTTTTAGGCTCTCCGCCACATTGCACATCTTCGGTGAGTATTAAATGAATGACGGAGATTTCATCAAAATTAATTTTGAGATGTATGTCGGAGAGGACAGGAAACTTGTCTCTACCAATAATGAACAGCTTGCGAAAGACAACAGTATATTTGACGAGAAACTCAAATACAAGGAAACAGTCCTTATAGTTGGTTCTGAGAATCTATTCCCTGAGATCAATGAGTCCTTCAGGAATGCGGAAACAGGAAAGGACTATGAAGTGGTCATAACCGCTGAAAATGCGTATGGCATCAGGGATTCGAAAAATATCAGGGTACACACCGTAAGGGAATTCCAGAGGCAGAAGGTTGATCCGGTTCCCGGGCAGGAGATCTCTATCAACGGGAAAAGGGGACGCGTTATTTCCGTTACTCCTGGAAGAGTGCTGGTTGATTATAATCATCAGTGGGCAGGAAAATCTGTATTGTACAAATACAACATAGCTGGAATTGTAGACGATGCGAAAGAGAAGATCAAGGCCTTAATTGACTATAATTACAACGTAGATTCGGACAAATTCCAAGTTTCGATCGGGGGGAAGGACATTACCGTCACGGTTCCTGAGGAAACCAAGTTTGACCCGGTGTGGATCGAGGCAAA
This sequence comes from Thermoplasmatota archaeon, assembly GCA_023488885.1. Lineage (GTDB taxonomy): Archaea > Thermoplasmatota > Thermoplasmata > Thermoplasmatales > Thermoplasmataceae > JAJZOM01. The sequence goes on along the minus strand of JAMDDH010000059.1, from coordinate 2,582 downwards.
ATACAGGCTCGTCAATGATATCAGGAAACACTTCCCATCCATGGACATAATGATCGTGGAATCCTATAAGGGTGAAGAGAAAAAGATAGAGGAAACGGCCCCCGCTGATGCAGCTTCTGCAGAGAAACCAGAAAAAGCTGAATCAAAGAGTGAATCTGATGGGTCAAAAATTGAACAAGAGCATCCCCAGTAAGGTTCTTCTGAAAGAGAGAAAGGAAAATTATTTATCAATCTTTTCCGAGAGGCTGAACAGCTTATCGGAGAGAATCTCAGTTATTCTAGTCGGTCCGAAATATCAGGGAAACATAGGTGCTGTAGCACGACTTTTGAAAAATTCCAGCCTGACTGATCTCAGGATGGTATCTCCGCCTGAACTCACTGACGAAGCGTATTCCAGGGCGATGAACGGCAAAACGTTGCTCGAATCCGCCAAGATTTACGACTCCCTGGAAGAAGCGGTAAAGGACTTTACAATAGTTGCAGCAACTTCAAGTGCACCGACATACAGTGACAGAAAATTCCTCAGGTTACCGACCACTCCATGGGATTTCTGGAAGCTGAGGATAGATTCAGGAGAGCGCATCGCGCTTGTCTTCGGAAGAGAGGATGACGGCTTGAGAAACAGCGAGCTTGAACTGTGCAACGCTTTCATTTACATACCGGCAAACCCGGAATACCCGGTGTTCAACCTGTCACATGCCGTCAGCATAATTCTCTATGAGATGATGAAGCAGATACCGGAATCAACACCACACATGGCTGAACCCGCAAGTCCGGAAAATTTTTCCCTTATGATTAAAGGATTTAGCGATGTGCTCCAGATGTCCGGTTATCCTGATTACAAAATGGTAAACACACAGATAATGCTGCAGAAAATATTTTCCAGATCCAATTTGACGGAATCTGAATTCTACAGGATTATGGGTATAATCAGGTACCTGAAATTCATGAGAAAGGGAAGTGCCGGAAACGAGGATAAGGAAGGCAAACCAGATGATCAGGATGTTCTCGGACGCAAAATAAAAGGGGTTTAGAAAACTTTTATTAATGATTCGACATTCGGTAGAAGTACCGGTAGAATACAATGTCGCTTAAACCAAACAACAAAGAAAGTCCCATGCTCAAGGAGACTATAGAGGAACTTACTAAAATATCAAGAGAAAACGATAACCCTTTCTGGAGAGATATCGCCAAGAGGCTGAATGGCTCCAGGAAGAATTACGCCAGCTTAAATCTTGGAAAGATTGACAAGCTTATTGAAGATGGGGAAATTGTCGTTGTTCCAGGCAGCCTGTTGGGTGCAGGCTACTTCGAGAAGAAAGCAACGCTTTCCGCATTGAAATTTTCCAGGAGTGCCCAGGAAAAGATCAAGCAGAGCGGAAGCACCCTTAAGACTCTAGTCGAGTTGGCCCGCGAACATCCAAAAGGTACAAATCTAAAAATTTTAAGGTGATAAATTTGAAAATCATTGACGGCAACAATCTGATTTATGGCCGATTATCTGCACATGTAGCAAAGGAACTGCTTAACGGGGAAGAGATTGTGGTAGTAAACGCTGATAAAGTTGCAGTTACTGGTTCCAAGGAATTTGTACTGGGAAAATTCAGGGCGCGAAGAGATATAGGGAGTGTCAGAAAAGGACCACACTATCCCAGAACTTCAAACCAGATACTGAGAAGATCCATCGGCGAAATGCTTCCCACAAAGAAAACCAGAGGAGAAGAAGCTCTGGGAAGATGCAGGGTATTCAGCGGAGTTCCCATGGAATTTAACGGACAGGCCATGGAAACTATTGAAGAAGCAAAGAACGATAGAGTGAGTCGTTTCGTAACGCTACATGACGTGGCTATGTTCCTGGGCGGAAGGTATTAAGAATGAAGAATCCAGAGATAATTGTAACATCAGGCAAGAGAAAAACTTCCATTGCGAGAGCTATTACAAAAAAAGGGAACGGGCAGGTAACAATAAACGGTTATCCGGTTGAGTTTCACCCTGTTGAACTATTGCGGAATAAGATCAGAGAACCCCTCCTGATCCTTGGAGACAAGGCATCGGAAATCAACGTGGATGTTAAGGTTTCCGGAGGAGGACTCACAGGCCAGGCAGATGCATCGAGAACTGCCATAGCAAAGGGTATTGTAAAGCTCCTCAAAGACGATAAGGTTGAGGAAATGTACAGGCAATACGATAGAACCCTGCTGGTTAATGACATCAGGCGCAAAATGCCAAAGAAGCCCGCCGGAAGCGGTGCCAGAGCCAAGAGACAGAAATCTTACAGGTGATCTGGAATGATTATACCTGTGAGATGTTTCAGTTGCGGTAGAGTGATTGCATCCGATTATGTCAAATTCAGCGAAAAGCTGAAGGAGATTAAAGGAACTGGCAGAGAACCAACACCTGACGAGATGGCCAAGATTATGGACGATCTCGGACTCCACAGGTACTGCTGCAGAAGAATGGTACTATCTCACACAGACCTTATTGACGAAGTATTGCCGTTTTCGTAAAGGGACCGTGGGGTAGTTTGGTATCCTACCAGCTTGGGGTGTTGGTAACTTGAGTTCAAATCTCAACGGTCCCAT
>JAMDDH010000032.1 GCA_023488885.1 Thermoplasmatota archaeon | reverse complement strand
GGAATTACCAGTACATAGCATCCCTGCTGTCTACGTGGAGGCTTAAGGGACAGAACATGTTTGTTGAGATGGATAAAATACTAAGAAAAGAGTTGTGTGGATTCGGGTAACGAAGCTATACAATTACAAAGTTTTTATTCGAAATTTTTTGGATGTTGTTGTAAATCGGACTAACTAAACTTTTTTTGTAACAAGGCATAGCAGTAATAGATGTACACGCCTCCGCAGTTCCTGATGAAAGATCATGAAGAGAAAGTGATATTTCTTAAGAATAATTCCTTCGGCATACTATTTTCTGTGCATAATGGAGAGCCATATGCCACACACATCCCTCTAATCTATTCTGTTGAAGATGGCAGGGAGTTCCTTCTTGGTCATATTGCACGAGCAAACCCGCAATGGAGTGACATGGATGGCCAGAAGGTGATGGCTGTTTTCCAGGGCCCTCACGCATACGTTTCGCCTTCCTGGTATGTCGAGAGAGATCAAGTTCCAACATGGGATTACATTGCTGTCCACGTAACGGGGAAACTAGAAATTCTCGAAAATAAAGAAACAGAGCTCCTTATTGGTGACATGTTAAACTTCTACGGAAAGGATGCAGATATTTCGAATCATCTTCGTGAGGTTCATTTTTCGAATATGATAAAAGCTGTAGTTGGCTTTAGGATTATCATTGAGAAAATTGAAGGTAAGAAAAAACTGAGCCAGAACAAGTCTGTCGAAACCCAAAAAAGAATTATCAACGAGCTAATCACGTCAGACGACCGAATGTCTCAGGATTTGGGGGGCATCATGGAAGAGAACTTTCTCAAAAACCAAACCGCGTTAACTTAATAACATGGATTCCTAACGACCAACTTTGCTGTATAGTCAAGTTTTTTATTAACGAGTTTAACCACTATTTCCCGATGATATTAACATTCCACGCACTGCTGCGGCAGATCGAATCCTTATATTCTCTGAAATCATGGATTTTTGCGATCTTTTCTGCATAACTGCATAAGTCCAATGGACAAAGGTGCATGAAAGCGATGAACGAAAATGAGGTCTCTCCCGCAAGGAGTGTTCTGAAATGTGTATGGAGTTGGCGACCTGGCGTAAAACACAGGCAAAACAGGTCATGCTTGTTCGGGATCGGCTGTAAAGTGATCGTAGAACTGGGGAAACGCAATCCCTGAACCGAAAGGGGACGGGATAGAGGCTCCTGGGTTGGAGCCACGAAGTTTAAGCATCGGACAGATGATAACTTCCAAAGGTGTCTGTTAACATGGTTAACGGAAATCATAACCTTAATGCCTGACATCTTTGATCTCTCCCCCCATAGAATGACTTTTGAATATTCCTTTCGAATACCGTATCGAAGGCGTTCAGGAAACACTCCACACTTGTTTGATCCAATATTTCTGCAGGACACGCGTTCATGAACCTGATTATTGCACTGTGACTGAGATTAATGTTTTTCGACAGTGGGCGGATTCTGGTCTTTTCAGAAATAAGTAAGGAAACACAATTTTGGAAAACACTCTTTCGACAGTCGAAATAATAATATCTAAGGGCATTAGGGTTAGTTGAAGATCAATATAATTGACGGCAGAAAAACAAACAGTTTCGAAAATTCAACCAAGATTCTGGTTGATGTTTTCAGGTCAACGAGTACTATGCCTGTTATTCTTGAAAAAGGTGCATCCAAAATCATACCTACTTCTTCAGTGAGGGAAGCCAGAGATCTGAAATCCAGAAATCCTGATTATGTTCTCGTCGGTGAAAGATATGGAATAAAGGTCCCGGGCTTTGATCTGAACAACAGTCCTAGTGACGTTATGGTTGCAGATGTCAGGGAAAAAACCATAATTTTCACGTCTACAAACGGAACACTTGTATTGAAAAAGATCGCTCCTACCGGCAAAGTATACGTGAGTTCTTTCATAAATGCAGATGCCACTTTCCAAGCTGTGAAGAACCTTGATAGGGTTGACATAGTAGTCTCAAGCAGACCCGACGGTCAGGCAGATGAGGATTTCATTTATGCAGACTATTTTTCTGAACTTCTTTCCAACGGTGAAGCATCATTCGAGGAATATGCTCACAAAATAAGAAACTCAAAAGGCTCTAGAAGACTTAAAATCATGGGATACAGGAAGGACATAGAAACATGTCTTATGTTGAATTTCTCTGACAGACCCACAATTTTCAAGGACGGAATCATAATCAGAGAATGATCAGGTCTCCGTCCACGAATTCCTTTCCGCGTTCCATTGCCAAATTATTAAGGAGTTTCCTTGCCCATTTCAATTTCACAAGTTTTCTGTCGGGATCTGATCCTTCTTTTGGAGCCGGATTTTCAAAGTCGAAGCCTATGAGATTTATACTTTCAGCCTTGAGGTGATGGGCCAGATACGCGCTTCTATCACCGTCTGTGAAGCCGAAAAAGTTAAAAACATTCTCAAGAGGCATGTTTTGTGTGGTTCCGATAACTTTTCCATAAAAATTTCTGGAATATCTGGAGATGAGGTCTCTGTTGTCTCCATGAGCGTGGATAACCAGCAGAGAACCATTTTCCGAAGCGTCCACGAGCCTGCTTATTTCACTATCCAGATCGGTTACAACGATATCTGGAATGCCAATATTATCAATAAATGTGCCAAGGGCAGAATCCGCAACTATGGTTCTGCCTCCTTCAACCATGTCTATAGACCTGCTGAGATTCTTTCCTCCACCTATAACCCAGTAAGTTCCACCGTAGTATTTCTCCAGTACGGACATTGATGAATCGCCGCCTAAAATAACGGATAAGTTAACAGAGCTTTCATAATCATCCTGTGGAACTATGCCAAGATCAGAACAGATATCTCCGTAAATTTTCAACCACTCTGTCAGGTTCATTTGTTATCGTAAAAATTTCCGGGAGAGGAAGTCGTTGCAAGGGCCATTATCTCCTCTCGTTCATTGAAATATCTGTGTACCATTGACGACAGCATCGCAATTATCAGGCCGAGAACTAGGAAGAAAAGGCTGATTATCGCTGCTGTGAACTGTATAAACTGCAATATATATCTTATGTAATTTATCATGCCATATACTATGAATGCAACGGAAAGCGAAAACATAAGGCCATAGAGGATTCTGAATATAGCGTTCCTGTTGTTATTGTTGTACATCTCTATGGCGGAACCAGCCTCTATTGCGAAGTAGGCACCATACACCCACCACGTAAACATTGACAGGAATATCAGGACTCCGTCAACCGGATTAAACATAGTTTGAGTGGTTATTACGTAGCTTGAAGCTATTCCAACAAAGACGAGGCTTGCGGAAATGACATACGACAGGAACAGTATTCTGGTCTCCTGTGCATATTCGCTCACGGACTTGATGAATTTCCTGACAGTCTTCCAGAGTTCAAAGCCTCTTTCGACAAAGTATGCTCCGAGAATGATAGTGACGAAGGTAAGAGCTCCAAGGCTCGGATCAATGGAGGGCACTTTTGTGGCCAGGAACGCAAAGATAATGAAACCAAGAGACACTATACCGTAAGTGAGGAGAACAATGCCCAGGGGAATGATGAATTTGTTGATCAGCTTCTTGTCCTTTAGCGCTTTAACTATGTAATAATATAGCGATTCTATGTTCTGATTATGCCTCACGATTATATGCTTGACATACCTGATTTTTTTTCTGGAGATGATAAGTGGAACAATGTAATCGTCTTCCGCTCCGTCTGTCACTAATATTACATCTTCAAATTCATTGCCTGAGAGAAGAAGGTCGAGCTGTTTCCCTATTATCTCATCAGAGACCTGCCCCACATCCATGTCTCCGGTAATCAGAGCGATTTCTGCAGGGATACCCTGCTTCATGAGATCGGCATAGTGCCTGATGCCTCCGAATAAAGCATTTGCATCAGAATCCTCTGGATCAGCAGAGATAAGTTTCAGAGCGGCATTGTAACATGCCTCGTAACCTACTATGGGGCCTGCTATTCCGGCCTTTTCTCCATAATCGTTATCTCTGTCGACATTCAGGACCAATGTGGTCATTTTTTATTCCGCTCTTTCATCGTGCAGCCCCTATATATGGGTTACATCCTACATAGTTATGTAGTGAATCACTTACAGGGCTTCGATATAGTTAAAATATGTAAACGAAAAATATAAACGTATCTAATTGGTGGAGACCACAAGAAAAGGTCTCACTTAAGTACGTAATATCCTGCGCTCTTTGATCTTGCAACTCTTTTAACATAGCCTTTAGTTGCCAGGGTCTGTAGCGAAGAAGTAACAATCGCTTTGCCAACTGCAGCTGATTTCATTATGTCATCAGCAGATTTTACCTTGTCCTCGGAAATAGCTCCCAGCTTCTTTATGGCATCATATACTTTCTTTTCATTAGGATTCAGATCGGCCATCAGAGACCACCTTTATAAACAGGTCATTAAAAAAATATATAAATAGTATTGCCTGCATTATACATTCTCGGATTGCTACATGGTGACTGAATGAAAAGGCAAGTACGATTAAACATTGTCTCAACAGAGACTCCACAAATCAGGGTTGACGGCAGCACATCGGCAATCGCCTAATCGAATTTCGTGAATTTTTATATATCAGGTCAATCTGTAGATATCCGGTGTATTAATGTCTGGTATAGTTAGCTACGGTTCCTACGTACCAAGGTATAGAATCAAACCAGAAGAGATAGCCAGGGTATGGGGAGAAGACGTAGACGCCATAAAAAATGGGATATACATTTTAAGTAAATCAGTTCCGGCTCCGGATGAAGACGTCGCAACGATATCTGTGGAAGCCGCAAGAAATGCGTTAAAAAGGAAACACCTCGATCCAAAGACTATTGGGGCGATCTACGTTGGATCAGAATCACATCCTTACGCGGTGAAGCCCACTGCAACAATAGTTGCCTCTGCAATAGGCTTAGATTTTGCCCTGTTCTCGGCAGATTACGAATTTGCTTGCAAAGCGGGCACGGCTGGAATGCAGAACGTTAAGGGTATGGTAGATTCTGGCATGATAGAATACGGAATGGCCATAGGAGCCGATACATCGCAGGGCGCTCCGGGAGACGTTTTGGAATACACGGCATCCGCTGGAGGGACTGCGTTCATAATAGGAAGAGAAAATGTAATTGCCGAAATAAATGCTACGATATCTGTAACTTCAGACACTCCGGATTTCTGGAGAAGGGAAGGACAGCCATATCCCAGCCATGGTGAGCGATTTACAGGCGAACCTGCATATTTCCGACACGTTATTTCAGCTGCCAAGCTAATGATGGAAAAAGTTGGTTCAAAGCCTTCGGATTATGATTACGTTATATTCCATCAGCCTAACGGAAAGTTCCCTACCAGGGCTGCCAAAACACTTGGATTTGAGGAAGCGCAGTATAAAGACGGGTTGCTGACCCCCATCATAGGAAATACATATTCCGGTTCAACGATGACTGGCCTTTCGGCAGTTCTTGATATTGCGAAACCGGGAGACAGGATACTCGCAGTGTCTTTTGGTTCAGGAGCTGGGTCGGATGCTTTCGACATAACAGTTACCGATATGATAGAAAATATGGACAGACATGCAGCTCCAACGATCAAGGAGATGCTGAGCAAAGTCAGGTGGCTGGATTACGCTGTTTACGCGAAATTTAAAAAGAAGATCATAGTTGGTGACGGTATTGAGTGATGCTTACATAATAGGTGCAGGAGAGACAAAGTTTGGTGAGTTATGGGAAAAGTCCCTCAGGGAGCTGGCCGTGGAGGCAGGATTAAGGGCTGTGGAAAATGCAGGCATATATTCACGCGATGTTGAAGTGTTATACGGAAGCAATTCCCTCGCAGGCATAATCAACGGCCAGGAAAATATTGGTGCGTTGCTTTCTGATTTTTCAGGAATCGCCGAAAATCACATACCTGCAATCAGGATAGAGGCATCCACAGCGTCTGGAGGAGCTGCGGTCAGGCAGGCATACCTTGCTGTGAAATCAGGGGAGTACGATCTTGTGATGGTTGGAGGAGTGGAGAAAATGACCGACGTCTATGGTTCAGAAACACTTGACCTTACAAGCTCCGTGCTCGACAGGGAATGGGAAGCATTCTTCGGTGGAACCCCGGCCGCTCTTGCTGCAATAACCGCAAGGAAATATATGGCTGATTTCAAAGTGGACAAGGAAGCACTGGCCATGATCTCTGTAAATGATCACCTTAATGCCTCCAAAAATCCTGATGCTCACTACAGAAACAAGATAACGATAGAACAGGCCATGAACTCAACACCCGTGGCTGAACCGTTGAATCTTATGGATTGCAGCCCGATAACAGACGGGGCAGCTGCAATTCTCGTTGCTTCAGAGAAATATATGAAGAAGAACAAGCTCGACGGAATCAGGATACTAAGTTCAGCTGATGCACAGGATTATCTTGCAGTACACAGCAGGAAATCCATGTACGGTCTTGATTCAGCCAAAATTGCCTCGCAAAAGGCACTGTCAAAAGCGGGAATGAAGATCGATGATGTCTCCTTTGTTGAACTGCATGATTCATACAGCATATATGGTCTCCTTGAGCTGGAAGATCTAGGCTTCGCAGAGAAAGGCAAAGCGAAAGACCTTGTGTATGACGAGATAAAACTCAACGGGAGGATACCGGTGAACCCATCAGGAGGGCTTAAGGCTAAGGGGAACCCATTCGGAGCTACTGGAGTAGGCCAGTTCGTGGAGGCGTATATGCAACTGAAAGAGAAAGCCGGGGAAAGACAGGTGAAGGGTGCAAAAAACGCAATGTTGCACAGTATGGGTGGCACTGGATCCATGTCTGTCGTTCATATGGTTGGTGATGCATAAATGGGAGAGGTATCAAGATTCTGGAGAGAATCCGTGCACAGGTACAGACTTGTGGCACATAAATGCGGAAATTGCATGAAAGTGTACTTCCCTCCCAGGGATGTATGCCCAATATGCCACAGGGAATCAATAGGAAAAATGAAAGAAGAACAACTCTCTGGAAAGGGAGAAATTGAATCCTTCACCGTGGTGCATGAAGTACCTTCTCCATTCACAAGGCAGAGACCTTACATACTTGCCATAATTAAACTGGATGAGGGACCTTCCATTACCGCGCAGGTTGTTGATTGTGATCCGGGAGAGGTTGAAATAGGGAAGAGAGTCAGCACAGTGTTCAGAAAGATCGCTCAACAGGGTGAATCCGGAATAATTGAGTACGGTTACAAATTCGTTCTGGATTGAAAATGTATTTGTAAGCATCCCGCATCAGTTGTCATGGATATGATACCGGACCCATGGGGAGATCCAGCACCCCATATTCCCAAGAAAAAAAATATACTGGATTCCAGAATTTTCAACATAATATTCGCAATTACCTGGGTCATTGCGGTAAGTTTCTTCATTATATCTGTATGGAGCATGTTCAGCCCCGCTTTCTCCTCAAAGTTTAGTGAGCCTGTACCAATTTATTTCTTCATTCTTCTCCTGCCGGTGGTTCTCCCCAATGTACCTGTCATTTCGCTGATCACCGTAATGGTGATTCTTTATTCGCTCTTTTTTATGGCAATGCTATTCCTGAACCCGCACAATGAAGGTGATAGGGTCATAGACAAGCCATTCGGTTATTTCGCTGCAATGGGGACTCTGGGATTTTTGCTCACCATAGTAATTACCCTTATAGAGAATTTTTTCGGAGTAGGTATTGGCGGTACATCCATACAAAGGAGTATCCAGCAGCATCCTTACCTATCATATGCCTCGCTTATCTACGCACCTTTTGCGGAAGAACTCGGTTTCAGGATAATACCTCTGGGCATACTCTCAGTAATCATCGCGAAACGCAGGAATCTGAACAGAATCAGCATACTCCTCTCCATGGTTATTCCGGGAGTAATCAAGAAGAAGCATGGCATAAAATTCGGTAAAGCCGATTACATCCTCATTACCATAACAAGCATGCTGTTCGGGTACGCCCACATCTTTTTCGGAGCATGGGACTGGGGAAAATTTGTAACAGCAGCTCTTGTCGGGGTCATTCTGGCATTCGGCTTCCTCAAATTCGGTTTGTATGTGGATATCCCGATTCACTGGATGTTCAACGGCTTCCTTGAAGTCCAGATACTTAACCCGAATATCGTTGTTCCAATTGTGATCGCATTCATCTGGATATTCGTATCCGGAATCTCTGCTATAATATTGCTGATTCTCATTTTTATCAAGCAAAAAGGCAAAATCAGTGAAAATCCTCCTGTTACAGGGTTTTCCGGATAACTCTGTTCCCGTCAATCTGGAATTTCCCTGTAAGAACGAAATTCACCGCATCAACGATCAGAGAGTGTTCCAGTGGGCTGAGCCTTTCTGCAAGTGATACGGCATCGTCATTGTCGCGTATTTCCAAGGCTTTCTGGAGCACGATAGGGCCGGAATCAACGTCAGGAGTTACGAAATGTACCGTACAACCCGTAATTTTAGCCCCGCTTTCAATAACCTTTTCATGAACCTTGTGCCCGTAGAAACCTGGTCCGCCAAAGCATGGCAGGAGTGATGGATGAAGATTTATTACTTTTAGTGGAAATTTTTCAACAAGCCATGCAGGCATAATCTTCATGAATCCAGCGAGCACTATTAGATCCGGATCTATTTCCCTAAGCCTTTCGTAGAGTAAATTGAAGTAGGTGTCTCTGTTGCTCTGGTTGCGAATCAGCACAAATGTTGGTATACTGTGTTTAGCTGCTCTCTCCAGAGCACCGGAATCTCTCTTGTCCGAAATTACTGCCGCTATGTTCGCATCCAGTGATCCGGTCTCAACGGCATCTATGATGGCTTGTAAATTGGAACCTTTGCCGGAAGCAAGAATAACAATATTTTTCACTGATCTCAATACATAATGAGATATCTAGGCATAAAGATTCAACAATCCATAGATTAAGATTGTAGCGTCAGGAATTATACATAAATCTAAAGATATCTCATCCGAAATATCTGCCTCGTTTCATTCTTTCCTTCAAAAAGTTTTCTGATCACTCTGGAAGACTGCACATGTGTCTAGGACCTTGTTATTTCCGTGACTTCTGAGATTTAAAATTGATAGTGCAGGAGATTTGCGATACTTATCATAAATTTCGCTTTTTTTAGCGTCAAGTCAACTTCCCCACCCTTGCCAGGAGATCAACAATCACCTCCCGGATGGCTGTTCACAACCTTTAGATTTGTAGCGAACAGGCTACTGAAACCGATATGTTCCTTCGAACAGTCCAGCTCAACCGTATTACTCTCAAGAGGTACCGTCTTACTGCTCACTATCAGATAAATAAAATATATGATGCATATCCAAAAAAGTGGAACCTGGCTCGAAACATAAAGCTGGTGACTTTGATTTCATTTGTGGTAAGGTAATGGCGGTAAGCCGCAGTAGCAGCCATAACTTTTCAAAGGCAGGTGAAAAGAATATCAGGCTTATAAAGGGGCAGGGTGTAGAAGGCGATGCCCACTTTGGGACTACAGTGAAGCATCGCTCTCAAGTAGCCATAGATCCCAGCCAGCCTAACCTCAGGCAGGTTCACCTTGTTCATTCAGAATTGTTTGCAGAGCTGAAAGGCAGAGGTTATGATATTTCCCCGGGTGACATTGGCGAAAATATAACAACCGCCGGAATCGAACTTCTCTCTCTACCTGCCGGAACAAGATTGCACATTGGTGAATCCGCGGTAATAGAAATTACTGGTCTCCGAAATCCGTGCAACCAGTTGAACAATTTCAGCCCTGGGCTTATGAACGCCGTTCTGGATCGTGATGAGAATGGCAATCTGATTCGCAAAGCAGGAATAATGGGCATCGTATTACAAAGTGGAGATATTGTTCCCGGTGACGAAATCAAAATACAGCTTCCTTCAGGACCTCATCGCCCCCTGGAAATTGTTTAGTTTCTAAATGTCTTGAGACAGACTCCTGCTACCGCCGACTTTGGAGAAAGAAGGTATAAGATCTCCTTCCGACAGTGGTATTCCCACTGACATCGGACAAATTCGGTGCTGATGGAATATCTCCATTACTACAACCAACGGTTTCTTAAGGATATAAGCGGGTTTATTAGATCAGAAGCTTCTATTCTTGGCAATTCGTTGGTAACATCCTTGCCACAGGCCTTAAGGTATTCACGAACAGTTTTTCGGTTTCTCTGGCTGTTTTGCAGTTGGGAACTATAGTTAATCTGACTCCAGGTTGGGGATTCTGAAATGCCATTAACATCGTGGTATCTCAGTTTTTTGTGAAAACAAAAAAATGGGGAAATGATATCCAGAATTGGAAAATGCGTGGTGACCAGGATCACTGGTAGTAGTTTTACGAAATTAAGTATCCGGATCGGCAACGACGGTGCGATAAAATTAAATTAAAGGTCACGACTTCATGAGCACAGTCGCTGTGAATTAAATGATAGATATCTGGATCGAAAAGTACAGGCCTAAGAAACTATCGGAAATCGTGGGCCAGGAAGACAATATAAGAAAGCTTCAGTCATTCGTCAATCATAAAGAGTTACCTCACCTTATATTCTCCGGACCAGCAGGGACCGGTAAAACATCCACTGCACTGGTTCTGGCAATTGAACTGTTCGGTGAGAACTGGAAAGAGAACTTCCTTGAACTTAATGCGTCGAACGAAAGGGGTATAGATATAATCCGGGAAAACGTCAAGGACTTCGCACGAATAATGCCATCCAATCCACTTGGTTTCAAAATTATATTTCTGGACGAGGCTGATCAACTCACTCCGGAGGCGCAGGCTGCATTAAGACGAACTATGGAAATGTACTCTTCCACCACCAGATTCGTGTTCTCGTGCAACTATTCATCACAGATCATTCTTCCCATACAGTCCAGAACTGTAGTGATGAGATTCAAGCCAATAAAACCTGAAGAAATGAAGAAGCGTATCAGAATTATTACAAAAGCGGAAAATTTTGAGATAAATGATGACGCAATGGAGGCGATTACCGACATAGCCGAGGGCGATATGAGAAAAGCCTTGAACATACTTCAGACAATAAAATCGTCAGGTGATCTTACAGCCTCAAAAATCTATGAAATATCAGGAATGGCGAATTCCAGCCAGTTCAAGTCATTACTGTCCAAGGCTATAGGCGGACTGTTCGAAGATGCCAGGGATATGCTTGACGGCCTGATGATTGAACAGGGTCTCTCAGGCATGGACATAATACGCGGTGTCCACTCCGTTGTTAGGAAAGAACTTATCCCGCCTAAGCAGAAGCTGCAGGTAATAATGGCGCTAGGTGAAGCTGAATTCAGGATTGTCGAAGGCTCTACAGATCTCATCCAGCTTGATGCAATGATCGCGAAACTGGCTTACATTGGCCAGGAATTCAACTGAAATAATCGTCAAGATTCGATTTCCTGACGGCCTTTTTCCCAGCTGGCTGATCAGGTTTGTCCTGGATTCTTTCTATGTTGGTTTTCATTCTTGACTCTTTTCTCTTGCTGGAAAAGTAATATCCACTGTCCCTTGTCCCCTCATATATGAGAATCTTTACCTCTCCAGCGTGAGTTCTTCCTGTTCTTCCACGCCTCTGGATGCTCCTTATCTCCGACGGCACTGGCTCAAAGAATATAACAAGGTCCGTTGCCGGGATATCCAGGCCTTCCTCCGCTACGCTTGTAGCAATCAGGACATTGAATACGTTGTTCCTGAACTTCTGCAGTATTATCTCCTGATCCTTCTGACTCAGTCCTTCATCTCCGGAACGTGATGACTGGCCTATGAACCTTGTGGGCCTCAGCAGAGTGGACTTGCTTTTCAGGTAGTTGGTCATAAGTTCCGAAGTTTTTCTGAAATGGGTGAATACAATAACTCTCGAATCCGGATTCGCGGAAATCTGTTCTTCACACAAAGCCAGAACCTTTGCCATTTTGCTATTTTCCACGCCAATTGATTGAAGCTCCTTCAGTCTGGCCATGAATTCAGAGAATTCCGGCATTCTGGAAACAATGGAAGCGGTCCTTTTCAGGGTTTTTTCCTCGCTGTTCAGGATGTCAGTTATGTAGTCATATGCTACTTCCAGCCCCTGACTCTCCAGATATTCAAGCAGGTAATCAAGACGGATCGCGGCAGTAACGTATGGAATCACGCCAAACAAGTTTTTATTTCCGTTCTTTGCCTCTTCAACCAGCTCTCTAACTTTTGAAGCCAGTTCACTTCTTGATATTCTTCCCGACTTTATGATCCCTGAACTCCTGATCTTTGAATTTACATTATCTATTACCTGACGGAGTAGCGCAGCAACGTCTTTTATGTGGGCAGGAACCGGGAGAATTACGGTTTCGATTTCAATTCCACCCATATATTTCATAACGTCCGGGTCATTTTCACTTTTGATTCTTACACTTTCTATCCCAAGTGCTTTTGTAATTTCATCAAGTCTGTCTCTGTCAGCACCAGGACTCGCAGTTATTGCGAGTATCAGCCTCTTTTTACACTCAAGGAAGCTGGAAGCAATTTCAACGTAGGCATAATTTCCACTGGCTCTGTGTGCTTCATCAAAAACTATGAGGCCGAATCTGGAAATATCAAACAGCCCGTTCCGTAAGTCGTTTATGACGACCTGTGGAGTTGAAACGACCAGTTTCGAGGTGACCCATCTGAGAAGACGATCTTCATTATCCACTTCTCCTGTGAACTTCGATATTGACTTTTCATCGAGAGACAGGAGATCCTTCAGGGTTTCATAATGCTGGGAAACAAGTGGTTTGGTCGGTGCAAGAAAAAGAACGTTGTCCTTTTTTTGTGCTATAACATATTCAGCAACCATGGCTGCTATCACAGTCTTCCCAAGTCCAGTAGGTAAAACAATTAGCGTGTTTTGTTCTTTAGCACCCATGTAGAGGTTTATCTGGTAATCCCTTGGTTCAACCTTACCACAAAGGAATTTTTCAACCACTGGCTAAAATGCGTATTGAATATTAAAACTGAAGGTTTCTGGTGAGTGGGATGAGTGAATGATATTCAAAATGATGAAGGACAGCATATTTTTTATCGACTGCAAACATTCAGATAAAACTGGGCCGGTAGATCAGCGGTAGATCGCCTGCTTCGCAAGCAGGAGGCCTCGGGTTCAAATCCCGACCGGTCCATTCTATGACTTGTTTTTATTATTCTATGCCCAGATAATCACTTGAACTTATAGTGCAGTTGAAATCATTTGTAAATGCTCTTTCGATGCCCCAGTGACCTGATGATAATTACTTTTCTATTTTCCACAATATCCGCAATCACTCTGTAATCTCCGATCCTAAGCTTGTATTCCGTTCTACCGACAAGTCTCACGAAAAATCTGTGCGGATCACTCTTGGTACTTTCTATTTTCTGTATAATCCTTTTAGCTACAGGAGTGTTCAAACCTCTAAGTTGAAAAAAAGACTCCTCCGAATATTCTACAGTATAATCTGTCACTGAATTCCCAGTTGTTTCTTCACTTCTTCAGTGGAGTGTGTCTTACCCTCTTTGACATCAAGAAGGCTCCTCAAAAGAGAGGCCCTAAAGTCTTCACTAAACGTTCCCTCTTCATCTCCTTCGGGAATTAGTGACATAAGTGCATTTAGCAATTCATCATAAGTCATTCTCTTGTATGCCCTAAGACCATTCAGTTTCTCTCTGGTAGTTCGACTGATTTGTATAGTGGTGTAATCCATGTATATTCTCTGTATAATAAATGTATAAAAGATATATAACATTTGTGCCTCTTTAATTTGCCCAGAAAATCTTCAAAGGTTTAAAAATAGGGATGTGCGGGAACTGCTCTTATCAATTGGATGTTCTGGAGGACAATATCCGTTTAAAGCTTCAATTGACATATCGGTTGCAACGGTTTTTATTCCAGCTAGCGTCTTTTGAAGAGTATTCGCAAAAACATTGAGCAAATCCCGGCCGGTCCATAAGATATTTTCCTGCTCCGTGATATAAATGAGAGGTGGATTTTTTCCAAGTTCTCTGTGGCATCAAAAATAATAAGCGCTAAGAAACAAGATCATTAGAAGGTTGGGATTGTTAAATTTACCTTTTTTGAATTTGGTCAAAGTGGGAGGTTCTTCCAGTCCATAAGATCCTTGCCATTAAGTGACCTGATTTCGAGCTTTTCAAGAAGATCAACAAAGAGATCATCCCTAATTGAGTCCGCATAGACTTTTTTCTCTGAGTGCCGAAATAGGGCTGATGTGATCGCACCGATGGCCATTGCTGACTGAATGTGTGAGGCATGGCTTGCACCATCCTTGATCTGCTTGGAGTAGACCTTGGAAATATCCTCTTTCTGCAGATCCTTGAGGAAGTCATCCACGGTGTTTTCAAGCTGCCGGTTGTGTTCCTCCGCCAGAACTACGCGAACTTTGTATGTGGGTTCAAAATCTACCTGGTCGTCATTAACTTTGAACCAGTTCAATGCATCTTTTTCGAAGAATACCTCGGACAATGCTCTTGCCACATTTTTTGGATTTGAAAAATCAATGTCACTTGTCAGATCATAAATAACGAGTAAGCCGTCCTCTGAAACTTTCCTGGAATTCTCTATGGCGGACTTTAGCTTATCTTCTGCAACCATAATCATGCATTGCAATTTACTGATATAAGGTTTTTATAATGATCACAGCTATTGTTTTTAATAGTGTACTGGAACTGCTGCAATTCAGAAAATATCTGTTCAACCTCTATTTGATTTCCATGGTGATATATATTTTCTTCCGGTTACCCATTTCTCACTTATGTCTGACATTATTGGCATCACAAGCCTCATCAGTGCCATATCTGAAGGAAATCATGGATGTAGTGATCAAAAGGATCTAAAAAGTTAGAGTCATTATTGTTAGATCTCTGGGGCATAGAAAGAATACTTACAGGTAATTGAGGCTTTGTGATGGTTAAATCTTGGTACCTACAATGAACCAAAGCATAATTCCGTTAGAAGGGGCCACTCGGGTTTGTTTATTATTTTAAGAGAATACCTTTGATAATAAGTAATAGAACAATTGTAAAGACTGGTGCCTAAAAATTAAATAAAGTTTAAACATAAACATATGTTATGCCCAAAACCATTACCATTAAGAAATCAGTATATGATGAATTAATGGGATTCAAGAAAGAGAATGAAAGTTTCAGTGAGCTTCTGGATAGACTGATCAAATCACAGAGCAAGAAAGATCTACTTTTGGCTCTGAGAGGAAGCGTGGAGTTTGAAGATAAGGAGAAACTTCTTGGTGAGATCAAGAAGAAACGGTGGGAGAAGAGAAATTGATTCTTCTGGACACGGATGTTATCATCGAAGTGCTGGACAAGAACTCCCAAAAGGGAGAAACACTCATGCTTAAAATCATCGAAAGCGGAGAAGAGTACTGTACCAGCTCAGTGAACATGCACGAAGTTCTTTACGGAATAGAAAAATACTCAAAAGATTCACGCTTAGTCTTACAACTACCAACACTGGGATACGGCAAAAATGACAGTGAACTATCCGCTATGTTGGAATTAAGTGCTGAAAGAAAAGGAAAATCAGTTCCAAGAATGGACGCGATTGTAGCGTCAATAGCTATAAACAATGGATGCTCACTTTATACTTCGGATGAACATTTTGAAGTTTTTACGGACAAAGGCCTCAAGCTCTTCAAATAGATCTAAATGTACCTGTCGGGATTTAATAAAAAAACACATATTGAACTACATGTCGAACTGTAATACGGCAAATTGAAGCATTTGTAATACATTCAGACTTTTTCTAAAAACCTAGGTCAATCTTGTAACCTCTCCAAATTGGATGCATATTCAGACCCGTATTTTTCAGGTTAAAATTACCATTATCAATGGCGAAACCTTTATTCATGCGTATTTCATGTGTATTACAATGAGCTCATTGCGTGATTTCAGCATCCCTGAAGCTTATGAGATTATCAGAGAGAAGGATCGTCTCTCCCTCAAAGCTCCAATTTTTTTATTTTTTTGCATGGCTCGGTGCAATCTAATCCCCTATTTGTGCATATTCCATTCAATAATGCATAATT
>JAMDDH010000014.1 GCA_023488885.1 Thermoplasmatota archaeon | reverse complement strand
TTGGTTCCCTCATAACCAGTTTCAACCCTTTACTGTCTTCCCGGATATAAACGTTGAAAAGATTCTTTCCCTGCCGGATGCGGTAAAAAGCATGGTCCAGTTCTATTCCCTGGTCTGTAACCTCTATCCAGACTGACCTCAAGTAATTTTTCTCCTGAAGAATGAAAATGGAAGAAGATTTTCCGTTAAGAACTATACTCCCATATCCGGATCCTTTCAATTCATGACCTGCGATCGCGTAGATTTCATTATTTCGGCTCCTTGTCCATTTGAGTCTTGTAATTCTCTCATCCTCAAACCAGTCTCCTTTATTTCCATTCGCGAAATGGGATCGATCTGGAAACTGCATTCCTGATATGCTATCTGGGGTACTCACTCCTTCAAGCATATCCTCGAATATTGCGGTGAAGTCTGCTGTACCACAGCTATGAAGGCTTTCAATTTCCAGTTGTGTCCCGAAGACATACGCAGAGGCAGCTTCACGCCCACGGTAATTCTTGCCTGTGAAGATGAAGAAATCCCCCAATTTGAACTCTGATAATGGAGAAAAAGCACTGGAAAAATCAGACATGAGTGATTTGGGAAACCCCTGAAAAAACCAGTCCAAAAAAAATTCCTTCACTCTGAACTCCTTTCCGTTCATGTGTAATATGAATCTTACTGTCGGCCATTTCCGATCATTATATCTCACTGACAGTTGATCATAATCTATTCTGTGAGGCCTAAACACTGCGAATGGCAGATTATAACTCTTCAGGTCGCCAAACTCTTTCAGGTTACGAATCATTTCCCGGCTCCGAAGAAAAGATGTGTTATCTGTGTAATACCATCTTTATCGGCAAGATACCTTTCAGCATTGATAGAATTTTTGTCTCCGAAAGTTTTGGAAATTTCTGATCTGGGATAATCGATCCTGAATGTAGCATCCTTAATCATCCTTGAATACAGGAATTTCCTGATTTGCGGATATGATAGTTCTTCCATTGTCTTAATAAACGTCCCATTTGTCAAAAACTCGAATCTGAACCTTCTGAGCCTTCCGGCAGCAAGAAATTGGAATCCTCTGCTGTATTCCAGAATTGTTACCCTGGATAGAGGATCAGTTACCTTGCTTCCCGGATTGTCAAATATTTTGCGGGGATTTTCAGCCAGATATTGTAAAATTCGGGCCATGAGTTTTCTGGAATTTTCAGGAGGTGTCAGGAAAATAATCCACATCCCAGCATATTTTTCCATTTTCGAAATTATCCTGCTGAAGTTTGTCAGATCTGATACCTCAACCTCTACGAGGAAGCGATTCCCCAGGTATTCGAAGACCGCATCAGGGTAAGAACCTGATACCTCCAGGCCACGATCAGAGGCAATTGAATGTTTTTCCAGATATTTCTGGAACTGTAGAATCAGGAATTCATGCAGATCTGCGGTTGATTCAGCCTTTGGGACATCATTCTCAGGTAAGCCATGTTCGATTATGCATTTATTCCTTGTCTTCACGAACAATTCATTATCCGGGACCGCTTCCTGCCGGCAAGGTTCAAAAGAAAGGGGACCGGAATATCCATTCTCATGTTGAGACCAGATGACCGCTTTGTGGATAGATTGCGATTTCAGTACATCTGAAAGCTTATCTTTCAGATATCCGGAAAAGAAATTTTCAGATATTTGTTCCGCTTCCCTCTGGGAAACACTGAAACCGATAAAATTGCCTATGTTGCCCCTAATGGTATCACCAAGCTTAACCTGGCTCCTGTCGAGGAATTGTGTAGCAATAATGAGCCTGAAACCAAATTTGCGACCTTCTCTGAGTAGCCTGTCCAGAATGTTCTCTGGAATGAGTTGTGCCTCATCGACAACTACATATATTGGCCTGGTCACACTGCTGTTATTCTCTGATAGTCTCAATGCCCATATCTTTAGAAGGATAAGTATGGCCAGAATCTTGTAAGTCTCCTGAGGAACCACTTCTTTCCATATTTCAGGAACAAGTATCCTTGGTTTTTCCTGCATGTAGTCATACAGGTTCAGTGAATCAACCCTTCCCGAGATCAGTCTGCTGATCCCCTTGTTCACTACGAGAGGCATCAGCTTGTTTATGGAACTCGTAACATATTGGTTCCACCCTCTCCAATCCGAAATCTGCATTTTTAGGAAAGCTTTCAACTGATCGTTGGAAGTTGACGAGACAAATCTCCTCATGTCTCCCGGATTCAGGAGCAGGTTTAGAAGGTCGGTTAAATTCGCGTTTTCCTTTGTTTCGATTATCTCGTTGAGAATCGCCGTAAACACCACTTCCAGTCTTGGTCCCCACGTTCCCTGCGAAAATACACCTTCGGATGAAAAAGCATCTCTTATCCATCCGGCAGAAAGTGAGCTGTCTGCAGAACCGCCAGGAGTTGAAATTGCGTTGAAGTTCAAAAAGAGTTCTCCAGACTCCGAATTAACGTGTTTAGGTGAAATGACAAAAGAGTTCTCAGGGAAAAGTGATACACATTCCTTTCCAAGATCTCCGTGAGGATCAAGCACTACCACTGAACCATGATCTCCTGCTATTATCCCCTTTATCAAAAGTCGAAGCAGGTTGGATTTACCCGTGCCGGTCTTCCCGAGAATGAGGAGGTGCCTCGAAAGCATATCTGGTTCTATGGTCACATTCTTTCCTGTAACAGATTTTCCAACTGACAGGCCTTCACCTGTAATGAACAGTGATGGTGAGACAGATATTACGTAATCGTGCCTGTACATTTTCAACTACTGTCTGCCGGTTCTGCAATAATGCCGTGTTTCAGGGTACCGATTCCTTTTACGCTGATCTCTACAGCGTCACCAGGTTGCAAATATTTTTTAGTAGCGTATTCAGCCACACCTGAGGGTGTTCCTGTAGAGATGAGATCTCCTGGCCGGAGCGTAATTGCCTTTGTAAGCCTTGCAATAAGTTTCTCAGGCCTGAAGATCATGTCATCTGTTGTGCCGTTCTGCAAAAGTTCACCATTTATCCTTGTTTCGATTGTTGTGGAAAAAGGATCAAGTTCTTCCCTGGGAGTAATCCACGGACCCATTGGAAGAGCAGTGTCCGCATTCTTGCCCATTACCCAGTCCTTTCCATAATTGCCAAAACTCTGGCTTTGATAATCCCTTATGGTTACATCGTTAATGATAGTATAACCGAAGATGTGATTCATTGCATCCTTCTCTTCTATGTATTTTCCGCCTTTTCCGATGATAATACCAATCTCCCCCTCATAATCAAGCCTCTCAACACCAGCTGGCCTAACTACGTTGCCACCATTCGGGACAAGGGCATGCTGAAACTTAGTGAAAAAGTACGGTTCACTGAAACCTGGTGCTGAAGCCTCTTTAGAATGACTTTTGAAATTTACCGCAGGCAGGAACATTTTGCCGGGAATCACTGGACACAGATAGTTGATCCTCCTGCTTACCTGAACTATATCGAGGTCCTGAATACTGTCCCAGCGGACTATGGCATCCATTGCGTTCTTCGGGCGTTCTCCGGGTTCTGCGTATCGATAGAATCTCCCATTCTTTTCGAGCAGGACTTCCTCAGCATTTCCAACTATTCCCATAAGCAAATTCATATGGATGGTATATCCTTCAGAAATATCTGAATGTCGATCTGTCAAGGATCTCGATAAATTCTCTTGCAGCTTTCACATTCACATCAGGTTCTATTTCAACGTAATCCCATGTAATCTTCACCGTTGAGTCGTTACCGTTGTCCACTCCCCGAACGGACAGCGTCATTGATTTGATCTTGTCGCGCTGGTTATTTTCCGGGAAGTTCCGTGTTTCAAATCCATTTTCATTGCTAGCACCTTCTATTAAAAAGCTGGATTCGTATCTTATCTGGTATTTGTCAATAGAAATTTCTCCTATTTTCTTTATGCTGAACAGTCCTGCCAGATAGATTAAAAGGTCAGAGTAATCTCCATCGTTCAACAGCACATGGTGTAATACTCTGGTTATATGAATTTTTGATCATAAACTTTCAGGATTTATTGACTGAGGAAAATTCTTAATTAACCGATGGAATCGGAAGATGAACTGCATGTACAATTGCAAAAAAATAAAGCGCATTACCTTAATTTATTCGTCTACCGGACCTGGCACGTACGCCGGCGAAAATACGAAAGTACTTGGTGAAGAAGAATCGAAGATCATGTGTGAAGAAGCGAATGAAAAGAATATTTCTATTGAGATGCTACTGAAGGCGAGAGAAAAGATAGAATCAGTCGTAATAAATACAATAGTGCCTTTTCCGGAACACGTTCCGAAATCTGTTCACACAGATGAACCGGATACCGTTGAGAATACCACCTGAACGGTTTTCTGCACAAGTTTGGAGAATGATTAGCAAAGCGTTAAATTTAATTCCCGCTTAAGAACGTATGACTGACGAACTTCCAGCTGTAAGAAGCGGTCACCCTTATATTATGTATGACATGATTAAGGAAACTCCTGCAGGAATAAGGAAAACACTTGAAGTAATGGGACGAGAGGATTATTCGTTTCCAGGTGAGGTGCTTTACTTTACAGGAAATGGAACAGCGTACCATTCAGCTGTCGTTGGAGCCCAGTCACTGTGGGAATCTGGTAAAAAATGGCATGCTATACAGGCTTATGAAATTGAGAAATATTACAGGACCTCCGGAACAGTCATTGGTTTTTCTCACACTGGTAAGACGAAGTCCACTGTAGATACCATCATAAAAGCGAAACTGGATTCTTACACTGTTGGTGTGACTCACTATGCAGACAGCCCACTGGCTATGGTGTCTGATCATCGGATAATAATAGGTGATTCGCCTGATAAATCGCTGTGCAACACAAAAGCATTTTTTGACAATGTCTTTGCATCTCTCGAGATTGCGAAGAACTTCGGCGATCTGGGTACGGATTCCTTCGAATTGCTCGGGCTGGTCGAAAGAACCATAAGGGATTCCGAAAAACCGGTGAAGGAAATAGCCGAAAATCTGAATCCTGTAAAGGACATTTTTGTTCTCGGATCAGGACCCAATTATATCGCAGCTAGGGAAGCCGCGCAGAAGATAAAAGAATCTACGCACCTACACGCAGAAGGCATAGAACTTGAAGAGTTCAATCATGGATGCACTTCAGTCATTGATGACCAGACGCTTCTTGTTATTCTAGATACTCCAGAGGTCAGTCAAAGAACTCAAGACATTGTGAAAGCGTGCAGACATGTTGCAACAAAGACGCTCGTACTGAATGGCGAGGGGGATTTCACAATTGACTTTCCAGTGCCGGAAAACAGGTACCTTTATCCCGTTACTGCAATGGTGCCATTGTATTACCTGGCCTATTTCCTTGCTTTGGGACTTGGTGTTAATCCAGATTATCTAAGATTTGAGGATCAGAGGTATCTGGATTATGACAGTGTAGTGTTTCCTCCTGGGTCTCATTGAGGCTATTTACCGATGTAGCTCCTGTAATCCCTGCGTATATTTTCCATTGCCCTTTTCACGTTCTCTTTTGCCAGCATGTCGGTAGAATCTGAAGATGATATCTCAACCTCAAGAATGCGTTCATTTGTTTCTGACAGCCCGGGATGGCTCTTGATATATATCTTTCCGTTGCCGGCTTTCATTTCCCTTATTATGAGCGGTGCCAGGGAACTCTCCATAATACCCTGGAGTGTTGCTGTCTCCTCATAGTACGATCTTCCAGGAACCTTAATTTTATCCAGAACAATATCAAGAAGGGCTTTCATTTCCTCAGGGACACCGGGAAGCATGAGAATGGTTTTTCCCTCATACCTCAGCATGACACCGGGGGCTGATCCAACCGGGTTAATTATGGCATCGGCACCTTTTGGCAACCTGGCCATTTTCATCCTTGCCTCTGTGAAATCCAGTCTTCTTTCCTTATAACGTGTTTCCAGTTCGGCAAAAGCTTTGCCATTTATCTCGAGTTCAATTCCTAATGCCTTGCTTATGCTTTCAACAGTCATATCATCGAAAGTTGGTCCTAGTCCACCTGAAGTGACAATAAAATCGCTGAATGAAAGTGCTGATTTTATACCCCACGAAATATCATCTAGGGTATCCTTGACAACCAATGCCCTGAACACTTCATAACCGGCGTAGGTGAGGACCCTGCCTATGTGGGCAAGATTTGTGTTTACCGTCCTACCCTTGAGAATCTCATTCCCGATGGTAAGAATGGTTGCTTTCAATTTTAATCACCCAAGGCTATTTTTTAGCCAGTTTTCTTTCGTACTTGTTTATTTTGTCCTTGAGTTTTTTTAACCCGTACAGGTCAAGAGGTTCTTTTTTCTTCTGAACCCATACCTTCAATTTTTCCCTGAATTCAAGATCTTGGCAAACATTAATAGCATTAATTTCAAATTTTTCTAAAGTTCTCAATTTAGCCATAACATCATACCCCGATTATAAGGTCTTGCTATACTGAAATCCTCCCATGGCAAAAATTTTTGCGGTCCTTTAAGGAACATGGATTAACGCATTTTTTGGAAATGATTCATGCAAGTCAAATGACCTGCATTGCTTTTCCGGAAGAATTTTCTGTTCTTCGTTAGGATACAATCGCGCTTTGAAGATTTTTATCATAATTCAAAGAACTTGTCCTTTTGTTAAAACAACCCATATTTGTCCCTTTAATTGAATCTTTGGCTTTCCACTCGGGCTATCAAAAATATGTTAAATTTATTGTGCCTGGAGAAAACAAAGAATGTTCCATGAATTATATCATCTCATTCATGTATGCAATGACCAGCATGAATACTGCGTTTAAAGCAGCTATAGATAGTATCAACAGAAATATTTTATGTCTTCGATCCAACGTATTTGGATTACATTCAAATTAATAATTATGTTGGAAAAATCAATTTCGAAAATCTTTATTGAAATCAGAGGTTTCCTTCATTATGGATCTGATACGTGCCACCTCATCCCTCAGAGTTTCCATGATTTTCCGATCTTTCATGCTTTAGTTATTCCCATAGATAGATATAAACTTTGTCAGACAATGACATACATAATTTTCGTTCGCATTATTATCACATCATTTTTCCAGAAGGCTGCGATTTTAAAACTGACAAATATTATAGATTCTTAAATTCACATTCACTCGGGTAATGTCTGTCAGACATCCTATAAAATTGCACCATGGCAAAATACAAGTATAGTACTTAGATAGTTTATGTCAATGAGTTCCACAATTGGAGATAGTGAGTTGGATCTTACTGAATTTACTTATTCCAGAAGAATTCAACCTACCTTTGGAAATGATGAAATTGTGTTCAGCTTGGATGAATGGGAACTGGTCAGGAACTTGACCTTAACTGGAATCAGCAAAATAGCTTATAAGTTTGAATATGCGTTGAAATCTGTGAACGATGAACGCGAGATGGTACTCATCTCAACACTTACCGGAGCAAAGACTGAAAGGATGGATTCTCTGGTATTGCTTTACCTCCGTGCCAAGGATCTTAACGTTACAAAGAGATTTGCCATAACATCCCAGAGCGTTAGTCCGTACGAGAATCTTCTATCCGGCATTTTCAATGTTCCGATTGTCAAATCGGTGATCCTTAAGGACGGTGGGAAATATCTTAAAATTGCCGCAGGTGGAATCACCCAGGTAGATATGGTAGTTTATGAGCCTGAAAAGACCAAGTTTCGGGATGTGGAGCGTGAAAACAAGCGTGTCCAAACCGATGATAAACCAATATCAGCTTCCAAGAGAAGAAGAGATCACACGAAGATTGTGCATGATATACTTTCGCTGGCACAAACTTATGGAGATCTCGGAATAACACGAATAATCTACAAATGCAATTTGAATTATAAATCCGCTCTGAGGGCTGTGAGCGAACTTCTGGACAATAAACTGCTTGAAATTTCGAATTCCAGCGGTGCTAAACAGAAATACAAAATCACATCAAAAGGCCTCGGTGTTCTTGAGGATCTCAAGAAGTTTAATTTCATAGGCAGTTGACTTTCGTACACTTTTCAACCTTTCAGCCTAAAATTTTTTAAGCTCGGAGGCAGTTATGATGTACCAATGCAACTAATCCTGTATGCAATCCCGACTGCTATTCTAGTGGCCACACTAGTTATTTCCCGATTTGTTAGAGGTGGCTTTAGGGAATATATTAACGACCTTGAGCAGAAAGTTGGCGAACTCGAAGGCGTTCTTAATTTAACTTTCATGAAGGAACTTCTCGATTTCTTCGTCAGCAGCAAGGCCAGTAAAGCAGCAGAGAGAGTAGTCAGCACGGCAGAATCCGATCCAGAAAAAGTTCATGGCGTTGTTACCGATGCGGCCAGATCCTCAGGTCAAGAAATAGAAAGTCTTTACGACTCAATGAAAAGGGCACTTCAACCTTCTGTTGACCTTGAAAGAGTCAAGTTTGTTTCTGGACTAATTAACCAGCTCATCATGTTGTATGGTATTTCAATAGCTGCAGTCGAATACCTTCTCATCACATTGACCTTCGTTCCATCATATGCAGGCATTTCGAGAACACTGGATGGAGTCTTCTTCGGTGTCACAGTCATATTTGGCATATTTGTTATTGTAATTGTATTTGATTTGTCAAGGTATTCTGGCAGAATTAACGGCGCAATTCGCAAACTCACCGGAGAAAGCGCCACCGCATAACTTACTTTTCAGGAAAAGGATTAATAAAGAAACATAAATATGGAAAAGCAAGAGGTAAAAGTGCCAAACGAAGACATAGCCCAAAATGATAAGGACAAACCTGGCGGGAAATTACTATTCATGCGCAATTTTTCAGATGTGTTAGCGTTAAAACAATACGACCCTGCTCTGATATTCCTGACGCATGACTACAGTTTTTATCATTTAGTACGCCAGATTTTTTCAGGTGATCAATCATGAATGTTAGGAGAGTTGTGCTTGATGTAGATAAAGGACTAAACAGGCCAACGCTTCTGGAGCTAGCACTGGCAATCGAGAGAGTGACTGGTGTTGAAGCAGTTAATGTCAGCGTTACTGAAATGGATATGGAGACCATGGGAACAGTAATCACAGTAGAGGGAAATGCCATAGATTATAACGACCTCATTTCCAGTATAGAAGATACCGGTTCCGTAATACATTCGGTCGATGAAATAGCTGTAGGGAAGAAACTTATTGAAAGTATAAGGCAGAATGACTAAACCAAATTTCCTTTTTCCATTCACTCTTGGGCTATCAGACGGAATCATTACCACTCTGATGCTCATATCCAATTCTATAATCCATGAAAGTTACATCGGACCCAACCTTGCGCTAAGGGTGGCTTTTGGATCGGCCTTCGTTGGGGGATTCAGTTATTTCATCGCAGATTATACACGCTTGAGAAGTGAAATATCTCGAACTTCCAAGCAACTTGTACTTAGATCGCCGTCTTACCTGATAAGGAGTAAAATAGGGCATGATATCTTAATAGAGTCCGTAGTTGGAACGGCACTTTCTGTTGGTAGCGGTTTCCTTGGATCAATGGTTCCATTATCATTTTCCATAATATTACCCACATATGGATTAATT
Source organism: Thermoplasmatota archaeon (assembly GCA_023488885.1). Lineage (GTDB taxonomy): Archaea > Thermoplasmatota > Thermoplasmata > Thermoplasmatales > Thermoplasmataceae > JAJZOM01. The sequence continues at coordinate 48,120 of JAMDDH010000014.1, read as the reverse complement.
TCGATCACGGTTGCCATAGGGGCGCTTTCCATCATGGGGCTTGGTATCGCCAAATCAGTTGGGGGAAGCTACATTTTCTGGTTGATGACAATGATAGCCCTTGGTGTTATTGTCACATACATCGGATATAATCTCAAACTGGTATAGTCATTGAAATCTATCCTGTGAGGACACAGTCAATGTTCACTTGAACGGAATATTTCCTGGAAGATTGACAGAACATCCCTGGTGTCTCCTCTGCAGTAGTCTTCAAAATCGCTGGACCCGGAACGCCACATTTCCTCTATAGTCTCGCCTATATTCTTTCCATCCTTTATGACAAGATATTTTTTCCTGTCCAGATTCAAATGTCCAAAGGACTCGTGCACCACCACTTCGGATAATTTCCTGAACTTGTAATCTCCATCAAATGCAGCAAGGTGATCAGCAATAACCTGCATCATATCTAGACAGTAAGACACCGAGAGAAAGTATTTTAGATTCCAGAGCTGCTTGCCATACGATCTATTTTTCAGTTTCATTCTGATAAGTGGTAAATCATATCCGGTGTGATTATAGCCGATGATAATCGCAGGCCGGAAATTCCCGACAAACGTATCTAGAAGGGATAGTATTCGATCCTCCTCAGCCTGGGAATCATCACGGGCAATGTAAAGCTCCGTCTTCATTTCTGGGGCAAAATAACTTAATGATACAACAATTATTCTCTCATTGGAAAGGAATTCACTCGGATTTCGGATGATAGTTTCAAGATCCAGGGAAAGCACGTGATTTGTTTGATACCTGTTTACATAGTCGCTTACGATGTCCCGGTAGAATTTGTCTCTCACTGGATGTAATAGTGGACATAAGTTCAAAATATTTGTGCAAGAACAGAGAGTATTTTGCGCGTTAACGTACCTTGAATAGAGAGAAGTATCTTCATTGGATTCGTAATTTTTATGTTGCAAGTCCTTTCCTTGTGGACGGAATACCTGGCGGGTGTCACTCAAAGTGCATTTGTTAGAGATCTGAACAAGACTTCCCTGAAATTGAAGATTTTAAATGCAATATCGGTATAACTAAGAATGAAGTTCGCACAGAGAGATTATGTGGGAAAGGATGTTAACATAGATAAGCTTGAAGGACTTATTGAGGAATTTTTCAGAGAAGAAGGATTCAAAATCCAGTCGTCCAAACATCCGAACGGATATCTGATACAGGCAAAAAAGGGAGGGATTTTCCGAACACTGCTTGCAGCAAAAAGGGCATACACAATAATAATCGAGGGTCAATCGTCCAATTTCAAAGTTAAGATCGGAGTAGGGGAATGGCTCAAGGATCTCGGCATTGCTGCGCTCGAGACGTTTTTCCTGACACCGCTACTGGCTTTTATAGAAATCCCTGAGGCGCTGTGGTCCTATGAGATAGAACATCACCTCTGGCATTACATCGAAACCCAGGTAGAGCTCGGTATCCAGTAATTCCCCATCCCTGACGGGAGAGTTCCTACGGATTTCCTTCCTGAAAAAGCACGACATATCACTGCCTCCAGCAACATCCCATATTTTACCAAAACCCTTGAAAGAAGACGAAGCAAAGGTGATCGGTTCCAGTCAATTCAGTATACTGTCACAGTTTGCAATGGGAGAAGAAAGGCAGCCCATTATTCCAGGAGTAGAAATGTGAAACAATCAGATCGGATACTCCACAGTAACTGAACAATCGGAACTAATCTCCCATGAAGTCTCTGCTGGAACAGACATATTAGTATTGAACATGGAAAAAACACGTACAGCAGACAAGGAGGAGAAGAACTGTGTTACCTTGGGCCATAAGTCATGAGTAGGGGGTTCACTGTCGTAGAAAACGGCAGATTATAAGAAGTGGTGTCAAGAAGATGGACATTTACATAAGGATGCAGAATTAACATTGTATAGAAAAGGATTTCAATTCAAATCACAATTACTCCCAATCACAGGAGTTAGGTCCCTTGGGGGGATTATATGAATGTAGACGGTAGAAAGGCTAGAATTATTCTTATTGGAGGGATACCAGGAGTAGGAAAATCAAGTATTTCTGGATATTTAGCCAGAAATCTGGGCATAGATATAGTCCTGTCTGGCGACTATCTCAGGGAATTCGTAAGACCTCTGTGTTCTCCGGAGCACAATGGCCTGCTCAACATGAGCGTCTACGAATCCTGGAAATTTTTTGGAGATGAGACGAAAAAAAACATAGAGAAAGGATTCCTCGCGCAGGGAGAGTTACTCAACAGAGGACTGAACGCCGTACTTAATAGAGCTGTGGAGAATGGCGAGCCCATGATAGTGGAGACCCTGTATTTCATACCTGGCCAAATTGAACAAAAAATTCTACATAAAATTATGCCACTTTACCTCTATATCTCTGACAAGGATTTGAATTCACAGAGGCTGTTGGAAAGACAGCAATATACTCACTTCAAGTCTTCTGGCCAGAGACTATCAGATCAACTGTCCAGATACCGTGTCATGATGGAATATTCACTGTCTGAATCAAAAAAATACGGTATCCCGGTATTTGACAACATAAATTACAATGACACGAGAGAACATATACTGGAATACATTAGATCAAAGGACTGATTTAAAGTGTCTGAATCGAAAGAAGTGGGGCAGCTTATAGAACGAAGACTCCGAGACAAGGGTATTTTCCATCCAATCGTGGAACACCGGAGTGAACTGGAAGAAGGAAGAATAACTTCCGGTTATGGGTATCCCATTATCGGCCTCGAAAAGTTTCTTGGTTATTTTGACAAGTCAGTGAATATTGCCAATTTCCCATCTATTTCCATGCTTACAGATTTCAGCCATTCTACTGCATTTTGCAAATATGTAAAGGAAGGTGGACAGGATTCTGTCATTCTGGATGGAAAAGTTGAAAGAGGCTATTCCGAAAAGGCAGTCCGTGCACTGGAATTCTTTAAGGATCTGGGAGAGATAACCGGATCCTTCAAATTCTATATAGAACGCAAGAAAAGATATAGTGAAGCAAAGGGTCTTGGAGAGTCTGCTGCGGTAGCTGCTGCAACGGCTAGGGCGCTGGTATCGAATGTGTTTGGAGAAGAGGGCCTTAAAGATATATCTCTTACCTCGAGATTTGCAAGACTGGTATCAGGTTCCGGTACACGCTCTGTTTCCGGAGCAATTTCATTATGGCTTTCTTATCCGTATATTATGGAGAACCACAGTTTCGGAATGAGAGTTGCAGAACCTGGAAACAAGATTCACTTCGGGGCATTCCCGTTACAGTCGAAATGGGTAACCGACAATGCCCATCGCGTGGCCGAATCGTCAGAATTCTATGGTAGGTGGATTTCTGCAAAATTCCAGGAAATCATTTCAGAATTAGACAATGATTTCGACCTGGAGTACCTTATGAAACGTGCTCAGCAGGAAATGTTCACACTCAACTCGATAATCATGTCGAGAGGATTTTTCATTCAGACAACACAGAGCCTTCCGATAATCAACGATCTCAAAATATTTCAGGAAAAGAACGCGGGCATCTACTTTACTGCCGACACCGGCCCAAGCATAGTTGTCATGTCCCAAGACAGAAAGCTGATACAGCAGTTTGTGGAAGGCAGGCAGGAAGAATTCATCTGGGGTTCCATACCGGAAAGAGATCCCCCTGAAGACGAGTCCGTAAAAAAGAGAGCCCTGGAATATTTTAGGCTGAAATAGTTTACAACCGGCTGGATACTGGCCAATTTTTGAACACGATGTAGATTCGATAATCCGTTCAGAAATCTTCTATACGGGATGCCAGGTAGCTGCTCACCCCGAAGAGCACTGCTGCCCCTATTCCCATCAGTATTATGTCAAGAGCCACACTGGAAGCATCGTTGAATATCAATATTGAATTCAGGGCATTGATGAAATAAGTCAGAGGAAGGAACGAAGAGATAGTGAGCAGAAATGGCGGCATAAACGAAGTGGGGAAAAACACTCCGGAAAGGAAAAGCATAGGAAAGAAGATTAAATTCCCGATTATACTAGCCGTTTCCTCGTTTTTAGTTGCAATTCCGGCTATAAGGCCCAGGGAAATGAATATGAGCATACCGAAAAATATTGTAATAGCAGCAACAATCACGTTGACAGGGGACAGTGAAATTTTTATGCCGAAAAATAGAAGGCCAACAACGTACAGTATGAGGTCAGAGATTAGCGTAATAACATAGAAAAAGAGTGTTGAGGAAGCCAACCACTCACTCTTCGTTAAGCCGGAAAATGAAAGTTGCCTGAAAATTTTCTTCTGCCTGTAGTTAGGCACCTGATAAATGGTTGTAAAAACTCCGTTCAGCATTGTGAATCCAATCAGACCAGGAAGATAATAGTCGACTGGTTTTGGAATGGTTGCTGAAATTGGAAGACTGTCAATGTTCACTTTCACAGACTGGCTGTTGGAGCCTCCATAATACTGGAGGAGTATATTGTTTATCAGAAGATTGACCGATGAAGAATACTGGCTGGACGGATTGTGGTAATACCGAATGAAAATTGAATTATTATGATAATTAGCCGTAAAGTTAGCCGGTATAACTATACCCTGATCAATTGACATATGGGATGCAGCCGAAGATATGTTCTCGTTATTCCCGATTATCTTGATACTGAAAAGATCTGTATGGTTAAGCACGTTGACTAGGCCCCAAGACTGTTGCCCTGGATCAAGATTCTGGACGATTAAGTTAGTTTTATTGGATGTCGTGCCTCCGAAAATAGAGCCGAAGATAAGCATGAGTATCAATGGGAATATTACCACAAAGAAGACCCCGGATTTAGATCTCAGGAATGATATGCTATGCAGCCTGAAGTAACCAAGAATCCTGTTAATTTTCATTGGAATTATCTCCGTTAACCATTCTTATGAACACGTCCTCAAGACTTTCTCTTTTAAGGGTAAGATCTGTAATATTTATTCCCAATTGCCTGAATTTTTCGACCACGCTGAAGAATTGTGCATTCTCGGTAAGGCTGATTGTTACGCTATTACCCTGGATCGTGTAATTTACTCCAAGGTCAATTCCCCTCATTACCGTTTGATCGTCTACATGCACAACCATGGTGTCGTGGTCATGATTCTCTCTCACGATATCCGACGGAGAACCATTGGCTACTATTTCTCCATGATTTATAATAGAAACATAATCAGCAAGATTCTCCGCTTCTTCCAGGTAGTGTGTTGTCAGCACTATGCTTTTACCACGTTTCTTCAAGTCACCAATAACCTTCCAGATCGTTCTTCTGGAGATTGGGTCAAGTCCAGCTGTGGGTTCATCCAGAAATATGACTTCAGGGTCATTTACCAGTGACATGGCAAGGCCCAGCTTCTGCTTCTGCCCCCCAGATAATTTTTCAAATACGGTATTGGATTTATCATCCAGCTCGACCATCGCGAGCAGTTCCATCGGGTCGGATTCCGCTGACATTGAACCAATGTAGAACCTGAGAGATTCCATTGGAGTCACGTTATTTATGAAGTTGAAGTCCTGTGGTAGTATTCCTGCGATGTTCAACAGTGCCTTCCTGTCTTTTCCCGGATCGATACCTAGAATAGATACAATGCCAGAATCTCTCGTCCTTACTCCTTCCATGATTTCTATGGTGGTGGTTTTACCTGCGCCGTTTGGTCCAAGAAGGCTGAATATCTCGCCCTTTCTGACATTGAATGATATGCCGTTAACTGCAGTAAAATTGCCGTATGATTTCTTGAGATTGCGAACTTCGATAGCGTAATCTGGCACTGTATCCCCTATCCTCAACCACGATTATAACTATTACTGTCAACGGCGTAAACAATCCACATTTATGCTGATTCTTTACTCTCCTGAGACCAGAAGCCCCACTCTGAAAACTTTATGTTCGCTTGACTAAACACCCATGGCGTTAAGACGGTGTTTCGACGAATCCCTAATATGTGTTGATCCAATGGAAGGATGGAGAAAAGAATTGATTGACCATCCCGCCTTTGTTGAGAGCGTCTATAAAGATATTCCAAGATTACCTGTTTCAGTTCTCTCAATGGTATCTTCAAGGTTCGGTATAGCAGAGGTCGTGGATTTCAATCCTTCAGGCGATAGTTCTGAAAAGAACATTCCGTGGGCCACTATTTCCAGGGCAGTTCTTGCAAGAGATAACTACATGTGCAGGCTATGCGGAAAAACATCACTCAGTCCGATAGACAATTCGAAGAATTACAACAGGGTGCATTTTGAGGTCGAGGTACATCATATTGTGCCCAGGAAGAACAAAGGCTCGGATTCCTTCAGGAATCTTGTAACTCTGTGTGAAGAATGCCATCACAGGACGTTCTCAAATAATTACGCAGGAGTTCCAGTGAGCGTGCGAAGGGACCTTTTCAGTTATGAACGGAGAATAGAATTTGTCTTTCCTCCGGATAATAACAGTTCTTATGAAGGTGACAAAAAAATAGGCTTGGTACTGGATCACGAGAGGATCTTTGATCCGGATGAGCATTTGTATCGCGTAATGCCTTTATCCGGTGCCAAGCTGAAGGTTTCATTAGCTTCACTGACCATAGACCAGTATAGGGATGTACTTTCCGAAATAATAAGATATAATTCTGTGAAGGATTATGCCACCCTCACTGCAAACGTTTCAGGTAAAGAAACTGCCGTAAGGGTTCTCATCGACGCTGACGATACCCCGTTGATTTAGATCACAAACTCTTCCCTATCAACTTCTCTTTTTGAAACGCTAAGAGCTGATGTCTTGATTTTCAGTCCTCCGAAGAGAGTGGTGTTTTCTCTGTTTGAATATATGCCTTCCACTATTCTACCAATTGCATCCCCTTTCAGTATTCCACTTCCGCTGGTACCGGTAGCAACAATAATGTTGAGGTCTTTGAATATATACGGAGTTCCGTCTATTGTGTTATAGGCATAGTACCCTGCCCACATTCCGGTGAGCTTTGAATTTGAAAATGATGGAAAATACGCCTGAAGAATCTGAGACACACTGTTTTCGTAAAATGACCTTTCAGCCTCTGGATCTACTTCAAGTGAGTAGTCCCTGCCGTAATCGTCCGATGACCCTACCCAGAACGCTTTATACTTGGGCGCCGGCCTGAGATACACGCCATACGATGGAAGTATGGTGAATGGCATGATAGACCCCTCATTCTGCTCCCATCCGAATAATATCTTTTCAACCTCTGGCCCCCCAATTTGAAATATCTGCCTCTTCTTGGGCCTGATGTGGCTGTCGATGCCTGTTGAATCGAGCAGCCCGGTGGTCCAGACGTCAGTGGCGCTTATGAAAACGTCAGCTTCCATGGGGCCATTGTTTGTCATTATGGACTTTAAATGTGTTTTCTGCCACAGGAATGGTTCCCCGGGATAATCGAGCGGGTTAACCGGCTCCAGTTTATATTGCTCGACCTTTGTGTTGAAAAAGAATTCGACACCCATCTTAACAAGTTCCTGGTAATAAAATTCGGCAACCAGTTCAGGTTCAATTATTCCGCAGTTTTCACCGAGTATGCCCACATCTATGTCACTTAGATTCAGGAGCTTCTTGTTTTCCGGATCAAGTTTCAGCCGCAGGTATCCTAAATCCGACAATGAGCCTGAGTCTATGTGCTTGACCTTGGTTTTTCTGGAAAGTGTTTCGAGAACATCCAGTCTTATGTCTGAGTTGTTCAACAGGAAGAGATAGCCAATGAACTTCATCCCAAGATCAAATTTCAAATCTTCCTGTATGTGCTTGTAGAATTCGATTGAAGAATGAGAAAGCTTGAAATTAACTTCTGAAGAGAAAAGATCGCGAAAACCGGCAGCACTCTTTCCAGTATTCCCCTGTGCAAATGTAGGAGCCATGTCCACTACAGCAATCCTTACATCCGGGTTGTTGTTTTTAATATGGTAAGCGGAGGACAGACCAACTATTCCGGAACCAATTATTATAACGTCGAAGCGTTTAGAAGGCACAAAGGGTAAGGGCTGAAAACTTTAAAGATTTTCGTAAGAGCTTCCTTATAGCAAAAATGCGGAGAAAATATGGCGTGAACAAGCCTATTCCACCAGTCTTCCATTATCCTGGAAAAGTTCCGTCGAAAGATACTTGAATCCGTTGTCAGGAAGAATCGCGATAATATTCTTCCCGGGTCCCAATTCTATGGCTTTCAACGTAGCAATATGCAACGTTACTGCTGCGCTCATCCCCAGGAGGAGTCCTTCCTCTCTGGCAGCCCTACGTCCTGTTTCGAACGCCTCCTGTTTTGTTTTTTCATCTATTTCAATCAGTTCATCCATTGCTTCGTATCGCACCAGTTTTGACGGGTTGGGTTCTTTTGGATTCCTTATTCCCTGAATCTTTACGCCAAGCCTTGGCGTTATTCCGATCACCTTGATTGCCGGATTGAATTCCTTCATCCTCAGCGATACTCCAGAACTTGTTCCGCCTGTGCCTACACTGAGTACCACCATGTCGATCTCTCCGTTCATCTGGTCTATGATTTCTCTCCCGGTACCGCGATAATGAGCCAGAACATTGGCAGGGTTGCTGAACTGATCCAGTGGGACATATTTGTCAGGATCTTCACGGACCAGCCTGTCTTTTATCTCAATGGCCCCCGATGTTCCTCTGGACCCTGGTGTCAGGATCAGGTCAGCTCCATAAGCACTAATTATTTTTCTCCTTTCAACACTGACGGATTCTGACATAACGATAGTAACTTTGTAACCTTTTGCTGCTCCGATCATAGCAATAGCTATTCCAGTGTTTCCTGAGGTGGCTTCAATTATAGTTTTTTCTTTTGTCAGGATTCCAGATGCCTCCGCAAATTCAATCAAATGTAGGGCAACTCTGTCTTTGATGGACCCTCCTATGTTAAAACTCTCAAGTTTGGCGAATATGTTGGCAGAATTAGTTCCGATCATTCTGTTAATTTTCAGCATGGGAGTATTTCCAATGAGTTCGGAGATACTTCGGGATACCTTTGACATATCCATGCCCCCGTATTCCACCTCTCTTTAATACCTTTAACTGCGAGAGAGAACTATTTCCGCTTCGGAAAATAGAATGGAGATCCTATTTCCTTAATCATATCACGCAAAAATTAAGTAGTTCAAAATCTAAGCCATGACAATGTCCAGCGAGAGTGACGATTCTCTATTTGTTTCATGTAAATGGTTGAGAGAACATCTGAATGACCGGAGCCTGATAATAGCCGATTGCAGATACAACCTGGCGGATTTTGAACTTGGCAGGAAGGAATATCTGGAAGGCCACATACCCGGAGCTTACCAGATCGATATGGAAAAAGATCTGACCGGAAGGATCACTCTTCATGGTGGAAGACATCCGTTGCCAGATCAGGATATATTCGCCAAGAGAATGAACAGTATCGGGTTGAACCCGGAAATTACAGTAATAGCGTATGACAGCGACGGTTCCGGCGCAGCAAGGTTCTGGTGGCTGCTCAACTATTTCGGGCATTCCAAGGTCAGGATAATGAACGGAGGGATTGTGGAATGGAAATCACTGGGATTTGAGCTGACAACAGAGATACCTCCATTCCGATCAGGCAGTTTTTCTCCAGTTGTAAACAAAACTGTTCTCGCTTCCGTTGAAGATGTGAAGAGTATTAAGCCAACAACGACACTAATAGATTCAAGAACTAAAGTGAGATATGCGGGGATATCAGAGCCCATAGACAAAATAGCCGGACATATACCGGGTGCTGTAAACTACCAGTACACTGACACTGTTTCTGAAACAGGATTGTTCAGGAACAGGAAGGAACTCTTGAGAATGTTCCGGGACATTGGCAGGGACGTGATCGTTTACTGTGGTTCAGGAGTTACTGCTTGTGTCAATTTCGTAGCCCTGACAGAAGCAGGATTCAAGCCTAAACTTTATGCAGGCAGCTGGAGCGACTGGATAAGCTATAAAGAGAACCCGATCTCTACTGGCGTTTCTCCCTGACCTTTTCCGGATATTTTGTTATCTCTTCATCCTGTTCCTGCAGAGAATTTTGCTTTTCAAGAGTCGTTGTTGGAATCACAATATTCTCGGGCTGCTTCAGCCTTGGGTGTTCCCTCCAGTGTACTTTCAAGCATCTCCATAAATAGAAGAATCTTCCGCAGTTCCAAATCCTATGTGAAATTTAGGCAAAGTGCATATAAAATGTTGAAGGCGAAGAAGGACGGTCCTTGGAATTGATCTTTGCGTGAAGAGTAGTGTTATCCCGACTCTTTCATAATTTTCAAATACTAAGTTAGGAATACAGTGCCATGGCATACAGTGATGGTGTCATTCTCAGAGTGGCCGAGGCTAATTCTACTGACCCGGGAATGTCGAGGGTTAGACTGGACGAAGAATCCAGAATAGCACTGGGTGCAGAAATCGGGGATGTAGTAGAAATAGAAAAGGATAAAAAGACTGTAGGTCGTGTATACAGATCAAGGCCGGAGGATGAAAACAAAGGCATTGTCAGGATAGACAGTGTCATGAGGAATAACTGCGGTTCCTCCATTGGCGATAAAGTTCGCGTACGGAAAGTAAGAACAGAAGAAGCTAAGAGGATAACTCTAGCACCAATCATTAGAAAAGATCAAAGACTTAAATTTGGCGAAGGAATCAATGAATTCGTCCAGAAGGCCCTGATACGGAGACCAACTCTTGAAGGTGACAATATCAGTGTTCCCGGATTGACACTAGCAGGTCATTCCGGTCTCCTTTTCAAAGTAATAAAGACTCAGCCTTCAAAAGTTCCTATTGAAGTTGGTGAGGAGACTAAGATCGAAATAAGGGAGGAACCTGCATCAGAGGTTCTTGAAGATGTCTCCAGAATAAGTTACGAAGACATAGGGGGTCTATCCGATCAGCTGGGAAGAGTGAGGGAGATCATTGAACTTCCATTGAAGCATCCGGAACTCTTTGAGAGATTGGGGATTCATCCTCCCAAGGGAGTATTATTGCATGGCCCTCCTGGAACAGGTAAGACACTCATTGCACGAGCTGTAGCCAATGAATCTGGGGCGAATTTCTTTTCAATCAATGGTCCTGAGATAATGAGCAAATATTACGGACAGAGTGAGCAGAAACTTAGGGAAATATTCTTAAAAGCCGAAGAATCAGAACCCTCGATCATATTTATAGATGAAATTGATTCCATTGCACCAAAGAGAGAGGAAGTTCAGGGAGAAGTTGAAAGGAGGGTTGTTGCCCAGTTACTAACACTTATGGACGGCCTGAAGGAAAGGGGGCACGTCATAGTAATCGGGGCAACCAATAGAATAGATGCAGTAGACCCTGCATTGAGGAGACCCGGAAGATTCGACCGGGAAATTAACATTGGTGTACCCGACAAGAAGGGGAGAAAGGACATTCTTTCAATCCACTCCAGAGGTATGCCCATGGGCATGGACGAAGACAAAAAGGGACAATTCCTGGACGAGATAGCAACATTGACCTACGGATTCGTTGGTGCTGATCTGGCTGCACTGGCGAGAGAATCTGCAATGAACGCCCTCAGAAGATATCTGCCGGAAATTGATCTTGATAAACCAATTCCAACAGAGATTCTTGAAAGAATGCAGGTAACCGAGGACGACTTCAGGGAAGCTCTTAAATCTATCGAGCCAAGCAGCCTGCGTGAAGTTACAGTCGAGATTCCAACCGTTACCTGGGAAGACGTCGGTGGGCTTGATTCCGTCAAGAACGAACTTCGGGAAACTGTTGAACTTCCATTGCTTAAACCTGAAGTTTTCAAGAAACTCGGAATTCGGGCTGCAAAGGGATTCCTGCTCTATGGCCCTCCGGGAGTCGGAAAAACTCTTCTTGCAAAAGCTGTTGCCAATGAGAGTAATGCAAATTTCATTTCAGTCAAAGGACCGGAGGTACTGAGTAAATGGGTCGGAGAAAGTGAAAAGGCAATCAGGGAGATATTCAAGAAAGCGAAACAGGTAGCACCTACAATTGTTTTTCTTGACGAGATAGATTCCATTGCTCCCAGAAGAGGGCAGTACGGCGATGCCGGGGTCACTGAAAGAATGGTGAACCAGCTGCTTACTTCACTGGACGGTATTGAAGTTCTTCAGGGCGTTGTTGTTCTGGCGGCCACCAACAGACCTGACATAATAGACTCCGGTCTGTTGCGAGCTGGAAGATTTGACAAGATGATCTATATACCGGCGCCAGATGTCGCAAGCCGGCTTAAAATACTGAAAGTACACACAAAGAATATGCCTCTTACCAAGGACGTTAAACTGGATGAAATAGCACAGAAAACAGAAGGATATGTCGGTGCAGACCTTGAGAACCTTTGCAGGGAAGCGGGTATGATGGCTTACAGGGAAAACCAGAATGCCTCCGAGGTCTCGCATAAAAATTTCCTGGAAGCATTAAAGACAATCCGTGCTTCTGTTGATGAGGATGTCATAAAGTTCTATCAGAATCTCTCAGAAAATATTGGGAAAAACGTAAGAGAGAAGAGGAAGATGGTAGAAGAACTGGGACTTTACCAGTGATTTCTTTCATCCTTCATTTTTTTTAAAAAAATTGCTGGCAGACTCTCCTCAGAATATATTTCCCGCAATTCGTCTCCTCTTCAAAGATAAAGGATATTCCTGATCAGATCGATGTAAACAACAGGGCGTTCGGACAAAAATTTTGTTTCATTATAAGAGAAAAGGATTTATTCGTACCTGCATTGAATGTCTTATGGCTACTGCAAGGAAATTTGCTACGGACGTGATAAAGAAATCAGTAATGACCAGTGACGGTGAGATTATCGGTACAGTCAGCAATATTGTAGTAGATACCGAAGCAGGAACGATTAAAAGCGTCCTGGTAAAGCCATCCGGCCCTAACAAGCACCCGGATTTCCAGATAGATAAGGAGGGGCGGTATATGATCCCGTTGAAATCCATGAAATCTTTCAAAGACGTATTTGTTGTAGAGAGTTCAGGGAGCCAGAAACTTAGAAATTAACTCAGGACCTTTGGAACATACCTGAGCACTCCCGCCATTCCTCCGAATGCCTTCTGCAGCAATTTTCCCTCTTCGCTTTCGATCGAGATTAACTCAACTCTGGCCCCTGATGCCTCTGCCAGCTTGTAGAATACCTCAACTGTATCTTCCTGGTGATCAAGTGCCATTGCTGAACTGCATTTGGGGCAGATTACCGCCTCATTCTGCTTCTTAACAATTGTTCTTAACTCCCCGTCATTGGGACACCGGTAGGTATATGACACCTTGCTGAGGTCTTCCGATAAAAGCAAAAGGTCCACCGCTTTCTGCAAGAGAGCGGACTTGATTGCACTTTCCCCGTAAACTCCAAGACCCCCGTCAGGCTTGCGTATTTCCATCATAAATTTGTTGATAAGGTCCTTTTCCCTTGATATCTGCATCTCCTTCATTGTGTCTGCAGCCTTGTCAACGAGTTCCTTCAGCCCCGTCTCATCTGTGTACCCTATGTCGAACAGATCCTTAACCTTGTCTTTTATCTCGTTGCGCAGGTAATCTTTCTCGAAGAAATACTCCTTGGTCGCTCCAGGTCCACCGATAAAAACGGCATTTATATCTTTAATGACGGGGACAAAAGCGTTGTTTGCGATCTCGCCAACCTTTTTGAAGAATTCATGGGCAGCAATTTCTATGAGTCTTTCATATCGCCTGGAAGACTGCCCCCCCTGATGATGCTTGCTGGGGACCAGTGATTGTTCATTAGCAACTACGCTTATGTTGGTTCCGTTAAGAAAGCCAATTGTGGCTTCCTTCCTGTCTATTACAATTAGGCCGTAGGCTTCCTTCACTGCAAGTTGTGCCTGTAGCTGTTCAAGATGAAATGAAGAATCGCACATATAGCTGAATGTTTGTATTGGCTCCGGAGGCTCGATTATGTTTGCATACATTTCTGTCTGATCACCCCTTGTGGAAACATGTCCCACAAAGAGTACCAGTCCGGTAGGGGGAGCAAACTTGTAGTTCTTCAGCCTGGACATTATTGATTCTATTGCAGCAAGGACATTTTTTCGTGTGGATTTTGATTTAATGTTAGCTGAAGTAGAATATTCTTCCCGCAGATACTGAACAACGTCAGATATCATTTTCGTTGGCGGGATATACAGGGAAACGAGTTCAGTTCCTCTTCCCTTCAGATTTTGCAGTTCCTGAAGAGCTTTCTTGAATTCGTATCTCCTCAGCTGAAGATCATCTGTTGCCATCGCTAAGAAAATTTATAATTGTATTTAACCTTAATTGGCTTAGAGTTTATGGAATCAGTTGTAATTTCTCTGGGAGGCTCAATCATATCATCAGACGGGCTAAATCTCCAATTCATGCAGAAGTTTGTCAGGACTGTAACTGAGATGGATGGCACCTTCAGGTTTGGCATCGTAGTGGGTGGAGGCACTCTGGCAAGAACATATATTTCAGCCCTGCGAAATTATCATGTTAATGATAATATACTTGACGAAATCGGAATCAATGCAACAAGAATGAATGCCCTGGCATTATCTTCTTTTCTGGCGGATTCAAATTCGAAGATACCGACAACAGTCAACGATGCTGCCGAATTTTCCAGGATTTATCGTTTCACTGTAATGGGTGGAACCGAGCCGGGACACACCACGGATACTGTCGCTACGCTACTTGCTGAGAGAATAAATGCTAGAATCCTGATCAATGCGACCTCAGTGGACGGGGTTTACAGTGACGACCCGAAAAAGGTTCCCGGATCGAAAAAGTTCCAGGCATTGAGCTACGACGAAGCCATTTCGCTTGCCCTATCGAAATCAGTAGGTGCCGGGCCAAATGTGTTCATGGATCTCACCGCCCTCAATATAGCCAAGCGCTCAAATATAAAGATATACGTAATAGATGGCCTTGAACTTGGGGAATATGGAAAAATAATGAAAACCGGAAAAACCGGTGGTACCATCATCGGTTAAAATATTGATTCTCTGAGATCGTATTTCACAACCGGAACATCAAGGTCTTTTCCATTCATATCCAAGTAAGCTTTTTTTACTGACCTGATAAGATCATCTGTCTGTTGCATTTTCTCCTCGGGAGTCATGTTACCCAGATCGTTTTTCCGGGAAATTTCCATGTAAGTTTCATCATCTTCCTCAACTATCGGGGACAAGAATATCATATCGCCCTTCTCCAGATTCATCTGGGATATTATGTTGGCTGAACCCATGACGTGGTCAACATTGTATTTTCTCCCACCGGTTCCCACCATCAGGACAATTGACACCGATATGCCATAATCTTTGATGTTGTTGACAATGTTGAGTGTTTCAGTTATATTTCTGTGCTGATTGAACAGTTTTATAACTTTGTAGCTACCTGATTCCAGAAAAACGAATATGCGTTCCAGTCCGTGTTCCTTCAGATCCCTATAATGTATCATATTCTTTTTCTTGGGGGTTGTGAAAACATCGAATGAAGCGAACACAGGAAGATTCAACTCGGATTTCACGTCATCAAGCGCCTGGAGCAGAATTTTCTGATCCACATCGAGGGCATTTGCGTCTCCCAAAAAGACAGACTTCCGGGAGTACAATCCCTCACCCATGACTGCCTTCACGTTTGAAATGTGTTCCCGGAATTCCTCAATCGTTTTGTCGTTGAATTCTCTTGAATTATATGAACTGCAGACTGTACAACGGTTCCATTTGCACCCGGTCGCGAGTTCCAGGTAAAGGCTTGAAGCTTGATCGGGAGGGAGAACAGGTATCCGGGAATACAGACTTGTGATCGACGCAGTATCGGAATCCACCCAGGAAGCGTCTCTGGATGAAATTGTGGATAAGATAGACTTTTCTTCGGGCGTGATATCCTGAGTCGGGAAATTTCGTGCCATTTCAAGTGTACGTTTTATCATTATTTCTGCTTCAGGAGGTGGGATTTTTTCCACTATCCTCAAATCGTTGTCCCATGATAGTTTGTAAAGCGATCCAGCATATGAACGCCTATAGGTTACCCCTAAATGCGTATAAAACAGGAGTCTCCCCTGAAAATCAAAGTTGGCAATTTCCTCGTTTCCGTTTGCAATTGTGAGAATGCCGTTGTTCTTCCTGATGAGACTTCGATTCATGTCACTTCGTAATTGGCAGTTTTGTATTAATTTTACTCAGCAGAATTGGCTGCATAGTCCTCTAACAATACACAGAAGTGTGCACCAGTGCACTTTAGGAAGAAATTTTAAGCCTGTGAAAATACCGTTCGAAGGCGGAAATTGTATTCACTCAAATTTTTCATATCCCTGGCTATCTTTGCTTTTACGATAATTCTCGTTATAAAGAGGCCGTTTAAACTTGGTATAGGTTATTCTGCCCTGATAGGGGCATTTGCCACAATTTTCCTTGGAATCGCTGGCCTGTCTCAGATAATTGAAGTATGGAATATAGTCTGGAATGCGACATTTACGTTTGTTGCGATCATCATACTCTCCTTAATATATGACGAAGTCGGATTCTTCGAATATTCCGCTATAAAAATTGCGGAACTTGCGCATGGATCGGGGATAAAGCTGTTCATTTTTATGATTCTTCTGGGTTCAGTGGTTTCTGCGTTCTTTGCCAACGATGGGGCCGTACTTGTTCTAACCCCCATTGTCTATTCTATGCTACGAAGGACCGGTGCAGATGAAAAGACATTCCTGGCGTTTATAATGGCCATAGGTTTCATTTCAGATACTGCAAGCATGCCGTTTACCATAAGTAATCTGGTAAATATAATCATGTCAAGCTATTTCCGCATTGATTTCCTGAGATATATGGAGAGAATGATCATTCCTGACCTTATTTCCGTTGCTGCAAGCCTTTGTGTTTTGCTTCTTGTTTACCGCCGGAATATTCCTAAAGCCCTGACAGCAAACTTTGCCTCTATGGAAACAGACGTGATAAAAGATCGTGCCATTGTTCGTTCAGCCATTCCTACATTGATTGCTCTCGTGGTTGTCTATTCAATCACAGGACTGATGGACATTCCAGTTGCATTTATTGCAGTACCTGCAGTGGCTTTGCTGTTAATCGTCGTCAGTTTCAGGAAAACGATCAATACGAGAAAAATTATCAGAGAAGCTCCGTGGCAGATCGTATTATTTTCCCTCGGGATGTATATAATCATTGTAGGGATGGGAAACGCCGGCCTTATTCTCATCATTTCGAATCTTCTCCAGGCGATCCAGGGATTCCCTGAACCCTTTTCTTTGTTGTTTTCCGGTTACCTATTTGCTTTCCTTGCATCAATAATGAACAATCTTCCCGCAGTTATGCTGGGCAACCTTTCAATACAGGCAGGACCAAATCTGCATATTCTGGCGTATGCCAATGCAATAGCAAATGACATAGGCCCAAAATTCACGCCAATTGGTTCGCTTGCCACTCTGTTATGGATATATACACTTGACAGGAAGAAGGGACTCAAAATTTCCTACGGTTACTACATGAAAGTGGGGTTTGTCCTTGCATTTCCTGTTCTGACACTTTCCCTTCTGGGGCTCTGGATAGCTTATCTTATATGATCTAAATAGCTCGAGAAAATGCATTGTGGCATTTTTATAAACCTTGTCAAGATAATCTGTCGTGAAAGTTGCCATTCTGGTTAGACATGGCGAGAGCGAAGCGAACACGAGGAACATAATCTCTGAGGATCTTTATGGTTACCCTCTGACTAAAAATGGCAGGGATCAGGTTAAACACACGGCAATGCAACTGCAGGGCATCCCTGTCGATAACCTCATTACCAGTCCGATCCAGAGGACCATGGAGACCGCTGAAATAATTTCACGAATCGTCAATATTGAACCAAAAGTAGATGAAAGAATCAGGGAATCCGGTCTCGGAAATTTCAATAACAAGAAAGTTGAGAGCTTGCCGAAAGCGATGAGAATGGACCTTGGGATGGAATCATGGGAATCGCACCAGAACCGATTCAAGGAAGTCTTTTCAGAAGTTAATGGAATCTGGATAATAGTCAGCCATGCCCTGCCAATTAGAGCTGCTATATGCAGTTTCCTGGACATTGATGAAACTGAAAGCTTTGGTGTGGAAATAAGGAATGCATCTATGTCTATTGTTGATCTTGAAAATTCCAGTGTCCTAAGTATCGGTTCACTGTTGCTCAGCAAAAGGATCTTGTCCACAATAAGTTCCAGGAGTTGACGCTTTTGCTGTCTTCCTCTCAGCGCTTCCCGAAATCCAGAGTATATCTGCAATGCCGGCAATGATACACATGAGGAAAACGAATGTCTCAGGAAAAACAGATACAAAATTTATTGATTTCGGGTGCGATAAAGAAGAGGTCTCATGAAAGTATATGACAGCATGGCCAAAGAGATTATTCCCTTGAACCTGCCAAAAGACGAAGTGATAAAAGTATTTGTTTGCGGCCCTACTGTTCAGGACAATTTTCATGTCGGTCATGCCAGGACGTACATATTCTTTGATTCACTGGTCAAGTACCTGAGAGTCAGGGGATATAGTGTTTTTTACCTGCAGAACATCACCGATATAGATGACAAGATAATCAACCGTGCAAAGGAAGAGGGCGTTGATTATAGTGAGGTATCTGAAAAATTCACTTCTGAATATATGCAACTGATGGATCTCCTGCATGTTGATAGCGTAAATTTTTATGCCAGAGCCACTCTTCACATTCCTGAGATAATTGTCCAGATTTCTGATCTTGTTCAGAAAGGTTATGCCTATGAAACTTCAGATGGAGTCTATTTCAGAGTTTCAAGATTCAATGATTTTGGAAAACTCTCAGGGCAGAATATGGATGCACTTAAATCTGGTTCCAGAGTGGAATTGAATGAACAGAAAAGTGATCCACGTGATTTTGTGATATGGAAAAAATACAAAACGGGAGAACCGTACTGGGAATCCCCATGGGGAAAAGGTAGGCCAGGCTGGCACATTGAGGACACAGCCATAACGGAGAAATATTTTGGACCAACCTACCACATTCATGGATCAGGAACGGACTTGATTTTTCCTCACCACGAGGCAGAAATAGCTATTGAAAGATCCATAAGCGGAAGCCCGAAACTTGCTGAATACTGGATACACAGTGCTATGATCAACATTAATGACGAGAAGATGTCGAAGTCACTCAAGAACTACGTTAAAATTAGAGATGTCCTTGTGGATTATTTACCGGAAGAACTAAGGTATGCACTCCTTAATGCCCAGTTCAAGACCTCCATTAATTTTTCCCCTGAGATTCTGCAGGAAGCAAGACAGAACGTGAGCCAGATCTCCATTCTTTACAGAAAGTTAAGTCTCAGAGGCCAGAAATATAAAAATTACCGCGGAGAAAACGCGAAAATAAAGATACTTGAGGACATAATTGATAAGAATTTTGATTTCAGACAGTTATTCACTGAGGTTTTGTCCATGGTTGGAGAGTGGAACCGGAATCTGGATCTCATGAGCGAGTCGGAAGTTGCTGAAGCATTGCAGACCTTTTATTGGCTTGATTCGTTCACGAATATAGTCAAAAGAGGAGATGAAACGTCTTTCGTCAAAGGAACAGTAGACATTCTGCTATCCCTCAGAAAAGAACTGAGATCAAAAAAAGAGTTCAGGATTGCGGATGGAATACGTGCAAACCTAAAGGATCTTGGAATTTATATTGAAGATAAGGGAGAAGAGACCATCTGGTGGACTTCAGAAGAAAAGGGAAGTGAAAAGAATTGAGAAGCGCAGTAATAGTTATTGACATGGTAAATGATTTTGTAAACGGAGTTTTCGGATCGGAGGAAGCGGTGGATCTGGCAAAAAAATTTCCATCTTTCCTGGAAAAAATTGGGGATTCCGCTGAAATTATATTCACGCTTGACACCCATATAAACTTTGACCCGGAATTCAAAGTGTGGGGAGAGCACTGCCTCATTGGCACTAAAGCTTCTGAACTGGTAGATGAATTGAGGGGAGTTGAAGGTTATAAAATCACGAAAAGACATTATGATGCGTTTTTTGACACTGATCTGGATGGATACCTCAGAGCAAGGGGCGTTAACAGGATATTTCTATCCGGCGTAAGTACAGATATATGCGTGCTTCACACTGCAGCGGGAGCTTTTTTCAGGCATTACGATGTATCAATAATAAAGGATTTCTGTGCTGCTATTGATCCTGCAAAGCACGAAGAGGCACTCTCATTTATCAAGAGAAATTATGGCAGCAACATCATCACCTCGATCGAAGCTCTGGAGGTAATTTAATTTGGTCCACAAATTTAATTCGGCAACTGAAGCGGAAATACTGGATGGGAGGACTTCCGACGTTTATTTTGAACGAAGCCTGAATGCGGCTTCTAGTGTTGATTATGAAGGAAAAGTTGTGTCGGAATTCACTGTGTCAGGTCCTCTCGATACATGGGTTAACTTCAGTGGCCTCGATGAAGTGATCTCAATCCTGAAAGATAAGCCGGTTAATCTTTACGCCATCCCAGAAGGTACCATTGTTAATCCCAGGGATTCAAAAGGAATCCCGGTTCCATTTATGCGTATCGAAGGCGAATACGAAGCATTTGGGAGGCTGGAGACTGCCATGATTGGATTTTTGTGCCAGTCTTCCGGAATATCCACCTACTCGTCTAGAATACGTTTAATTCTCAAGGAAACGCCATTCTATTCCTTCGGTATCAGGAGGATGCATCCTGCAATATCCCCAATGGTTGACAGGGCTGCATATATCGGCGGTGCCAATGGAGTTTCCGGCATACTTGGAGCCGAACTTATTGGCGAGCAACCAGTCGGAACAATGCCACACTCCATTGCACTTCTCATGGGTGATGACAAGGCGTGGCAGGTTACTGTTGAAAAGGCTGGTAAAAACGGTGTCAAAACCGTCCTGATTGACACCTTTATGGATGAAAAATTCGCTGCGCTTAAAGTAGCCTCAATGTTTCCGGATCTTGATTACATAAGACTTGACACACCGTCTTCCCGAAGGGGGAACTTCGCGAATCTTATTCGTGAAGTTCGTTGGGAACTCGATCTAAGGTCTCATCAAAATATCAAGATCATGGTTTCTGGTGGCCTTAAGCTAGAAGACCTCCAAAATCTTAAGGAGGCTGGTGCTCAAGCCTTTGGTATCGGCACATCCATGACATTGCATCCCTTTGATTTCTCCATGGATATAGTGGAGATAAATGGAACTCCATTGACTAAACGCGGAAAATTCTCCGGCTCAAAGAATATACTCCGCTGCGAGAGGTGCATGAAACTAAGAACAGTTCCAGCGAGTGTTGCCGAAGGCTCTTGCGAGTGCGGAGGTTCCATGATAAACCTGCTGAGACAGTTTCTTAGAAACGGAAAAATGCTGGGCAATTATGACACCCCACGGCAGATAAGGGAAAGAACAATGACGGAACTTGAGTCACTTCAGGCAGATCGCTAACCATTCTTCAGCCTGTCTTCCAGGAATTGCCTGAGAACTACTGCGTTGTTGTTCTCCTCATCTTTGGCAGAGTAAAGCAGGGTTATATCTCCTTCCCTGCATAAACGTAAAATTTCATCCGATTTCTCGTTTGCTGAGAGTTCTTCGAAATATTTTGCCTGAAAAATGGGAAACCTAGAGGGATCGTGACTAAACCATTTTCTCAGTCCTTCGGAGGGCGCAATGTCTTTCAACCAGATCTGAACTGAACCAGTTTCTTTCGATACACCCCTTGGCCAGAGGCGATCGACCAGAATACGTAAACCGTCCGAGTTCTCCGGCTTTTCATATATTCTCTTAATCCTGATCATGTACTATGCTCAATCCGCTCCAGATAATTAGGTGTTTCTCAAATCTTGATCAACTATTAATTGTGTCAAAGACTAATTCATGGGAATGTGTGTTGGTACTAGGGAAAGACATTTAACAAATCATACCATGAACAACAATGAAACTGCTAATTGATGGACAATGGTCAGACGCGGAAAATAACGAAACTCTGAATAAATATAATCCGGCAACCGGGAAGATCATGGGCACTTTCCCTTCTGCTTCCAGGAAAGATGTGGACAGAGCAATAGATGCTGCTGAGGAAAGCTTCGAAAAATGGGGAGAAATGGGCTCCGTAGCACGATCCAAAATTATATACAGAGCAAAAGAGCTTATAGTAAAGTCCAGAAAGGAACTCGAAGAAATCCTGATGAATGAGAATGGGAAAATACCGGTAGAAGCAAGGCAAGAAGTGGACGGCGTAATTGACCAGCTCCAGTATTATGCCGAATTTGCAAGAAAAATTACCGGTGACATCGTTGAGGGAGATACTTCTTTCAGGAAAATATTCCAGTACAAAGTTCCATCCGGTGTTGTGGTTGCGCTGACGCCATGGAATTTCCCAGCAGCCATGGTTGCCCGAAAACTTGCACCTGCACTGATCACAGGTAATACAGTAGTGCTGAAACCCAGCAGTGACACTCCCTTCACTGCCGAGTGGATTGTGAAAAAATTTGTGGAAGCAGGAGTACCTCGCGGAACCCTTAACTTCATAACAGGCAAGGGTTCTGAGATTGGAGACTACATTGTGTCTCATAAGAAGGTCTCCGTTGTTACCATGACCGGATCGACTTCCACCGGGCAGAGGATTGTGTCGAAGACTTCAGCTAATATGGCGAAACTGATTCTCGAACTTGGAGGAAAGGCTCCCTTCATGGTGTGGAAAGACGCAGATCTCAAGAACGCCCTGAGATCGTTTCTCTGGGCTAAATTCTGGAACACCGGCCAGTCATGTATAGCGGCAGAGAGGCTCTATGTCCACGAACAGGTTAGTGAAAAATTCATGACTATGCTCGTGAAGGCGCTGAAGGGAATGAAGATCGGCAATCCTCTTACCTCCGATATGGGACCATTGATTAACAAATCAGCCTTGGAAATTACTGAAAAGTTTGTATCGGAAGCGGAAACACGTGGAACTAAAATCCTGTCCGGAGGGAAAAGACCTCAGTTGTCAGGTGAGTTTCAGAACGGGTATTTCTACGAGCCGACAGTTTTTGGTGATGTCGAACAGGATTCGGATCTGTTTCAGGAGGAAGTTTTTGGACCGGTAATAGGATCTGCGACAGTAAGTGATGAAGACGAATTAATCGCGAAAGCAAACGATTCAAAATACGGCCTTGCCTCCTATCTCTTTACCTCTGACCATAACCTGATATTCAAAGCGTCCGAAAAGATCAGATTCGGGGAAGTCTATATCAACATGCCAGGACCAGAATCATCACAGGGATACCATACTGGCTTCCGACTAACAGGACAGGCTGGAGAAGGAAGCAAATATGGCATCGAGGAATATCTAAAACTGAAGAATGTTTACGTAGACTATTCCGGATCACAGCTTAGAATTGAGACTGTAAGGGAGGAACTCATCCAATAGTCTCATTTCTGAAAGAAACACAAGCACCCGAACCAATGGTACAGTGATATTGGCTTCGAGTCAAGGATGGACGATCTGAATGACACTTATCAAAATTTCCTCAAAAAAGAAACGATCTGACGTATTCTTTGCACCAATAATACTCTCAGTCATTATGATCTTCTACATTGCCGTTGTCTTAGCGTTCCATATGATTTCTATTTTTCTTGACTTGTTCATTATGCTTGGAATCGCAATATCTACGTGGGATCTTGTCGTTTGGCAACTCACCGGAGACCACATGCTCAAGAACCTTTTTTCAACTCGCAAGAATGAGGAATGATCTGCTTTTACCTTATCGGACATTCGTCATGTGAGGCATAATGGAATTAAGGTTTTTCAGACTGCAAGGGATTTCAGCATAATGTAAACACCGACTGCGATAACAATAATGGAAAATATCTTTGTGAGTGTTTTTCGATCAATACCCGTAGATATCCTTGAACCTGTGAACCCCCCAATGAAGCCACCAATAAGGAATAATATGCTGACCTGGAATAGAACGAGCCCAGAAAGGCTGTATCTAATTGCAGTAGTGATTCCAAATGTCCCAACCGCCATCAGTGATGTACCAACTGCCTTATTTATTGATATCTTGTTTGAAAATAATATAGCAGGAACAAGCAGAAAACCGCCACCTATCCCGAAATACCCGGAACCGAAACCGGCAAAGCCAGAATAGACGACAGATTTCCAGCTTCTGGGTTTCTTTTCACCACTTTCTTCTTTCCTGATCTTTTCGCGTTTACCAAGGAGCATGTAGATTCCTATAATCACCATAAGAATCGAGAAAAATAACAGGAGACTCCCTCCGGGAGTTATGAGCCCGAGAGTACTGCCAATCATTACCCCAAAAAACCCAACAATGGAGAATGTTACGCCTATTCTGATGTCCACGTTTTTTTTCTTAAGGTGGAAAAAAAGGTTAACAAATGAGTTCAATCCTACGGCTAGCGCAGTTGTGCCTATTGCCAGATGCGGGTCGTTTATTCCTACTACGTAAATAAACAGTGGAATTGCCAGGATCGATCCTCCTCCACCTATTATCCCAAGAGAGAAACCAACAATCACGCCAGAAACTATTGACAGAAGATACTGTATTAAAGTCAGGTCCAAGCCATTCGCCAGTACCGGTATTTAAAGTACATATAAAAATATTCATACAGATGAGAAAAATTCACATTCATGAAGAATAAAGTAGATTACTTATTAATTCAACAACCTTTCCGGCATCCTTCATGTTTGCTGTAAGCACTATTTCTCTGTCAAACCGGTATATGTTTTTTGCTTTGAAACCGTGTATGCTGAGATATTGGACAATGAACAGTGTCAGTCCCGGCCTACCAGATGCGAGTTCTGGAAGGGTTATCCTGAGAAGAGCCATTTCTCCATCGTCGTCTGAACTGATCAAACATCTGTAGTGCCCGTCCGTCTTGAATGCCAGAAAAGTTCCTTCGATTATCTCCGAAACATTGCTCGCGTCGTATTCCTTGTATTTATATTCCACTGCAAGTTTTGATTTCTTGAGAAGAGATATGTCCTCCACCGATTCGGTATTGCTGTCAAATGTTGAGAGGACCTTGACAATGGTGTTAAGTTTCACTGTTTCTCCAGTCAGGATTTCAACCGAGGGTTTGATTCTTCTAGCGATGCTGGCAAAGTTTCCCAGCCCGGATTTGATAATTGTGGAATAGAATGGGCTCTCGTTAACTATTATCCTCACGGAATCACTGACCGTCGCCATATTTTCTATCATGTCCGGGAAATATATATGCATATTCATGAATTATAGGGGTTTTCATGATTTGCAACCGATATCCATGGTGCACAGATGCACAAAAAAGTTGCGCAGAGAGAATGTTTATTGGAATTTTGTTACGTAGATCCGGAACAGAAAACGGTGTCGAAATAGGATACTTTATGTGCAAATTATTCGGCTAAAGGAAAAATGCGGGTGCCGGGATTTGGACCCGAGGCACGAGCTTGGCAAGCTCGCGTGTTACCAGGCTACACCACACCCGCGTGCCACCATTATGTTCTGGTGAGTATTAATTTTTACCATTCCGAAATTAAGTTAGGCAAAATAGTAGCAATAAAAGCGAATAAGTTTCGATACTTCTTAATAGATTAACAAAAGGCATTGTAAACCCAATGTTTATGGGGTTCCATGAATACAGATATATATTGTTGCTGCTGATGCAACAACTCCGATAACGATTATATATTACATGTCATGATATGGTTTAATATAGCGGAAATACATTACATCGAAAAAAATTCATGATGTTGCACCATAAACTAATGTGGAAAAAGCATATTTCGCTACAAACACTACAAAACTCTTTTAATAATTATGTATCTCCACGGTTAATGGGTGATTCCACAAATGATTGTATCTGAGGAAAGAAACAAGTATCCCGAAATCAGATTTGCAAACGATTTCGAGATCAGTAAAAATGCCCCGTTTAAGACGGTGGACGAATTTGCCACTGCAATGGGACATATGATTACTCAAGACATGATGGTTATGAGGGTAACAGAGAGTCTGTGCCCTATTTGCGTTGACGATGAGAAATTTGACCAGATGAGAATACCCGCCATTGTTTACGAAAATGCCGGTGAGGTAAAACTCATAAAAGAGTGCGCAGAGCACGGCATTACAAAGGAAAAGTACTGGGAAGATTATGAAATGTACCAGGAAGCAAAAAAATGGCTAGATCCCGGAGTAAGAATTCTCAATCCTCACGTTGCCTTCCTTGAGACAAAGATTGTTTGCCCCACACACTGCGGACTTTGTGTGAAGCATAAATCTCACACTGGACTTGGAAATGTTGTAGTTACAAACAGATGCGATCTTTCCTGCTGGTACTGTTTCTTCTATGCGAAGGAAAACGAGCCCATATACGAGCCGTCACAGGACCAGGTCAGAATGATGCTCCGAAGAATGAGGAACGAAAAACCTGTTGGAGCAAATGCACTTCAGATCACAGGCGGAGAACCTACAATCAGGGACGATATCATAGACATAATAAAGATAGCAAGGGAAGAGGGCTACGAGCACATTCAGCTCAATACAAACAGTATCAGGGCAGCTTTTGATCCAGATTTCCCACAGCAGGTAAGATCTGCAGGATCAAATGTTATCTATACAAGTTTCGACGGGCCCACACCAAGATCAAACCCGAAGAATTTCTGGGAGGTACCAGCTGCACTTGAAAACTACAAGAAAGCTCCTCTCGGTGTTGTCCTTGTGCCAACCGTTATCGGTGGTGTGAATGACCAGTACCTTGGAGATATCATAAGGTTTGGCATATCCAACATAGATGCGGTAAGGGCAGTTAACTTCCAGCCTGTTAGTCTGGTCGGAAGAATGCCTGACAGAATGAGGGAAAAGCAGAGAGTTACAATTCCCGGATGCATAAAGAAAATTGAGCAGCAGACCGATGGCCTCATAGGAAGAGAGGACTTCTTCACGGTTCCTTCGACAGCAAAGGTTTCGAACTTTGTGGAGCAGCTGAAAGGAAAGGAGATGTACAAGCTGTCTATCCACTTTGCCTGCGGAATGGGTACCTATATCTTCAAGGATGGTGACAGAATCATACCAATAACGAGGTTCATTGATGTCAGGGGCATGTTCGAAAAGATAGGAGAACTTGCAGATGACATGAAGAACTCTAACTTCAAGAGACTTAGCAAGGCAGTATCTGTACCTAAGCTGTTGATGAGTCTTGGAAAATTCGTGGACTACGAAAAAGCTCCAAAGGATTTCAAGCTGAAGGATATGATCTACAACGCCTTTACGGAAGGAGACTACCACGGACTCAAAGCTTTCCATTACAAATCCATGTTTGTCGGTTTCATGCACTTCATGGATCCGTACACATATGATGTGGACAGAGTCGAGAGATGTGATATCCACTATGCGATGCCTGATGGAAGAGTTGTCCCGTTCTGTGCCTTCAATGTTATTCCTGAACTATACAGGGATGCGACGCAGAGGAAGTATTCAATTCCGGCGAAAACCTATGAAGAGAGAACAGGCAAGATACTCAAGAAAGACAAGTACTTCAGGGAATACACCAAAGAAGACAAGAGAAGAATCCTGGCTTTCTATGAGCAGAGCATAGGCAGAAAACTCAGAGAAGATGAGATAGGTATCAACCTTGACGAACAGATACCGGTTATTTCATCCGAAAGACCTGAGTAACCCTAATTTTTTATTTTTACCCCTTATACCTTTTTATTGAAGTTTGAAGTTTTGGAACATACTGGAGATGTAGGCCTTAAATTCTACGGTAAGACATATCAGGAGTTACTGGGCAATGCCGTATCCGGCACTGCGGATTTGATTGGCAAACCCATCGATAAATGCAGAAGAGTCAGGAAAACTATTAGTCTGGGTTCCACAAATTTTGAAGATCTTTTGCTGCAGGTACTTTCAAAGGTAGTCTTCTCGTTCGAAGTTGATGAAATCCTGATTGATTCAGTTGAAACGTTTGAATTCAGGAAAAATGGCGTATCAGACGTAGTATTGTCGGGGTGCAGAACTGGAAAAAATTTCCAGTACCACTATGTCTTGAAGGCTCCGACTTATTACAGGCTCGAGATAAACCTGGAACAGGGTTATGGTATTGTGATCTTTGACATTTGATTCAGGCAAAAGCTAAAAGTTATTTTAAAAAAACAATTATCCCCCTGCAATGCTGACATTTGTTGCTAAAAAATTGTTCTTCACTAGGGGAGTTGGAAGGGGCCAGAGTATGCTACAGTCTTTTGAGGAGGCTCTCCGGGATGGAGGAATTGCCCCTTACAACCTTGTGAGTATAAGTTCAATTTTTCCACCTTTTGCCGAAACTATTTCGAAAGAAGAGGGACTGAAAATGCTTTCTCCTGGGCAGATTCTTTTTACGGTTCTCGCCAGAAATTCATCGGATGAGCTGAATCGAATGCTTTCAGCTGCCATAGGCTACGCAATACCGACGGATAGAAGCAAATGGGGATATCTGAGCGAACACCACAGCTTTGGTGAAACTGAAAAGGTAGCAGGCTTCTTTGCAGAGAAACTGGCAGCGGAAATGCTTGCCAGCACACTGGGACAGTCAGATCAGCTCAAATGGAACTCCGATCGGGAAGAGTATGTATTGCAAGATAAGATCCTGACAACAAAGAACATATGCTCAACAGCCGTAGTGATGAATTCCGGTGAGTGGACCACCGTGATATCTGCGGCAGTTCTTATCGTCCAGGAGTAAATGAATGAATCCATCCATAGAAAGAAAGTGGCAGAGAAAGTGGGAAGAATCGGGGATATTCCAGTCAGAAATTGACAGAAGCAAGCCGAAGTTTCTCATAACCGTTCCCTGGCCATATACTAACGGCCCCCTGCACATAGGACATGGAAGGACTTACACCCTTGCCGACGTGATTGCAAGATATAAGAGACTCAGGGGATTCAACGTGCTATTTCCTATGGCTTTTCACCAGAGCGGTACCCCAATACTGGCTTTTTCTGAAAGAATCCGAATGGGAGAGAAGAAAACTGTGCGGCAATACAGAGAAAATCTCTCAGAATACGAAGAGCCGGAAATGGTTGATAAGCGCCTGGAGGAATTCAAGGATCCGGAGAAAATAGCGGCTTATTTCTCTGAGAGGATCGTTAAGGATTTTACGTATCTTGGATATTCTATAGATTGGAGAAGAAGATTTACTTCGGCAGATCCGTTTTATCAGGATTTCGTCAAATGGCAGTTTGAGAAATTGCATGGAATGGGTCTGATCAAAAAAGGGGAATATCCTATTCTGTACAGCGTGGAGGATAAAAATGCAGTCGGGGAAGATGACATAAGTGATGGAGACGTAGATAAAGTCTCCGTTGAAGAGTACACCGCCGTAATTTTCAGGGGAGAAAGTTTCTCACTTATAACTGGTTCCCTGAGACCGGAAACCCTGTTCGGCGTTACTAACCTGTGGATTTCCCCAAACTGCAGATATGTTAAATTCAAAATGGATTCCAATACCTATGTTGTGTCGAATGAGGCTTTTGAAAAGCTGGGGCTTCAGAGAAGTAATATTGAGCTCATTGGCACAGTGTCATCCGACGAGATACTCAATCAGGCATATATCACTCCTTTCGATGGAAGAAAGATCAGGGCATATTATTCTTCATTTGTGGATCCGGACAATGGAACCGGAATCGTATATTCAGTTCCGGGTCATGCAGTCTGGGATTTTATTGCGATAAAGGATGCTGGCATTCATATTAAGCCCATATATGTTGTCGATCTTAAGAATGGTGAAAAAACCACTGTTGATTCCCTGATCAGTGATCTGGGCATATCCTCACTCAGTGATTCAGACAAGCTCAAGGAAGCAACGCAACAGCTGTATAAAGTAGAGTTTTATGGTGGATTCCTTAACCAGAACAACGGTGAATTTTCTGGATTACCAGTTAAAGAAGCCAGAGATGCTATAAAGTCCAGCCTCTTCAAACTCGGCAACGGTTTTATCTTTTATGAAGTTTCGAGAAAGGCACAGACCAGGGGTGGATCAAAAGTTGTAGTGGCTGTCCTCAAAGATCAATGGTTCATAGACTACTCGGTGGACTGGTGGAAAAAAGCTTCTCACGATCTGGTATCACGAATGCTTTTTTATCCTGAATTTTACAGGAATGCCATGCATGATGCCGTGGACTGGCTGAGAGAACGCCCTTGTGCCAGAAGGAGGGGAATTGGAACCAGACTTCCGTTCAACCAGGAGTGGGTCATAGAATCGCTTTCAGATTCAACAATCTATCCTGCAGTCTACTCCAATACAGATCAGGTGATGAAGATTTATTCTGAGCTTGGCAGTTTCCCTGAAGACCTTGTCAATTTTGTCTACTCAGACGATGATAATGACATATCGAAATATCCTGAACATATTCAGAGACTTGCGCGAGAAGCCAGAGATTCCAGAAAGTACTGGTACGGAGTTGACGTAAGGCTAACAACCTCACCTCACATGAGTAACCACCTTGCATTCTATGTAATGAATCATGCCGCCCTTTTCAGGGAAAGCGATCAACCAAAGGGGATCATAATTTCCGGACTGGTACTCTCAAACAGCGCAAAAATTTCAAAAAGTAAAGGAAATGCCATATCTCTGCTGAAAATTGCAAACAAGTACTCCGCTGACCTTTACAGGCTTTTTGCTACTGTGAACGCAGACATTTCTTCGATACTCGACTGGAACGAAACTGATCTTTCTGCTGTGAAACGTAAATATGACGCTTTCCTGGAAATAATGGATGAATCGCACCGTTATCCTGAGCAGTCAAATAGACAAGTTGAAGACTGGTTTGACACGAACTTCAGAATTCACCGGAAGGAGTTCATCGAAAAGATGGACAGGTACGACATAAGAGGCGCCTATGTTTCCATATTTTATGAAGTGATCAACGACCTGAAATATGTGGAGAACAGGGGCGGGGATGTTAATAAGTGCATTGAATCGATAAGGCGGGACTGGATCCTAGCACTTACTCCAGTCATACCCCATACTTGTGAAGAACTCTGGGAAAAATTTGGGTTTGATGGTTTCGCAAGCGCGGCAGAACTGAAGGATGACGCAGGAGAAACGCCCGACCTCAGGATCATAGACTCGGAGAACTATCTTCAGAACATTGTAAGGGATGTGAGGGAGATAATGAAGGCAACGGGAATGACCCCCCAGCAGATTCGCATTGAGACTTGCAACCCGAGGATACGGGAAGCAGCTGTAATTTTGCTGGAGAACAGAATGAAAGATGTACCTGTAGACCTCAGATCAGTTATTCCTGATTTCATGAAGAACAAGCGGAACATTGATCTCACAAATGACAGGGAACTGCAGGTGCTGAGAGACAACCTGAATTACCTTTCTGCAACATTCAAATGCAAAGTTTTTGCTGATGAAGCGAGGATTGAACCAGGCAAAAAGAACGCATGGCCGGGAAGACCTCTCATCCGTCTAAATTGAGGGAAGCTGAGCCATGTTTAATATAAATGAAAAATATGTTTGTCAATGTCCGTTTCCAGCAATAATACTGACTCCGTTTCACTGATTGAAGAACGGGTCTTTTATTCGAGAAAACTTGGCTCAGACCAAAACCTTGTTCTTCACGGTGGCGGCAATACTTCTGTCAAGACCGAAGAGATTGATCATACCGGTTCCAGGATTAAGGTACTGAGAGTTAAAGGAAGTGGATCAGACCTTGCCACGATAACAGAAAGAGGTTTCACCGGTCTCCGCATGAATGACATGCTTTCGGCCATGAAAATTGACAAGATGTCCGATCAGGAGATGGTTGATTTCATGAAAAAAAGCATGGTCGATCCATCCGAACCTTCTCCGAGCGTAGAATCATTCCTTCACGCTTTCATACCTGACAGATTCGTAGATCATTCACATTCAGATGCCATTCTTTCAATCACTAATACTCCCCTTTCTCCGGAGGATATCGGGAAGATATTCCAGAATGTGCTTGTTATCCCATATATTCCTCCCGGTTTTAAGCTGGCAAGAGCGATTTTATCAAAAACGCAGAATATGCCGGAGGGAACTGAGGGCATAATCCTTTCAAAACATGGATTGTTCACATTTGGAAAAACCGGTGAGGAAAGCTACAGTCGCCATTTAAAAATAGTTCAGATGGCGGAATCATACATAGCATCGAAATCAGGAGAAGATCTGTTCAAAAAAGAATTTGAGGAAATTCCCGACGATGCAGTAATGAGTATTGTTCCTGAGATACGGGGAAAACTATCAACTAGGCACAGAAAAATACTTAGAATTGAGAATACGGGGATTGCGAAAGAGATCTCTCTTTCCAAGGAGGCACAGATCTTCGAGATGCAGGGGCCGGCAACACCTGACATGCTCATCAGGACGAAATACGAGTACGCATACGTAGACAGACCCGAACATGCACTCGAAGTGATTGATAAATTTGTGGAACGCTATAAAAGGGATTACGACGAATATGTGAAAGGCTTCCCGATGCACGACCCGTACCCGGCAGTGATCGTGATACGCGGATTCGGGTTAATCACCGCAGGAATTTCTGATAAAGAGGCCCTGATCGTGAGGGATCAGTTCATTCACTCAATGATAGTTAACTCCCGTGCCAGAAAAATCGCAGGAAACGCATTCATAACCAAGAAAGAGGCGTATGAAATGGAGTATTGGCCACTGGAGGAGGCAAAATTGAAGAAGATGAAACCACGATTCCTGCAGGGGACTGTATCCATTGTCACCGGAGCTGCTAACGGCATTGGCCTTGAAGCTGCAAGAAAACTTTCCGAAAATGGTTCTATTGTCATTGCATGCGACATGGATCCATCAATTGAGTCAGTAGCGAAGGAACTCCAGAAATCCACACAAACTACAATATTTCCCTATATTGTCGACATTTCCGATGAAGCAAAGGTCACCGAGATGTTCAAGACAATAACTATGAAATTCGGGGCAGTGGATATTCTGTTCAACAATGCCGGAGTACTGAAAAGCGATCCCATAGAAAAGATTTCAATGGAAGAACTGGATTTCCACTACAGGGTAAACTCACGTGGGACCTTCCTGATGACAAGGGAAGCTTTCAAGTTCATGAAGGCACAGAGAATCGGAGCAAACATTGTATTCAATATTAGCAAGAATCTGACCCACCCGGGACCGGAGATGCTGTCATATGGTTCTTCAAAGGCTTTTGCCGCACAGATATGCCACTACGTATCAAAGGAAGGAGGGGCATTCGGAATTCGCGCCAACATAATTAATCCTGACAAGGTTTTCAAGGGGTCAAAGATCTGGGAAAACGGCGTCCTGGAATCACGTGCCAAAGCAAAGGGCCAGACTGTTGAAGAATACAAAACTCAGAATCTGCTCAGGAGAGAAGTGTTGCCGGAACATGTTGCCAATGTGTTGCTTTCGCTGGTTAACGAGGAGATATTCGGGGCAACGACAGACGCAATGATTCCTGTTGACGGGGGCATCAAATAGGTATCAGGTGCCTCATTATCTCCCAAATCTTTATATCAATGCCGAATCCTTCAAAATCTGCCTTTGCAAATTTGGCGTTTTTAATATTTCTCAAAGTAAACATTTTTCCGTTCCTTGACGACACAAGAAGGTCGAAAAGCCCCTGATAGGCCGCAAACCTGTCCCTGATTCTCTCCCGGTAAAGCAGTTTCAGTTCCTCTGTGTCCACGGCTTCCTTGAGACACTGCACCAGTATTTCTGCAGATGTCAGGGAAGGGATGATGCCTTCCCCTGTGATGGGGCTTACTGTGCCGATAGATTCACCAGTTCCTATGATGTTTTGGTTGAACATCTGATCAAATAACGGCTTCAGCCTTATTTTTCTAGATAAAACTTTTTTATATACAACCCCGGCCAAAGACTGGTTTATCGCTTCCACGCTGTCTGCGCCAGCACCAACGTGAAATCCGTTTTTCAATGGAAATTCCCAGTAATACCCAGTTCCTCTGCTGAAATATCTAAAATGGAAGTCCGCATGATCTGCTTCGTCGGTCAAGTACTCCTTAGTGTACATCAGGAAATCATTTTCAGCCTGTCCCAGGTAATATCTCGAAACTCCGGTTGCATCAATAACTGTGTCGCCGGATTCATATTTTGCCCGCGCTCTCTCGTGTTTGTGCCCGGAAATTAGGTCATTCTCGAGCCTGTTTTTGTCAATTGTACAGATGCCTGCCGAGGAAAATGTGAGTTCCGGCAAGTCTGGTCCTGAGATGGTGACGTCTTTTCCTTCGCGCTCAATATAATCATCAGCATTTAAGTTCACAGATCGAAGGATGTCCCGAAGTTTCCGAATGTTGGTGGCATATCCGCACGGCACATAGAAATCCTGAGTCTTTGGGTCAAATCCCCTCACTTCAAAGCCTTCGTCATCCAGTCTTTTTAGGAGATATGAACCTGACATACCGAGACCAGCCACAACGATCATGATTAACCTGTATACGCGCACACTAAATATTCATGTCACATTAACTTCCGCATTGAGACTGTTCATAAAGTTTGGATACCTGGGGTGGCTCTTCACAGGTTACCAGAGCAGCAACGGAAACCGCAATGTAGAGGATACCATCCTCAAGGTTCTAAGAGAGAGAAAAATTGCAGATTCCTTGAATTCAGCAGCAAGAACCGATCGCAATGTCTCTGCCATCGGCAACGTTATTGCTCTGAATTCTGAAGAGAAACCAGAAAAGATACTGGGCATTTTGAATTCTTCAATTGACGGAATGATATTTCATCAGCATGCGGAAGTTGCAGAGGATGCCAATCCGAGGCACTGTGATTTCAAAATCTACAGGTATATTATTCCTGGAGACACAGATATTGGCCCGAAATTTAAGCCGGTATTGAGATCTTTTGTTGGAACCCATGATTTCTCATCATTCTGCAGAGTTGACAACAGAAATACCAGCCGGTCAATTAAGTCAATCGTGGTGAAGAAAGCAAGAGACGCAGTATATGTTGATTTCGTTGCAGGAAGTTTCCTATGGAATCAGATCAGGACAATTATGGCATACGCCATTGATCACTCATTTGATGAAACATTGGAGGATCCGTTTAACCTGAGGGAGAGATATCCTAAGCTGGTGCGACCTGAACCTCTGATTCTGATCGATATAGAATATAGTGGTCTCTCCTTCAAGATCTATTCAAGCAAATCTAAGAATGCAGACTTCCGTTCGAGACTCATGGAAATTTCTATGAAAAATCAGGTATTATCACAATTCGCATCCCAACTGAAACTATCGTCTACTACACGCTAAAGTTTTGGATTATGTACCAATGGATCTGTAGATCAATAACGGTAATCGCAACGATGGGCTATTTAACAGCAACCGTTCCCCTATGTTGAGATAAGCTTCGTTAACAGCTTCTCTTTCGATGCAACGGGAATTGTGAATTAAGTAATAATATCTGTAATGCATCCTGTGCCGTGGGATACAGGATACAGGCCACATCAATAAACGTGGCGAGAGCAGTGTACGCACTGAATTGGTTCAACATTGCCCCTGGACTGAAGTACATTGCTTCAGATTTCAGGTTCCAGATTATTCAACTCGGGATTATAACAACCGCATTCTACATCGGCCTTTCAACGTTTCAGATGGTTGGCGGACTCCTTTCCGGCAGGATCGGAAACAAAAATACTGCAGTACTCGGCATCGCGATTCTTGGTGTTTCAGTCATAACTACAGGGCTGTCCGGAAACCTCTTTGAACTGTTTGTCTCAAGACTATTTGCGGGTATAGGTTCAGCGCTTTTTTTCTCTCCAGCCCTTGGCCTGCTTGCAGATATTGTCCCGAAGGGGAGCTACAGCTTTTATGTCGGCATGTTCAACGGGTCCTTCAATCTGGGTGGTGGCGTTGGAATAATCGGATGGGCATTGCTCGACCAGGTCTACGGCTGGAGGGCTCCGCTGGTACTGGCCGGCATTATAATGTTATCCATTGCACTGGAAAACCTCGTTGTTCTTCGTAAATTTGGCAGAGTTGCCGGGAACAGTAACAACCTGGTAAAGAGGGCCCGGGTAGTGTTGAAGGGAAGTGAAATATGGTTGCTACCCGTTATCGCCATGTCTGCGATATTTTCTGAAACAGTAATCGGACAACTATTTGTCTACTACGCGGAAGTTCATATGCATTATTCTCCGAATCTTGCAGGTTCCCTGGGCACCGTATATCTACTAATAGGATTCTTTGGAGGCACAATGGGAGGGTATATCTTCGGAAAGATACGGAGAAAGATCATGATGTTCGTGGCATCGGCGTTAATTTTATCCGTCCTTACTGCAATGGTTCCTCTGACTTCCAGTTACGTCCTCCTTTTTGTACTGATGATGGCGCTGGGAATCATGACAGTTAACGGTTTTTCCATGCTTTATACCATAATAATAGAGAAAACCAAGGATAGAGGCATGATATCATTTGCCCTGTCGTTTGTAAATTTCCTGCAGATTGCAGTGGGAGCTTTCAGTCCTGCACTATTTTCAGTGTTATCATTCTATCATGGATATGTTGTTTCCTGGGTGACGCTCGGAATCTTGGGAGCCGCATGTGCATCAGCAGGCATTCTGATGAGAGGAGAAATAGAGAAAGAAGCGCGCATCTCTTCAACTAATATTTAATAGAATCTACCAATATATCTTCGTGGATTTCATCCGGGTCGTCGATAGTTTCACAGAGATGTCCAATACCCGCAAAAGGCTGGAACTTACTGAAATACTTGTCAGTCTCTTTACAGAAGCGGGGGAGGACCTGAAGAAACTTGTATATCTTATTCAGGGGAAACTTGCCCCCGATTACGAAGGAATAGAGCTCGGCATGGCCGATAAACTTCTGATAAAAGGCCTTTCACTTATTTCAGGTAAACCGGAAAAAGACGTGGAGGAACTTTTCATAAAAGAAGGAGACCTTGGACTTGTCGCTAGACTTATCGCTGGAGGGAAATCGCAGAACACGCTGATTTCCCAGAAACTTACCGTCCAGTACGTCTACGATTCCCTGATGAAGCTGGCGAAGATAAAGGGAGAAGGCAGTATAAAAAATAAGATTGGCTTGTTCCAGGATCTTGTTATAAATTCATCACCCAGCGAAGCTATGTACATAACACGAATAGTCAGCGGCAAGCTGAGGCTGGGAGTTTCTGATGCAACGATACTGGACGCTTTGGTTAAAGCTTTCGCGGACAAGGATCAGGCCGTGAGCATTGAGGAGGCTTACAACTTCCATCCCGATATCGGCCTGATAGCCGAGATGCTCAGGAACGGGGAGGTATCCCAAGTGGTAAAAATAGGCCCTGCTCCAATGATTCCGGCTAAGGTGATGCTTGCCGAAAGATTGCATGAAGTCCGGCAAATTCTTGATAAA
Organism: Thermoplasmatota archaeon; assembly: GCA_023488885.1. Taxonomy (GTDB): domain Archaea; phylum Thermoplasmatota; class Thermoplasmata; order Thermoplasmatales; family Thermoplasmataceae; genus JAJZOM01. The sequence goes on along the minus strand of JAMDDH010000014.1, from coordinate 10,790 downwards.
ATGGGTGGGACCGCTTCCTTCGAATACAAGTATGATGGGCTGAGAACACAAATTCACCTGAAGGACGGGAATGTGAGAATATTCTCGAGAGGATCAGAGGAAACTACCAAGAATTTTCCCGATATAGTGAAACACACCCTGGAGACATTCTCATGCACTTCCTGTATACTTGACGGGGAAGCAGTACCGTACGATTCCGAAACTGGAGAATTATATCCATTTCAGACCGTTTCCAGGAGGCGCGGAAGAAAATATGATCTGGACGCGAAGAGCAAGGAGATACCGGTGGTAGTGTTCCTGTTTGACATAATTTACCTGGATGGAAAGGAACTTCACAGGGAACCGTATGAAGCAAGGAGAAAGGTTCTTGAATCCCTGTTTACCCCTAACGATCATTTCAAACTGGCAAACAGACTGGTTTCTTCGGATGAAGATGCCATAGAGAAGTTTTTTGAACAGTCAATCAGTTCCGGATGCGAGGGTATCGTCGCAAAGAATGTGTCGGAGGATTCCGTGTACCGTGCCGGTGCACGTGGCTGGCTGTGGATAAAACTTAAAAGAGATTACCAGTCTAAATTCGAAGACAGCCTTGACCTTGTTGTGATCGGTTCATTCGGAGGGCATGGCAGAAGGAAAGGCACATACGGCGCTCTTCTCATGGCCGCGTACAACAAGGAAAGCGATACATTCGAGTCAATATGTAAACTCGGGACAGGCTTCACTGACGAGGTTCTTTTCAATCTTCCCCGCAAATTTGAGGCAATCGCGTCAAGGGATAAACCTGCACGTGTAGAATCTTTCATGATTCCAGATACATGGTTCGAACCTGTGCACGTACTCGAGATAATAGGGGCAGAAATAACGATCAGCCCTGTTCATGCCTGTGCTTACGGCGTAATTGAGAAGGGAGCAGGACTTGCAATAAGATTCCCGAGATTCACCGGTAAATGGAGAGATGATAAAACGCCAGAGGATGCGACCACTACTTCGGAAATCATTCAAATGTATAAAATGCAGAAAAAGGGAAATGTTGGCTCATCAGAGCCTTAGAAAATAATCTTCAGTAGTCGTCGCGGGATTGTCTTCCGCCTCTGTTCTGGTTGTTGTAGTATCCGCCTCTTCCGCCGCTGCCGCCACTGCCACCGCCGCCGCTTCGGAATGGTCTTCTTCCCCGGAAGTTGCTTTCGTATTCTTTCTCGCTCATGTCGAGTTCTTCGTTAACTTCCGTGATTTCTTCTTCCCCAGCTTTGAGTGAACCATATTTCCCTACGTTGAGTCTCATGTGTCCTCTTACCTGGGATATGTATCCGTTGTCTATGTAAAGGGTTTCTCCGTTCTTAGCCTGACTGGCCTGTTCTCCCCAAAGTGACAGTATAATCTTCCCGGTTTCGTCACCTATGTAAACCTCAGTTACGGATTTCTCTTCTCCAAATCTGGTCTGGATCTCCTTTGGCTCTCCTTTGCTTATTACCTTTGCCAGGACATTTACTCTTCTGGATTCTGGTGTCAGGTCTTTTATTTTGGTAGTTCCGTCCATTCTATTACTTCCTTTTTGTCTATATAGAAGACAAACGCACATTGGCAATATGTATATAAATAATCTGTAAAATTCTTGAACCGGAAGTCCCTTTGAGAATAGCGCATCAGAGACTGTCCAGTATCTCCATTGTCCATGGAAGTACCTCACGGATGAAAGATGGGCCATGATGCGCAAAAAAATCGAGTTTCCCGGGAGTAACGCGGAAATTGCCTTTACTCAAGGCTTTTAGATTCTCCCATTTTCTTTCACTGATGAGGTTTTTTGCATCTATTTCGGAAAAACTGGAATACATCTTCGGTTCATAAATTATGATGTCAGGATCGCTCTCCATAACATACTGAAGATCGGGAGAGACCCATTCAGATGGTTCCTTCCGGTATATGGACTCTATGCCCAGCATTGAAAGAGCATCCGTGATATAACTAAACGCACCGAAAGTTGCGGGTCCACCCAGATCTATCTCCAGATAACCGGAAACTCCCGGGTGTCGTCTCATGGAACCAAGAAACCTGCTCAACTCAAACTCCATATACTTGGATTCGTCTATTTTGCCAGTCACTGCACCGACACGGGAGACGAGATCTATGATACCAGACACACTTGACGGCAATTCGAAAATATAAACTGGAAATTTTTCTGAGAGTTTGAGCGCAAAATCCTTCTGGTATCCTGAAATTGCAAGAACCAGATCGGGCTTGATCTCCTCCAGTACCTCAGTTCTTGTGCTCCCGTAGCTACCGACTTTTCTGATGTTTTTTGTCTCCTTGGGCCTCGCGCAGAATGCCGATACGCCGACAACCCTGTCACCCAGGCCAAGTTCAAAAAGAATCTCGGTTATCGCAGGACTGAAGCTCACAATTCTTTCGGGTTCGTCCGGAACGTTTACTGTTCTTCCTGTGTAGTCCTGAAGATTCATTATCCATCTCCGTTATTTGATTAAGAATATTACGATGCGTGAAGTATTTTCTGTTCCAGTTTACTTCGCGAAGGGAGGAACGGTAGAAATATGATGGAAATCGCTGCAAATACAAACATTAGTTCGATAGAAACAGAAACAGTGAAAAACAGTGTGAATGTGGTTATAATGGCTGCTCCTACCGCCCCTCCAACTGTCTGGCCAACTCCCCAGACAATCCCGTTGGCTTTTCCCGATATGTCGCCGGGAACGATCTGACCGACATAACCGAGAAATACAGGAAATCCGCTGTACGCAACCAATGAATACAAGCTAAAGAATAATACTGTTGTGTAAAGTTGCCTGCTGAAAACGAGAAAGAGTCCGAAGAATACTGTTGATGAAATGAACGTAAGAACAACTGTGAATTTACCTCCCTTTTTCGATGTGAGCAATCCAAACAACGGCTGGCCGAAAATAGGCAGGATGAAAGCCAGTGAGATTATTGTCGTCATTATTGCTTTACTTCCAAACTGTCCATCAAGGAATGCCGGCATGAAGGTGGTTGTTCCAACCAGGAAGAGGGATCTCACAAATACCGCACCAGTGAGCAAATATATGTAGGGCATCAGAGTCCTTGAAACTGAGTTTGCGTTATTGTTTTCAGGTTCAGTTTTCGAAACCATTCCGGAATGCCTGGGGATCACGCCCCTTAGACCTGCAAAGATCACAGCAGAGCTTATAAAGCTGTAAATAGAATAAATCATTAGGCCGTGAAAATCGCCAAATATGGTAAGAGTTACAACAAGAACTGTCGGCATTATCGCACGTCCAAGGCTCCCAAAAGAACCATTGATTCCCATGACTCTCGGAGTGGCATCCCTGCTGAATGTGTTTGTCAGAATAGCGGCTCCCAGCGGATGATAAAATGCCTGTCCACACCCAAGAATAACTGCCCCAAATACGATAAAAGGTATGATATACCCATGGAGTACGAAAGGAAGCGACAGAATAATTGCGGAGAAACCCAGAAGAAGTATCCCGAGGCTTATGAGCAAACCGTAGGATCCCGTTCTGTCCGCGTGTTTCCCGATTGGCGTGCTAAGCGCGCCAGAAACGAGATTGAATAATATGGCCATGACCCCGAGGTATGGAATCGTCATACCCGGAAGCTGAACATAATAAGTTATGAGAATGGGATAAAATAGCGCACTACCGTCATTTGCAAAGTGTGCCAGTGACGTAAAGGCGAGGGAACTTGTGTTGCCCTTCATTCACTGGTAATGTTATTATTCTTATTTAATCTTGAATTGACACTATCTGAAAAACATCATCATTAATCTACAGACAAACCCGCCCAGACACCATGATCAGAATCCGCCTTCCTTTTATCTAAATTCATAAACCCACTGGATGAAGCCAGTTTAATGACGTAAGCTGCGAATGCAGGAGCACCCGTGGCTCCAGGAGAGTTGTAGTTCAATATATGGATTGAATTTTGTCCTTTCTCAATAACAGCCTCGGCAACAAACCCGTTGTTGTCAACAAGGGAATTCCGGATTCCGGATATCCCCCTGCCACCAAGATGTGTATCTTCCAGTGATGGCAGGAATTGCCTTACCCGTGTTGCCATGTGTTCTTTTGAATGGGAACTTTTCCATTCAGAACGCACAAGAGAGATGAATTCCGGATTGGATATAAGTTTAAATTTTGGGTAAACAGGTCTCTCAAAAATTTTACCAGCCAAGGATAATCCTGAAACGTGTTTACCGTAAGCGTATGGCCCGGACACAAGAGCGGCATTTGGACCTATTTCCATAGAACCATCGTGCCTGATAATCAGATGAGGATCTAGAAATGGGAATTTCTTGTGTCTCGGAACAGAATAGAGGTTGTGTCGTATCGCTATCTTGAACGAATCACCCAAAGTCCAGTAGTCTCCACGGAAATGCAGAACTGCGTATTTCCTTGCCAATCCAAGTTGGTGCGCCAGCCTGAGTGATTCTCCTCCTGCTACGTTGAATAGAAAGTCCGCAGTAATTTGAATAGATTCGCCTCCCAGGACCCCGGCAATATTGACGGTACTCCCGTCTTCATCAATTCTCTTGACTGTGAAATCAGGAATGAACTGTATCCCCTCCTCCAGTGCCAGATCCATTATTTTTCTGGTAAAATTCCCGAAACTGACTGATGCATCTGTCTTACTCAGTATTGCTCCGTAGCCATTCAGTCTGTCATCATAATTCCTCAGGTCCAAATCATCCATTATTGCAAATTCGTCTGGTTTCATCCCATTCGAAGTGGCCCATTTTTCGTATCGGTCTAGAGCTTTTACGTCCTCTTCTGTTGTGGCGATTTCCAGTGTTCCGACAGGATTCCATGGTAATCCGAATTTTCTTGCAAGTTCCAGCCAGAGAAAATATGACTTCTGGGCAGATTCTGCCGATAGTTTCTTTTTATCCGGGTCGATATAAAATGGACGGTGTATTACTCCAGTGTTTCTTGAACTTGTGTGGACTGCAGGTGCGCTCTCCCTTTCCAAGACGAGTATCTTTCCCTCGAACGTCCTGGATAGTAAATATCCAATGCAGACACCGAGAATTCCCGCCCCAATAATCACCACATCGAACTTTTTCTCAATCAACTGGAATCCTACGGACATGAAGTTAATACTGATTTAACTTTCACTGAAGAAAAGAACATTTTTCTACACCGGCAGGATCAGCATATTCCTGCCCGAGTGGGGTAATCTGGATATCCTGAAGGCCTGCGGAGCCTTAGATTCGGGTTCGAATCCCGGCTCGGGCGTAATTATACTGAAAATACGATGTATCCGCTTTCACGCTGTACAGTATGTTATGTCGCCTCATTCTGAATATCCACTTGAATTAATCTTCCTCTTCAATTATTTTTAGCATATCTGGTTTTGAAAAGAATCGCAGAAACTGCCCAACTTACGGCGAAAATCAGAACCACCAGTAAACCAAGCAGACTCCAGTCACCTCCTGAATTGAGTCCGAATATTATTGAGGTGGACGCATTGCCAATATTGAGATAATGCTCCAGAAGAGTGAGGAACTCAAAGCCTCCAATTGCATATGCGACCAGCACTGAAACTGCAGTCATTGTCATATTGAACCATAATTTCTTCACGTCGTTGCTTCCCGCCCATCCATACAGTTTGTTCATGAAAAACCCGTCAGAACTGTCCACCAGAACCATGCCTGAAGTGAAAAGAAGGGGAAATATCAGCAAAGTAAGTATGGAAGTGCCCCTCAATGTCCCGGAAAGCAGAGCGGAGAGAGATATTATCGCTATTTCTGAAACTGTGTCGAATCCAATGCCAAACAGAAAACCGATAAAATACATCTGGGAATCTTTCTCTATTATCCTGAAAAACCCTTTGAAGTATTTTGTGAGAAAACCTCTCTGGTTAAGCGTGATATCCATTGTTTTTCTGTCGTAATTGCTGTCACCGAGTCTTTTGAACAGTCTCCGGAGGCTTATAAGAACGAGTATGTTTGTTAAACCGATTATAAAAAGAAACGAGATGCTAACAACTAGGCCAATTACTGATCCATAAAGCTGAAAATGGATAACATCGGAGACGGGAACGGTACGAGCAGTTACAATCACCAACACCGTCACGAGGATTATAACTGTTGAATGTCCAAGAGAGAAGAATGTCCCCACGTATGTTGATCTGGATCCCTGCTGTATCAATTTCCTGGTGGATGCATCTATTGCCGCTATATGATCTGCATCTAGACCGTGTTTTATTCCAAAGAAGTAAGATAGAAGGGAAAGTGCAAAAAATCCCACAGGAAGAATACTACCACTAGTGGAATTTACCTGATACGTGATTGTGAGCTGAAAGGAAATGAAAAAAAGAATGCATGTAAGAACAAGAAGAGGGAGATATACGATCAAGAATTTTGTTTCTAACACTATCCTGATTTTTTGCATGGTAATCATGTAAGTTCACTTCAGTAGAGTGAAATACACTTCACCATTAAAGCATTTGTTTAATGCACGTCAGCACACCTAAGATTCAACAGAAAAGTAGATTACTTAACTTAACCATGTAATAATATGAGCGTAAGAGGACTGTGTCACATCTGCCAGATGCCGGCTGACAGAATCTGCTCCATGTGCCATCAACCAGCCTGTTATGTGCATATTGGAAATTTCGGGAAATGCGCTTCATGCAATAGAGGGCCGCTGAAATTCTAGCTTTTTATGACAAAATTTCTTAGCCAGTCAATATCGCTCTGGTAAATTTTCCGGATATCATCGAGACCGTAGTATATCATCGCGAGCCTTTCCAGTCCAAGACCCCACGCAACAACAGGTTCCTTGAGTCCAAGCGGGCGTGTGACTTCAGGACGGAAGACACCTGATCCGCCAAGCTCCATTTCTTTTCCGTTTATCCTTACAACCACATCCATGCTGGGTTCTGTATACGGGTAATATGACGGTATAAATTTCAGATCTGTGAAACCCAGCCTGGCATAGAATTCTTTCATCAGCCATTTCAGGGAAGAAAGACTTGCATCTTTTCCATAATATGCACCCTCAATCTGATGGAGTTCCGCAAGATGTTTCCAGTCCACACTCTCGTGCCTGAATACCTTCTCCACTGAAAATACGGCCTGAGGGCTTTCCTGGTGCTCGTACAGGTATCGGATGGTACTCACTGTCGTGTGTGTCCTCAGAACCATCTGCTTAGCCTTCTTTAGATCCCATTTGTATCCCCAACCCGTGTAACCCTTCATGCCCTTTTCATGTGTTTTCCTGAAAATATCAAGTACTTCAGGATGCTCGAAATCAATGGACTCCTTTGTGTTAAGATAAAAAGTATCCTGCATATCTCTGGCAGGATGGTCCTGAGGTATGTACAGTGCATCCATATTCCATCCAGAATATTCAATATAATGGCCATCCATCTCGGTGAAACCCATATCGAGGAAAATTCTTCTTACCTTTTCAATGAGAAAAGTAATGGGGTGCAAAGATGCTGCATAAATCTTCTCAACAGGAGATGTAATGTCATATTTCCTGAATTCAGAGTTTTTCCAGGCACCGGTTCTAAGAATTTCCGGAGTTATTTCTGCAATAGTATCCTTCAATTCATTCCTTTCGGCAATTAATCTTCCCTTCTCTGTCAACAATACTGATCGGAGTGTCTTTTTCCTCTCTGAGAGAACATCTTCCCGTTTCCTGAAGTGTTCCAGTAATTGAGGGTCAGGGAATACGTTTCCTTCTTTTACTGATTCCAGGAATCTCTTTCGCTTGATGAATACCTCTCCGATCCCGGCGATCCCTTGCAAGCTGATTGTCCCTTTTACTGGTTTTATGTTTAACTTCGCTAGCTGTGCCATCGCTATCTTAGCGTATTTCTCTCCGAAAATGCCGATAATTCTTGGTATAGTTAACTGTCCTTCCTTTTCCAGCAGAAGGTATACCTGTTCCTCCGGGAGTCCTTCGTCAAGAAACCTTCTTCCTTCTTCCGTAAGCTCATAGAAGGTTTTTTCATTCTTCTCGATAAGAATAAGTCCTTTGGATGCAAGCCAGGAAATCGAACTTGATATTTCCCGTTCGTCCATATTTTCTATACTTATCGAATTCTCCGGAATCGGTTTCCTGATTTCTGGAGATCCTGTTAGAAACTTAAGGATTCGAAGTTCTCCTGGGCTAATCTCCGGATACTCTGTTTTGCTGATTTCATCCATATGCATTTTCTACACTCTTGATTCGATGGTGCTGCTATCAGATATGAGAATATTTATGTTATCTTTACGGTTCTGATAATATTATCTATGTCCGCTAATGAAAGCTGTCCGGAGAAGTAAATCTTTCTAATACAAATAGGATCAATTCAGGAGGGATTGTGTAAGTAACTGCTACGAGATTAATAGCTGTATGTCATTCTTCCCTGCGTAACAAAAAATTTTCTGAAGGTTTGAAATCACTGGTAAAAAGTATAACACTTCCCGCGATTAGAAATGGAATCAAGTATAATGCGAAAAAAAGGTTTAGGTATATGGCTATTCTCAAGAGGGGTATGAAGGCGTATCTGAGCCACACCAATCCGGCCGAAAATGCAGCCGTTACAATAAGTTCGATCATTATGAAGGGTATGGCCTGGCCGAATGAATATGACCCTGCTTGACCTTTCGGTGTTACAACAAATGGTCTTTTCCTTCTTAAAATGAAAGCAATAAATGATGATGTAACTGTGAACATCAGGAGCAGTTCAGCCCCTTGATGATACATGAATCCTCTTGTCTTATAATCCATAGATCTGTCAGAAACAGTATAGGCATAGAAGAGAAGTGAATATATTAAATAAGGGAAATAGAAGATAGCAAAGAAAATCGGATTGATGAAAACAGTATAAAGATGAAAGATAAGGAAAAATATCATTGCAAAAAGGGAAATTAGTCTTATTGGGCCAACCCACAACCAGTACAGGAAACCCGCGAAATAGTCCACAAACTGCTTCGTCGATATATTGGAACGAAGCAGCGGGCCCATGGTTTGAAATCCTCCGAGCGACCAACGCCCCTGTTGTTTAAGATAAGCACTGATGGTTTCAGGAGCCTTGCCGTACCATATTTCCGATGTATCTATGTATGCAGAGAGCCATCCTTTCTCATGCAACTTTATCGAGGTTGCCAGGTCTTCTGTCACGCTATCCTCATAAAACCCCCCAACTGATTCCAGAGCTGAAATCCTTGCCACGAAGCCGGAACCCAGAATGAAGGCGGAATAATCACTGCGACCCCTCATTATTTTCCTCAGGAATACCTCCTGTTGAAAATATGCAGCTTTGCTGATACGTGTCGGGAGGTCTGTATATGTCTGAGGAATCTGTACGAATGCAATCTTAGGATTTGAAAAGTATCCCGTGATTCCTGAGAAGAATCTCGGTGTCGGAATCTGATCACTGTCAAAGACCGTCAAAAGTTCATAGTCATTCGAAACCATTTTCAAGGCATCGTTTATAGCCCCTGCCTTAAATCCCCTCCGATTGTCTCTGTGTATGAACGGTACATCAAGCTTTTCGCAGATTCCCTTCAGCCTGCTTACTATTTCCGGATCGGTGGAATCGTCAAGCAGCCATGTCTCTCCAGACGGATTAGCGTTCTTGACTGAAAGAAGCGTAGTCAGCAGCATCCTCGGATTTTCATTGAAAGAAGTAACGAAGCATATTATCTTGCCTTTGAACTCCCTGTTAATAAGCTTGAAAGTGTAATCATAAGCCACGAATATCTGGGACTGGAACGTGATTACTGAGAATATAGATATGAAAAGAAGCAGCCAGAAGCCATAAACCACGGGCACAACATACAAATTGCTGCTGGTCAGGAAAGCAATTGGCACGGGTACCAAGAACAGAGAAAAAAATATGACACTATTTCCTTTTTTCATCTATCGGACCTTGTCGTTTCCTCGTTGAAAATTCAAAGGATAACCCTCTCCCGTATCTTACAAGTCTTGCTTCTGCTGCCTTCCTTCAAAAGCCTTCTTGCTTTTCCCTGTGTTGTCGGCATCAGCGGTTCGTTGCGCCTGTTCATGACGGGAACCCTCAGAACCCGTCCCCTCATGCAGGGAAGATCCACATCGGGGTTGTTAGAAGGGGTTTTTAAGTCATGCACAGTGTCCGTCTCCGGATTGTTTAATGCATGGCCACAGTTGCTGCGGACTTGTGGAGCATCCGCAGGTGTGTATGTATTTCTCCGATCTAACTTCTGCTTTTCTTTCATGCTTTTGAAGCCCCCTAAACGGCCAAATCAAAGAAGATTTGACAACGTCATCGATTGTCGACGACTTGTACGTCTATTTTATCCTCAACCTTGTCAGCTAAAAGAGTGTAATCTGAGATACCTGACAATAATTCTACTGTATCCCTTTTTGAATGGCTGATTAAGAAAATCACTAAATTCCCGTTTGTCTGGCAGTTCATGGAATCCAGAAACGACAGCAGGAATCTCTTTGTCAGTTTGGTGTCCGATCCCTTTCTGTCTGATAGACTTATATCCTCAAAACCAACCATGATGATGGAGATTTTCTGGAACTGCAATATCTCAGCAAAAGTCTCAGCTGCCAGTTGGTTACCAAGATTCGAGGATTTTCTCTCACTCTCGACTATAAATCTTGAAATTTCACCCATCTCTAGAATAATAGATCCAGGAATGTGATCAGCCAAGAACCGGGCAATGCTCTTGAAGCCAAAGGTATGTATTATGACAACTCTGTTTCCTAAGTGGCTGTTTAAACGTTCAACTGTTTTCAAAAAAACATCGTTATCTTTTGCTAAAACGGAGAATGTATATGATTCCTCACGCATCT
>JAMDDH010000053.1:43261-58581 GCA_023488885.1 Thermoplasmatota archaeon | reverse complement strand
TATAGTGTAACTGACGATGATTATCAGGTATGACAAAGGCACAATCGTATTAGAGGATACTGCAGGCATCCCTGCCCAGTGTGTCTACGACGAAAGAATAAAGGCATATAGGGCACCGTCATACAAATACCGGGATATTATTCGTTCTTTCCCCAAAGCGTCTGACCTTGTTTTCGACCAGAATCACAATGTTGAAGTCACACATTCAGAAGTCCTGAGAAGTTACCAGAAAAAAGCCCTCGATAAATGGCAGGCAAACGGCTGCATGGGTACCATAGTTCTCCCTACTGCTGCGGGCAAAACCCACATCGGTCTTGACGCAATCAGGAGAGTGAATACATCCGCCCTGGTTATAGCTCCAACCATTGAGCTTATCCAGCAGTGGAGGGATCGTCTCCAGAAGGTTTTCAATTTTGAGATAGGACAGATAGGAGGGGGTGAACGTGATATAAAGCCGATATCGGTATCGACCTACGACTCGGCCTACCTCATGGCAGAATCGCTTGGAAACAGGTTCAAGCTCCTCATCTTCGATGAGGTGCACCACCTTGCATCCGCACAGTACATACAGATAGCGAAGATGTATGCGTCTCCATACCGCCTGGGATTAACTGCCACCTATGAGCGCAGTGACATGCTTCACGAAACTCTTGGGGAATTCATGGGCGAAAAAGTATTTGAAATGGGTTACGAGGAGCTCAGTGAGTATCTCGCAAGCTTCCAGATTGTCCGTATTCCTGTAGAACTCACTCCGGAAGAGGAAGAGGAATATTCAAGGAACAGGGAGATATTCACACAGTACCTTAGACGTGAAAGAATAAGATTCAAGGGACCCTGGGATTTTGAGAAATTCATAATGAAATCATGGAACCCTGAAGGAAGGGAGGCGTTGCTGGCATGGCGCAGATCACGGGAAATTGCTTTCAACGCCAGGGTCAAAACCGACACAATGAGATACATCTTCAGCCGGCACAGGGGCGAAAAGACGATAATCTTCACGGAGGATACGGATAGTGCCTATCTCATATCAAGGGAATTCCTGATACCTGCCCTCACCTACCTCACACCGGGAAAGGAACGGAAAGAATACCTGTCAATGTTCAGGGACGGAAGAGTAACAGCACTTGTAACCTCAAGGGTGCTCGATGAAGGAGTCGATGTTCCTGACGCAATGGTAGGGGTTGTTCTCAGCGGCTCTGGAAGTTCAAGGCAGTACAGGCAGAGGCTTGGAAGGATACTTAGGCCCGGAGAAGGCAAAAAGGCGGTGCTTTACGAGGTAGTTGCCAAGAGCACTTCGGAATATGGTACTTCATCAAGGAGGAGAAAAGGTGTTCCCAACAGAACTGATGATGGTAAGGAAAACTAAGAAAGGTGACGTGAAACCGGTTTTTCTCTCCGAGGATTCTTCTGACCTGTGCAAAAGTGTTACCAATTTCATGAAGTCGGCGATTGGCACCAATATGCACTCCATAGATCATGGAAGGAAGGAGATGGAACTCAAATCGGGAAGCCATAAGATAATAAGATCACTTTTCCTCATTATGGAGCGGTTATCCAGATTCGAACCTCCTTCTCCGCTGGAAGCAGACAAAGTAAGGATGGAAATATTCAGCAGATCACCTTATCCCGTAATCACCACAAAGGAGAGGAATCAAACCCTCACAGCGGTTGCCGGAATTTTCGGTGTTTCTCCAGATGAAATCAGCAATGCGTTTTACGCGGACAAGGACAGTGAACAGGTGCTGAAGGAAGTCCCGGATAAATCTCCTGAGGAACTCGCAAAATTATTCAATCTTGAACAGATAGAAACCCTGATCATGCACAGCACCTCCGTTATCGTCAATGATTGCTCCAACTGGTATCTCCTCATACGAAGAATCAAGTCCCTGGGTCTCCTGTTCACCATGTCTGCGGAGAAAACTGAACTTAAGTCCATAACGGTATCGGGACCTGCCTCCGTCCTGGAAAAGACAGAAAGATACGGTATAAGGCTATCTCAGATGTTCAGGTACCTGTACAGAATGGATCAGTGGTCCCTGGAAGCTATCGTGCAGTTGCGAAAAACCGGTTCAAAGACGAAGCATGAATATACTCTCAAACTCGGTGATGACATTTCGGAATACCTTCCCGGAAACACGGTGAAGACAGAGAAGCCGGAATTGAAGTATAATGTCATCTGGGATCCTGAACCGCTTGAACTGAAAGATGGAATGATGGTCCCATATTGTGCCATTGACATTGACAGAAAAAAAGTATTCGTCAATCTGTCCATAAAAGAATACCTGGACAGGGATCTCGCCATTAAGTCAGAACTTTTGGGCAGGGGAATCACTCTGGAGAACGTATACATTACCTACGGCACTGACAGGAAAATTCCCGGAGAAACATGTTTTAGGGAACAGGTTGACTGGGAAGATCTTGAAATGTTGCTTGAGAAACGGTACGGGCATGCGTTTGCTTCAGGAAAAACAGTTACCCCGTCGAAAGAGATGTCAATGACTGAGTTCGATACCCTGAAGAAGACTGTTGATAATGCCTTCCCGGATTCAGACCGGGTCGTGGAAGCAATACAATCTTCTGGCTTCCCGCTTGATGAAACTCTCTACAAGCTAGGATATAAAATCATGTGGGATGGACTTGACATGAAAATTATACGGGATGCGAACGTCTTTTCCGCTGATACTGAATCTCCCAAAAAGAGGCCAAATGCTTTGGATTCTTGAGAACACACGAACTGGTGGAATGAACTTTGGTTTAAGTGGTGAATGGCACTGAAAAGCCAGGCTTTTTCCACGTCTCTAGGCATTAACTTAACGAATATCGCGCACCTTGCCTGGAAGTACAGGTGGCTAGACACAATGAGGCCTACTCCCCTCCCGATATCTTATGTGAGACAGCACTAATTCAAGCGGATCAGATCTTTTTCTTCCTCCTGAGTTGAAGGTAAGCTATACCAATTACTGCAAGTATCAGGGCAGCAGATACACCCTCAAGAAAATGATCCTGAAAATAAAGCGGTGTATACCCGAAGTTGCTGCTGACATATACCTGCGATGAGAACTGTGAAAGGTTTACGTCACTGGATCCTGTTCTGTTGTATGGCAAAGAATTGTACGGGATTTGAGGAACGAGGGGAAAAACAGAGGATAGGTTGGGTGCTGAGTTGATATCCAGGGGAGAAAAATACATTGAAGTTGGAAGGAATCTATTTACCTGATCCGGAAAAGTGATCGGAGGTCTGGTTACATTTCCTGAACTGTAGGTATGGTTAAAGTTGAACAGGTCCAGTGGAAGATTTGCTTTTGAAACAAAATAGTTGAGTGCAGGAAGATTCCAGTTATAATCTATGAAAGCAAGAATTGACCCATGATTCATAACAGTGTTTGAAACGTAACCTTCCTTGGCATAGGGGGAGATTAGGATAAATGGAACCCTGAAACCAAGCTGGTGCCCGCCTGTAACAGGGGGGGCAACCTGATCATAGTACCCTCCGCCCTCGTCATATGTGACAATGAGTGCTGAGTTATTCCAGTATCTGCTTTTCATCAACTGTTCTGTAATATAAAGCATCATTAGTTGACCAGGCAGAACACTGTCAGGAGGATGTTGGCTATACCCGTATGCGCCTCCAGAAACCATCGACACGAATGAAACATCGGGTAGCGTCCCGTTTTGAAGAGAGTTTGTAAATGAGCTCCATGGAGCGATGTTACCGGAGAATTTGTTGATTCCGGATATAAAATCAAGCGGATAATTTCCGAGAGATGGATTCCTGAAATAATAATTCCACGAGACGTTGTGGCTGCTCATTTCAGAGAATATGGTCTGAGAAACCGGTAGATATGACGTTGGAAAGATTTGGTCCTGTTTAACCTGTGAGTATCCGGCAAGGCTGTATAACCTGTTAGGAAGTGTTTCACTAAGTGTGCTGCTGAAGTACATGTCAGCGAGACTGAACTGTTGAGCAAGATCCCACTCAATTGCCATCTGGTTGACAGTAAAGTAGTACATGGATGATGGTCCAGAGCCATTGAGGAAGTTGTTCATTTTTCCGTTGTTCCAGTCCACATGGTAATTAGAGTAACCTTCAGTAGGGTTAGACGTCTGAAAAGAACCGTTCTGGACTGCAGTAAGATTTTGGTTAACTGGGTGTGACAACAGGTTTATTGGAACAATTATTTGTCCTGTTGTGTTATTCGCTGGATTATTGGGATAAACTCCAAAAAGGTTGTCGAAACTATGATTCTCCATCATAAGAATAATTAAGTGTTTTATGGGAGTTTTTGTGGTATCCGTATTTGAAGCTGTGTTCTCACTCACCATGGGCAAAATCATCAAGGCAAGAACAAATACGGAAATGAGCTTGATGGAAATCAATGCTTGACTATATTGTAATATGAAAATATTAGCATTTCGCCAGCCAAAGAAGAAGTTCCTGTTGTCACCGGGATTCCACTTCACCGATAACAGCAACGCCGTGATATCTGATACAATGACGATCACTAGAAGAGATACTCTTGTTCAGGACACAGACAACTGACATACTCCCACAGTTGAAGCTTGCGGGGTTCTCACTTTTGCTTCGCTTTCGCCTTCATTCCTCACGGTATGGACGGTTTCGCGAGAACCTATTACCGAGTCTTGAGATCGCTGCCGATTTCAACGGTGCCTTTTTAGGGGTATCAGTGCTCCCTTTACACGCATCCCTGTCTACGTGCAATCAGGATACGTCTTTATCTGCGCCATGTTCGATCGGAACACAGAGACGTTCCCAACCTCTTGCAGAGGATTTCATAGAAACAATCTCCACCATGCCATTTTTCAGGACTTATCCGATGGATTTACTTCTTAGTCTTCATTCAAAAAACAATATAACAATTTTGCATTCATAGCACGACTTAAGTAGCGGGCTTTCTGCTTAAATGATCGTAATGTAGCGGAACGGTATCATTAGGCAAAGTTGTCCAACTAAACAGGTTCTATGCCGGTAAGTGTGAGATTCCATTCCGGAAATTTTTGATTTGCAGCCTTGATGCGTTCCATTAATTCAGAGTTAAACATATTCGGGCTTACATTTTGTATTTCAAATCTTCCGTCAAGCAGCGCCTGTGTGCGATTCAGGGCTGGCATAATAATATTCCCGGACAGCTTGCCGATCTCAGACAGTAGTGGGTTCTCGGTCTCCGTTTCGTATATTCCATTCTTGCCGGAAATCTCAACAACGCCTGAAGGGATCACTTCAAGTGCTTCGTCGAGGTAAAAAATACTCTTTATCTTCCCGTCTGTTCTCAGATATTTTGTTTCTCTAGTCCATGCGCGCGTACCGATTGGATTCCTATCTAGAGATAATTCCGGAGAAGGAGGGGTAGAAGTCAGGGTAACTACGTTGAGCGGAATCTTTCCAGCGAAATAATCCATGGCATCGCGATAGGATTCGTTCTTTCCGAGATATTTGACAGACATTCCTTCAGGAGCTTCTTCAGACATTAACAACCGTGATATCTTCTTAATCATGGCAGAATGAAATCTGAAGTGAAAATAATGACAGCATCCTTCGACAAAGTGTGCGTCGATGATCATGGATGGAAGTTCGAGTAGTTTCCTGCCGAAGAATTCGTATTGGGTGTATACCTTATCGCTTGCGAATATAGTCTGTTTCCCGTTCATTTCACGTGCTTCCGACTTTCTCAGGAAAATATCGGCATCCCTATTCGTGATGTTTTCCCGATCAAAGAAATATAGGGAACCTATAGAATTGGGAGAAATTACAAGCGACGCGGGAATAAAGAGGCTGTGTTCTTCGGAGAACTTCTCAATTGGTGTCCCGGTCTGTATGGAAATAACTAGCTTCATGTCCAGCCTGTTTCGGATATCCCGGTAAAGCATATTCTGATAAGATTGTGGGCAGATATATGTAATTAATGCCATATCGCTTGCACATTCTGTTTCGCAGTGTATCCATGAATCCAATATGTTTTCCGGAATATCCTGTGTTTACAGGAGAAACCGTTTTTAAGATATTTTCCGGTCTAATGCAGTTCTAGAGGATTAATTAAGTATCACAAATCATTCTCTGCATATATGGTAGACACGATGAATCTGGAAGATGCAATCAAAAAAGCGCCTTACAACTGGGATAAATGGGGGGAAAATGATGAAATAGGAACACTGAACTACCTTACGAAAGATGTTATACTTAAAGCTAAAAATGCAATCAGAACAGGCAAAATATTCACGCTGGGACTCATGATCGGCAGTGACAAGGGAGATCTTGTCTCACCCGGGAGGATAACAACTATACATCTCTCAACCCAGGATGAGGGCACATACAATGTCGGCAAGAAAAGCCCACTTATTGGTGGATTGAAATTTGCTGACGACATGGTCGTGATGTATCTTCAGGGAAGCACTCATGTGGATGCGCTCGGTCATGCCTGGTATGGGGATAAATTATACAACGGTTATGATGCCAAAACTACAATTGGAGGGCTTTCAAAAGGAAGCATTGCTTCTTTAGCCAGTAAGTCGATCAGCGGCAGAGCCGTACTGCTGGACGTGGCAGCTTATAAAAAGAAGGAATTTCTGGAGCCGGGGACGCAGATCACCCTCCAGGATCTTCTGGAAACTGCCCGGTTCGAGAAGATCGAAATTGAGAAGAGAGATATCATTCTGATTAGAACTGGTTCGTTAAAGAGATATTACCAGGTGGGTTCATCTGAATATTTCAAGGTTTTCAATGAACCGGGGATTACATACAGTTACGAGATCGTCAAGTGGTTCAATGATATGGAGATTGTTTCATACGGGGCAGATACCCTCGGTTCGGAACAAACCATCTCGTCGGCAACGGGAACAAGATCACCTTTACATATATTCCTGCTCAGAAACCTAGGTATACCAATACAGGAACTTCTATGGCTGGAGGAACTTGCTGAAGATTGTTCGCAGGATGGGCAGTATGACTTCTTTTATGTGTGCACACCATTGAAATTCCTGGGTGGCACAGGTTCTCCTGTGAACCCAGTGGTCATTAAATAAACTATCTCGGGTCCCTTTCAATTTTTGTTTTCTGTTGGCATTGAAAAACAACCCGGTTTTTCACCAGTCTCTCAATATGATCCTCAGAATAACCGATCTCTCTGAGAATTCCCTCTGTATTCAGTCCCAGAGACGGAACAAAATCCTCGGTGAATCTGGTTTCGGGAGTAGCAGGAACTTTCAATTCATAATCGTCGAATATTGCTTTCACCATCTTTTCAGATAGATGTTCATCATTGACTAACGACCATGGCTCATTCAGTGTGGCCTGGCTGATATTATGCTTTTCCAGAATCTTTACAAGTTCCCCATAGTCAAGTCGAGAGATACTATTACGGATCAGTGGTATAAGCTGGTCTCTCATGGAGTACCTGGACTGATTCGTTTCATATACTTCGTCATTGCACACGCCCAGTTCCAATTCTTCACACAGGCTCTTCCACTGTTTATCGCTCGTAACTGCAACGAACACCTCTTTTTTATCAAGGGTCGTAAAAAAGTCATAGATGCTCCAGGCAAACCCCTGCTCATTAAAAGGCTTAAGCGGTGTTCCTAAGAGCTGGTATGTGGCAATATGCTGTCCCATCAAAAAGGCAGCTGTTTCGAACATACCAACTCTGATTATCCTGTCAGTTTCACCTTTATTTTCTTCAATAAGCGCATACAGTGCCCTAATGACGCCGAACATGGCAACGTTCATGTCTATTATAGAACTGCCAAAGCGCATTGGTCTGCCTGTGAGCCCATTCATAAAGGCTACGCCGCTCTGCACTTCAATGGGGAAATCAAGGGATTTTTTCTTTTCATATTTTCCCGGTCCATAGCCCTTTATTGAAAGAATCACCAAATCGTGCTTGACGCTATGAATTTTCTCGTAGGTAACTCCTAGGGAATCCAGATAACCTGGAGACAGGTTGTCTATCAATATATCCGATTCCATCAGGATCCTAAACAAAATTTCCTTCCCGTCCTCCTTCCTGATGTCAAGTGCAATGCTTTCTTTTCCCCTGTTGAAATAAGGGAAAACACCCACACTTGTATCTGGAAGTCTCCTTCCCTTTTCCCCGTCGAGCGGCTCCACTTTAATAACTCGGAATCCCAGATCATGGAATATCAAACCTGCTGCAGGGCCGGCCACGATGTGTCCAAGTTCAACTACTGTTTTCATTTATTTCGCTCCACATTGCTAAGATTTCTCCAGTACTGATGGATCTGCCTTCGTCCGCTGATTTGTCCTTGATCAGGTTTACAAGCTGACGAAGCCTGTGATCTTCGATTGAGATACCGTTTTGCTCAAGTATTGTTCTTATCATCGAAGAACCCGTGTAAACATTCACAGAGAATTCTGAACCCCTGAAAATGTCAGAAAACGATGCATGCGTCCCGGCAGTATGGATATTCGAATTCCCCCCGTAATTCGGGATATTGTTTCTGAAGAAATTGGGTCCTGCTTTAGCATCTATAAGGTCTGCAAGATATTTGTACGCCTCACGCATTTCTCCCCGATCAAGTACAGGGTTTTTCTCCGTATCCGCCAGCATGTACTCAAGAGAAGCCATATCAGCGATTCCGTTCCGCTCTCCGATGCCGAATATCGAAACATCTACAGAAGTTGCTCCTTCACAGACAGACTGGTAACTATTCGTCAGAGCAAGCCCGCGATCATTGTGAAAATGCACCGATATGTTGCTTTCAAGCACCTTTTTTGCCAACCTGATAACCTCTCCTGTTTTCTTTGGCGTGGAAAAACCGGTCGTATCGGCAATAACCACGGAATCCAGAACAAAGTGATTGAGGAACAACAATGTCTTTTTCAGGGTTTCGTCAGGTAAATCGAATGCCCGCGGGATAGAGATTCTGAGCCTTTTATCAATGTTTGATGCATATTTCAGGGTAACGTTGATTTCTTCATCTAAGTGAAGATCAAACGGAAGGTGCAGGTATATATCTGCTCCACTTTCTTCAATTATTTTCACATCCGTCAGGGTGGATCTGCCAAGCGCATAAACTGTATCGAAGTGTTTTTGGGACACAAGCCATTCAGCGAATTCAAGTTCAGACCTGTGTGAGGAAGGATATGAGACAACGACTTGCCTTATTCCTGTTTTTTTTATATGAACCGCTAATTTTTTTCTTTCCTCGAGACTAAATGTAATGCCGGGCGCCTGCATACCCTCACGCAAAGTGTCGTCAACTAACTCGGTCCTTTCTATTTTACCATCCTCCCACTTCTGTTTGACAATCTTTCTTTGACATCTTTTGATACATGGGTGGTGTACTCTTCCTGGGGAAACTTTCCATTCCTCACTTCCTCCGCATATTCCGTTATTCCCGCTGTCATCTCATGCAGCAGATTCCTGTACCTTTTTGCAAAACGTGGAGAAAACCGATCATATAACCCAAGCATATCGTGTGTTACCAGAACCTGCCCGTCACATTGCAAGCCGGAACCGATTCCGATTGTTGGTATTTTTAGGGAGGATGTCACGTAATCTGCAGTTTCAGATGCAACGTTCTCAAGAACCAGCAAGAATATGCCGGCGTCCTGTAATTCCAAGGCATCGTGAATCAGCCCCTCAATTTCAGTCTCCTTCTTGCCGACCGAACCGTATCCCCTCCAGAAAGGTGTGGTTTGAGGCATCAATCCGAGATGACCAGCAACAGGTATGCCCGCACTGGTGATTTTCTGGACAGTTTTTTTGAAGTGGTTTCCCCCTTCCAGCTTAACTGCATCCGCCCCACCTTCGTTAATAAGTCTTCCAGCATTGACAAGAGCTTTTTCTTCAGAAACCTGATATGAGAGAAATGGCATGTCACAGATTGTGAAAGTATTACAAGCGGACCGTGACACTGCTTTGCACATGAACAGCATGTCTTCTACAGTAACTCCCCTTGTACTGTCCAGTCCCATCACCACCATTCCTCCTGAGTCACCGACAAGTATGAGGTCTGAACCGGCAGCTTCTGCTGCAACAGCGGTGGAATGATCGTAGGCAGTAACCATTACAAGCTTTTTTCCGCCTTTTCTCAGGCTGATGTCTCTTACGTTAATTTTTCCAGTTTTTTTTGTTTCGTCTGACATGATAAGTCACTCTTCGTAAAAAGGGTGAGTGGGATTTTAAATCGCTGACAGGTCTTTTCCTGCAGTTTCATGCGCAAAGTACATCGCCACTCCAACAAGGACGGACCCAATAATGATAACCACTGCCGCGGAAAACCATATATTAGTTGCTTTATCGATTGACTCGAAGAAATTGTTGTGGAGAAATTCCGCATATATCCCGAACCATGCACCGAAGAAAACACCAGATGAAAATCCAAATCCCACTCCAGAGGATCTGCTGGATGTTGGGAATGATTCGGACAGAAATGCGAGGGTGATCCCTGTTGGCATCATTATGATAAAGCCTATCAGTATTGCCATTAGCAATGCCATCATAAAATTCCCTGCTGCTGCAGAAGACATGAGCCCATAAAACAATGGAATCGGAAGTGCTACTCCAAATATGGTCCAGTAAAGAGAGGATTTCCTTCTTCCAAATTTCTGAGTCAAGGTTCCAAATGTGACTATGCCGGCGAATGCAAAGAAAGACGATATCGTGTATATGGTCACTGCAGTTCTGATGTTACTCCCGGCCCAAACTGATGGAGCATGTTCCAGCACAACTGTGACATATGCGAGAAACCCGTATCCGGTGAGAAAGAGTCCAGTCATCCAGACCATTGCCACCAAGAAATTCCTTCTCATTCTGGGTTCCCTGAAAATGTCGATAAATGGATGTTCCCGTATATTTTTTGAGGATTTCAGGGAATTAAAGATTGGTGTGTCGCTTGCTTTCAATCTCAAAATTAGGGCGATTACTGCAGGGATGATAGTTGTCAGAAATAGGTATCTCCAGGCATAGCTTTCGAGACCGGAGATGCCAAAAGCACCCAAGAATAATCCTTCCACTGAAGCGGCGGCTGCAGCTCCAAATGGAAACCCCCCTTGAATCACACCGCTGATGGTTCCTCTCCACTTACTGGGAGTCCACTCCATGGCAAATGGATGTCCAGCGGCATATTCCCCTCCTGCAAATGTTCCTACCGATATCCTTAGCAGGGCGAACAGAGTGAAAGACATTACGCCTGCTGTGGCATAATTTGGTAACGCCGCCGTTAAACCGCTTGAACCTGCTAGTCCAAGTATGGTGATTATCAATATATTCTTTCTTCCCAATTTATCTCCCAGATTTCCAAAAATCGCTGAACCTAGAGGTCTGAAAATGATGGTTAACGCATAAACCAGTAAAATTTCAAATGTGCCTAGAAGCGGGTTGATACTGGCAGGGAAAAAAATACCTGCTAAAACTGGGGCTATTGATAGAATTAAAGTTAAGTCATACGCATCCAGAAAAAATCCAAAAAATTGAGATACCACTGCTATACCTGATTTTTTACTGAATCCTGTCGATTCCTGAACTGTAGTGTTTTTCGATGTGACACTTCCTGTCATCTGTATTCCATGTACGCTGTATATTTAACCTAAGAAGTTAACAGATTAACTTTGTAGAGGAATCCCGACTATATTATTCCGGAATTTATCTAAAAATATGTCTGATGACAGTCGTTTTTCGACAAAGGTCAATGATCATTGGCACAATGCGAGAGACCAAAATGCAGAGAGGTAAGAATGCCAGTATGGGTCAACTACTCCCAGCTAACGCAGGGAGCTTGTTGCTGTCTGGGTGACGCAACGATTGGCTGGTTGACATCAGCCTGAAATACTCAGATATACCAAGTATTCCGATGTTTCTTGAGGCGTTGAGATCAGCATGGAGTTCGAAGTTGCAGCGAAGGCAGTGGAATATCGATCCTTTCCTGTTGTTCCTGTCCGTGTATCTGCACTTCGAGCATTTCTGGGATGTATACTTCGGGTTTACATAGATTATCATTTTGCCCATTTCCACTGCCTTGTACTCTACGAACAGTTCTAACTGGTATGGAGACCATGAACCAAGCATGGTATTGAATCTCTTCCCGTTGTTCTTTCTTCTCATCCCTGCCGATTCCAGATATTCAAGGGCAATTACATTGTACGGAAGATTCACGATCTGTCTTGATATGACATGATTTGTGTTCTGCACGAACCGTCTCTCTCGTCCGCTCAGTTCCCTCAGTCTGCGATGAGCTGAACGAGTGCCTGCGTGCTGTAATTTTGACCTGTTGTATCTATATCTTCCCTTAACGCTTCTCAGCTGCCCTGAATTGAAGAACATGTTGTTTGATAACACTGCTATGTTCTTCACGCCCCTGTCTATTCCTATTGCTTTTGCCTCTTCATTTACCTCTTTTTCCACCTCTTTGTCCGGGAGTTCCACCTGGATCATCACAGACATCTTTCCATGTTTTGCATCGATGAATACCTGCGCATTGGTGTATTCCCCCCTGTATTTATCGATGAGGGGTGATTTTGCAACGGGAAACACAAGCCTTCCGGCCACGGTTGTTAAAGATATCGTAAAAGAATCGGGATAGAACCTGAATGTCCTCCTGTCGTATCTTATTGTGAGTGATTTCCTTTTAATTTCTTTCTGAAGTTTTGTCTGTTTCAATGCCTCGGATGCCGTATCCCTTGCAGTCTGTACCAGCGCAGATGGAAGGGTTGGTATGTCTTTCCTGATATTCCTGTAGGTTGCCCTGTCCAGCCTGTTCTTGTTGAATGTGTGTTCCGAAAAGCCATAGTCCAGGACTGCCTGGCATGCTTCCCTGAATCTCTTCCCCGTTTCAAGGAGTGATTGATCGTAGGGAAGCTTCAGTTTAACGGTCCTGAACATTGTTTAAACGATTATATCTGGATATATTACGGTTCGCTTTCATCCCCTTGCCGGGTCAAGGGGTCTTCCCGCTCACATAGGATAAACATCTGAAGCAGTATGACCCGCCTAATCGTACGGTGTAGCGCGTTGATCTGGCATGTTGTATACAAAGGGATTAAAAAGAATGCCCGTTCATTATCCTCTAAAGGCCAAAGATCACTTTCAGGAGTTTATTTTCCGCATTGCGAATATGGTGTAATATAGCAACCTTTGAGATATGGGCATTGGAAGAAAGCGTCTCAAGATTTGAAACCCGCGGCCATTCAAAGTATCCACAATGGTATGCACGCTTCAGTGTACTCAATTCAGTATCCGACAGGTGTGTAATCAATCCTTGGACAGATTGTTTGTTCATCTGATTATATATCTGAAGTGGGTCAGCTTTGTAGAATTCTGCCACCTCAACCTTATTGTGCCTATGCAGAGTTTGCACAAGGGTTTCAAAATTATCCTTATTGAGGAAAAAGAAGAAGAAGGTTTCTACCCCTCCTCCACTGATTATGGGAAAAACAGGTACAGCACTGGAGGAAATAAGTGAATCGGTAATTCCGTGCCCTTTTTTAACTATAAAGGCTGCGTTAATCTTGTTATTTCCTCTAACTACAAATTGCTTGATATCATGGAATTCTCCAGTGTTAAGTCCTCCTGTTTCCCCTTTCCTCCAGACTGCCACAGAGTAATTAGTGCCATCCTGTAATGGCCATACACTGGTTATCAAGATTTTCTTCTCGACGGTGTCAGCAATGGATGTGACCCCACATTCGCTTTTAATACTAACTTCTCCGTAATACATTATATAGTGTGATACCCATGATCTATTAATTAAAATTTGGTATCCGTTTATCTTACAACCATTATCTAAGTGTTTTTTCCCTCAGGAGGATCTGCGAGTTGCTCCTTTTTGAAACAGGAATCATTCCTTTCCCTTTCAGTATGGATAATAGACATTATGAATCATTACTCACTAATATTTGGCATCTGTTGAACTTAAAATTTATTGTAAATTTCTTACTCTTTCTTTAAAAATTCCGACTTGTCACTGTTTCCCAGATGAACTTCGTCATGAATTGAAGATTCTTATGCGTTTTGATGACGGTGCAAAAATATTAATTCAGGCAGATAATACGCGATAACAATGGAGGAAAGCTTGACCAGTCGTTCCATAGGCATGGATGCCATATTCCAATACACTGGTTCTGGGGTTCAACTCTTTTCCGGAGCTATTTTCTATATTATCATCGTCAGGCTTTTCAGTACTACTGCAGTTGGGGCTATCGCCCTCTTCCTGGCCATTGTCGGGCTTTTCAATGTAATTTTTTCTTTTGGTCTTGGAACTGCAGCTCAGCATTTTACCTCCTATAACCTGGGTAATGGTAATTATGCCAGCGTGAAAAAGACCATCTACAAAATCATAGGTATCGGTTTCGTCCTAGCCATTGCCGGGTTTATATCACTTTTTATCACAAGCGGTGAAATTTCCACGATATTTCTTCACACCGTAAAAGACACTGTACTCGTCAGGTTATTAAGTGTCGTTTTACTGGGAAATATCCTTTTCGGAGTCCTGAACGGATCTCTGCTTGGATTGCAAAGTTTCCGACTATCAGCAATAATCAACATAATAATCTGGGTATCATATTATTTCGGTTCAGTAGTGATGGTTGTCTTCATAAGATCCCTGGACACAATGGTAATGGGTTGGACCATTGGTATATTTCTTGGTGTTACAATCGAACTAATAGCAATCCTTAGAATGGTACACAACTTCCAGGGAAGGGGGAATGCTCCTTCCGGCAATGTTCTAATAAGATATTCATTTCCTGTCCTGCTTTCGGGACTTATAGGCTATGGATCAGCGTATGCCGACAGATTTATCGTCGCCGGACTCCTTAGCCTCTCTTCCCTGGGCGTTTACAATTTTGCGCTGCTAATATCATCTTCAATAGCTTTCCTAGCTGTTCCGTTTAACAATATTCTAATGCCGAAATTCTCAGAGCTATTTGGAAGAGGATCCCGGAATGAAATCTCTGAACACGTAAGAGCATCCACTCTCCTGCTTTCATCAATCTATGTTCCGGCCGCCCTTGGCATAGCTGCCCTTTCACCATTGATCATTGGCCTGTTTGGAGGCAGTAATTATGCCGGAGGAAACCTCCCCCTGAGCATAATAATGTTTTTTTCGGCACTCTTCATTTCACAGAATATTTTGGTACAGGCCATAGCCTCGGTAAGGAAAACAAAACTTTTCATCTATTCGAGTGCCGCTGCCCTCGGTAGTAATGTTGTTATATCATTTATTCTGATTCCAAGATTTGATTTAATTGGTGCAGCCATAGGTTTCTCTTCAGTTTACGCTGCGTCATTCCTTGTCATGTATGCATTTTCCTTAAGAGAGAAAATAGTTTCTTTTGACATTTCTGGTTT
>JAMDDH010000053.1:0-42532 GCA_023488885.1 Thermoplasmatota archaeon | reverse complement strand
TGTTCCTCCACCTGTTCAAAAATTCGGTTGCCGAGTCTTTCCAAAACACTTCCCCCTATTCCCATGCTTGAAATAATGAGCGCTATGGTATATGGGTGTGACCCATATCGAATTATTTCTTCAGTTGAACCGGATTCCACAATCTGTCCTTTGTATAGGACGTAGACTCTGTCACTTATATATTTTGCAGATGCAATATCATGGGTAATGTAAAAAAGGGTGACGCCGTTCTGCTCTCTCAATTTGCGCAATAGGTTTAGAATTCCGGCTCTCAGAGAGACGTCAAGCATAGAGATGGGTTCGTCTGCTATGAGGATCTTAGGGTTGAGGATCAGCCCCCTTGCGATGGATACTCTCTGTCTCTGTCCTCCACTCAGCTGATGCGGATATTTGTCTATATAGTCTGAAACAGGAGTGAGTTCTGCATTCTGAAGTGCGATTCTGACTCTCGACTCCTGATCCTTTTCATCATCTGCCATGTGATTAACGGTCAGTGGTTCTGATACGATGTATCTTACAGGAAAACGTGGATTGATGCTCTGGAACGGGTCTTGAAAAATAGTTTGTACTAATTTTCTAAATTCCTTTGTGGTTTTGCTGTTGCTGAAATCTACTATTCTGCCTGAAATTTCGAGAGTTCCTGATGTTGGTGTCTCCAGCAAACCCAAAATCCTGCTCAATGTTGTCTTTCCACTGCCGGTCTCACCAACAAGCGCCACTGATTCTCCTTCGTTGACTGTCAGGCTGACATCCTGAACTGCAATTATATCGGATTTGTCTCCAATCGCCAATTCCCGGATACCCGTTTTCTTTCTGAAAATCTTGGTCAGGTTTTTTGCAACAATAACGGGCCTCGCCCTCACAGTTCCCAAAATAAACGGATCAGATCTTTTCTGGTGCATGCGGTTTTTAGTTTTGTTTTTCAAAGGTAAAACGATGCACGCGACTTCATGTGTACCGGAGCTGGTACGAAGCTGAATTGCATCATCCTCCAGACAGAGATCGGTGTGATAATCACACCTTTCATAAAATGGGCAACCTGTAGTTCTCTCGGTAAGGCCAGGTGGAGCACCCCTGATAGGTAATACATCTGAAACGTCCTCTGCAATTTTTGGAATCGATTCAATAAGCAGGTAAGTGTAAGGGTGCTGCGCATCTTCAAAACTATTTTGCGGTATCTTCTCAATGACCCGACCTGCATACATCACTATTATCCGGTCGGAGATGTTGGAGATAAGCGATACGTCGTGAGATATACTTATTATAGACAGTTTGTATGTGTCTCTGAGCCTTTTTAGTTCTTCAATAATCCTGTACTGTGTTATTACGTCAAGGGAAGTTGTTGGTTCGTCTGCAATGATCAGGGACGGCTTGAGGGATATGGCCATCGCAATCACAACCCTCTGTTTCATGCCTCCACTGAGCTGGTGTGGAAAGGCGTTGAGGACCCAGGGGTCAAGGCCCATGGCCTTTAGAAGCTCTTCCGATCTTCGAAGCGCATTTTCCCTTGTTTCTTTCTCTTTATAGACAAAGATATCAGAAAGCTGATCTCCAACAGTAAAAAGGGGATTCATGGAATCAAGGGCACCCTGAAACACAATTGATATTCCTTTCCATCTGACTATTTTCAGGCTCTCTTCTATCTTCCTATCCCTGGATTTATACCTTAATGAGAAAGAACCACCCATATCCTGATCAACAATTGTCTGGCCGCGGTAAACAACTTTGCCAGAGGTAATAGCAGCATTTACCGGAAGGATATGCGCAATTGCGAGAGCAAGGGTGGATTTTCCACAACCGCTTTCTCCCACAATTCCTATGGCTTCATTTTCCCGTATGCCGAAGCTGACGTTGGAAAGTGCGAAGACTCTTTTCTTTCCGACGGAATACTCAACTGATAGATTGTCAACATACAGCACATAATCTTCACGACTGGGGTCAAGTTCCATTTTTTACCTCCTCAATGTTACGTCCGTAACTTCCCTGATTGTGTCGCCCATCATGTTGAAGGCTATGACTATGAATACTATGAACAGACCAGGGAAAATGGATATCCACCACTGTCCGGAGACAACGTATTGTAAACCGGACGTTATCATCGATCCCAGTTCCGGAGTTGGTGGCGGAATGCCAACGCCAAGAAAACTCAACCCTGCGGAAATTATTATGGCTGCACCGAGATTGAGTGCATACAGTACTATGGTTGGAGTTATGGCTACAGGCAGTATGTGTTTAAACATGATATGGGATCGTGATGCACCCTGGGAGACTGCCGCAAGTATGTACAATTCGTTTTTGGTCGACAACACTGTACTCCTTGTTACCCTTGCAAAGCCCGGTATAGAAACTATTGAAACGGCAATAATAACTGTCCAGAATCCCTGACCGATGGATATGGCAATTGCAATTGCGAACAATATCGAGGGAAATGAAAGCAATATGTCCATTACTCTCATGATTGCATGATCCGTTAATTTGCCAAAATATCCGGAGATCATTCCAAGAAGAACACCGGCAGTATAACCGATGGAGACTGCCAGAAAAGCTATCGCCATATCAAGGCGAATGGCGTACAGGATCCTTGACCATATGTCCCGACCATATTCATCGGTCCCCATGATGTGGGTGTATGATGGCGGCAGCAATCTTCCGGACAGATCCAGTGCAAGAGGATTGTACGGGGCCATAAAAGGTCCGGCAATGGCGAGGAATACGTACACAAGTATTATTGCCAGGGATACCAGCCCGGTTGGATTAGCCAGAAACATTTTAATCGTGTTGAAAAGAGGATTGTTAGTATCGATTTTTTTCCATTTTCTTATCATATCTATAGTTGTTTCAGACACAGTAAATCTCACCTAAAGTCTCACTCTCGGGTCGACGTATGCGTAAAGAAGATCAGCAATGAAGTTGAAGATGGTAAAGAGAAGGCCGGATATCAGGACTACAGCCATTACACTGGGATAATCCAGCTGATATATCGCCTGCACTGCATACAGTCCTAGGCCCTGCCACGAGAACACGGATTCAGTCAGAACAACTCCACTCATCAGGGCACCTGCCTGAATCGCAGCAACAGTAATTGCGGGGAGCAGAGCATTTCTCAACGCATATTTATTCATTATAACTTTTCTGGGAAGACCGATCGCAAAAACAGTTCTCATGTAATCCTTGTTGAGGACATCAAGCATGCTTGACCTTATCACACGTGAGAGGGTAGCTATTCCCGCGAGAGATAAACCCACTGCGGGAAGAATTATATGCCAGAGTGTATCGGCAAAATCAGGGAAATTGAGACTTAGAAGGCTATCGAGAATCATCATTCCTGTTATTCTGGTGGGGTGAATCAGCCCCTGGCTTATCTGGCCGTATGGTGCAGGGGCAACTCCCAGATAGGTATAGAATATGAGGATCATGACTATTTCAATCCAGAACACGGGCATCGATATTCCAAGAAGCGACATTATTCTGCTGACGTGATCACCGGCCCTATTGGCACGGATTGCTGCGTAAATTCCAGTTGCAACGGCAAGAGGAAGGGAAATTGTAAGTGAGGCGATCGCCAGTTCAAAACTTGCGGGGAATCTTGCAGCAATTTCATAATTTACCGATCGTCCCAGTATGTACGAGTATCCAAGGTTGAAATGAAGAAGCATGTTGATATAGATCAGAAACTGGATGTAAAGCGGTTTATTCAGTCCAAGTTCAGCTTCAAGAACTTTCAGCTCCTGGGCGTTAACCTCAGGCCCTATCAGTATAAGTGCGGGGTTGCCAGGTACAATGTGTGAAAGGATAAACGTGATGGTAATTACGCCAAAAATTGTGGGGATTAAAGAAATAATCCTGAATAAAAAATATTTGAGGAAACCGTTCATCGCATCACGACATCCGGATCTGACTCACGAAAATATCGAATGTCGGGTAAATATAGAGATCATGGACATTCGTGGTCATCGGAATGACGTTCTGCATGTTGAACAGCGGTACTTCCCCAGCCTGGTCTGCGATAATTTTCTGTGCCTCTATGTAGAGTGCATCTCTCTGCGACTGGTTGTAAAGAGTTCCTGCCTTTACAAGATCATGACTCACCGTAGTATTGTTGAAATAGTTGAAATTACCGTATATTCCGATATTCGCAGCATTGAAGAGCGGTCGAATTCCGTCATCCGGTGTAGCCAGCAGATTTACCCATCCCTCGTAGAACAGCCCCCAGTGTCCTGTTCCAACCTCTGTTGCAAAGGTTGATGAACTGTATGAATGCAAGGATATTGTTATGTTAATCTTGGCAAGTTCCTGCTGCAGAATAGTTCCTATGGCTGTCCCGACTGGATCTCCGGCAATGTAACTGAAGTTGGTGGAGAAACCCTTCGGGTATGCCGACTGATTGAGGTAGAACCTGGCTTTCGAAAGGTTGAGGGTGTAGTTCTGGAATGCAGGAGTGTATGCCTCGATTGAAGGAGCCATAACACTTTTTATGGGGAGTCCGAAACCATATGTGGAATAGTTTGTAAGTGCAGTTGTATTTACCGCATATTCGATTGCTTTCCTTACAGAAAGGTTATCAAATGGTGTCACGTTTTCACACATCCCGATGTAGAATTCCGAAGACGTTGGCCCAGACTTTATCTTCAAGTTGGTGTAGTTCTTAAGGCTGCTCATCTGTGACAGCGGGATGTTCAGTGCAATGTTGACTGACCCTTTTTCCAGCAATGTCTGTTGCGTTGCCGGGCTCGGTACTATCTCATAAACTATCTGCTTGACGTTCGGAGCCGGACCGGAGTAATTTGGATTTGCTGTTAGAACTATCTGTGAAGTTCCGTAATAATTCAGCTGGTATGGGCCAGTTCCCATGGCGTGAGTTGCCATGTATGTGTTAACCTGCTTTGCCTGAACTCCACCGTGTGCATTCACGTAGTTTGGATCAACGATGCCTGTAACCCAGAGCTGGAAAAGATTCAGGAACCATGGGTACGGCGCAGAGGGTACGAGCATGATCTTGTACTTTCCGAGAACATGTATGCCACTTGCATTGAGGAATGAGAATACATGGAAATCTGCTCCCTGTTTCATCTCTATAAGCCGATCAAGTGTAAACTGCACAGCAGTTGAATTGAACGGATCTCCGTTGGCAAAGGTCACGTTTTGCCTCAGGTTGAAGAGCACAGATCCGTTTGAATAAACAGTCCAGTTGGTTGCAAGTTCTGGTACAGGAGTGAGCGTTCCAACTGTAGTGCCGTTAACCGTCTTGGTTCCATAACCAACCAGGGTTTGATATATCTGGTTATCGAAAAACACTGAATTGGTGTCAAATGCCACCGCCGGGTCCAGTGACGAAGGTGACGCCAGACTGGCTATTGTCAACGTATTCCCAGTTGACTTTTGTGGATTAAAAAGATGCAGACCTATCCCCAGTCCTGCAATTATTACCACCAGGACAACAATTGCAGCGATAATATACTTAAATTTAGCTTCCATTGATATGCGCTAACATAACATGCTTATTTATCGATTTCTTGACATATGTCAAATTCAGAATACCTTAACAACCAAACAACTACATAGTAAAGAAAGTAAAAGTCATTCTGACAAGACTGGATAAAGAAGACTAGCCGGAAATTAGTTGTTGTAATCCTACAAAAACCTCAGAAAATTATTCGATGGAGTTCTCCACGTGCTGCATTTCCTCAAATATGGTTTTCTCCATCTTCCTTAACCGGTAAGTCAGGGTTGTCCGAGGGACATTGACAGATTTGCTCAGTTCGGAAAGCGAAGATTTCCTTGGCCAGTCAAAATATCCAGATTTTAGTGCCTCGGCTATTACATCGAAACCGGTGCTATTGACGGTTGTATCAAGTTTGACGCGCCACATTTCGGAGAAGAGTTTTGAATACCCGTCAATAAATTCCTTTGTCGTAATTTTCTTAACTGAGTGTACTGATGTAACCTCATCATTCAATCGCTCCTTCGTTTTTGAGATCACGTTGTCGTTGGTCGTAACGAAGAACCATTTTTCAACTCCACGTTTTACAATTATAGGATGAAGCCTGAATCCGATCTCTTTCACATGGCTGAAAGCAGACGTTCGAGGGAAGGTATAAGCCAGAGACATTACCTGATCCTTAACACCAAGTACACTTATATTACGTATTCCCGGGTATTCCTTGAGGAGTTTCATTGTTTCCCGAAGATTTTCCTCATCCTTTGCGAAGAATAAACTGAATGTTGTCTGGTAACCTTCTTCCAGTTCCTGTGTATTCATTATGAAAATAGTAAGGTCCTTTATTTTCCTGGTAAGATAAGTGTGAGGGCAATCATCCTGACCGATGGAAATGTAGAAAAGGTTAACCATAGGTTAGGACACAGTTTGACCAGAGATAAGAACCTATTGCAATCGAAAGCGACTTAGTGACCTCCATTCTTCCTTGAAAGATATTTCTGAACCATTATCTTTGAAAGGAAAATCTTGCTTTTAGAAAGTTTTTCGATCTTGAAACAGATTCCTGAATTATAGGAATCAGATATGCCCAAATGAAAAAATGTGGCATATTTTGTCATTTAAGGTTTATCATGTACTGATTTTCAATACTGGTATGGCAACTCCATCTCCTCTCGGATCCGAACCGCCGATCACAACTCCATCCTTCGTTTTGAATGTGATCTGTGCATGACCTGTCTGTGAAGAATGGTGTTCCAGGGGCATTATGGTCAAACCGTGCAGATCATAATTTTTTAGTTTGTCATAAAGGGGGACTTCTGCCAACAGCTTTCCGGGTTTCTCATATATTGTACCCGGGAATGCCCATCTCGGGGCATCCACTGACAGCTGAGGATCAAGGTCTCCGTCAATCAGTGATCTGATCAGTTGAACATGTATCTGTGGTTGAATATCGCCTCCCATCGTACCGAGTGAGAATTGGAAATCACCGTCTTTTTCAGCCATAGCTGCACAAAGTGTGTGAAACGTCCTTTTACCTGGCTGCAGAGAATTGTGATGATCTTTCTCAAGTGAGAAATAACAGCCCCTGTTCTGCAGAACAAATCCAGTCCCGGATGGAACAATTCCAGATCCAAATCCCATGTAATTGCTCTGTATAATTGAAACGGAGTTTCCGTCTTTACCAGCTATGGTAAAATATGTTGTATCACCGGGATCAGAAACATTCCGGTTATCGTATCGCATTGAATTTCCGGCAAGTAGTTCCCTTGCGTATGAAATATCTGTAAAGTTCTTAGGAAGCTTTTGAAAGGCAGGATCTGCGATGAACTTTGATCTCTCTTCATATGCAATGAGTCCTGCATGGATTATTTCCAGGAATTTTTCACGTTCATCTGAAGACTTTCTGTTCTCCTGCAGTTCGGATAACAGATTGAGCCAGAGTAACACCGTCGCACCCTGACTGTTGGGATTAGTCTCGTAAATATCGTATCCCCTATAATTCGTTTTTAGTGGAGTTTCTACCGTGGTCTTATGCTGTTTGAAATCATTTTCTTCGAATAGCGTTCCCGGGTTCCGGAGCCCCTTGAATATCCGATCAAGCAGATGACCGGAATAGAAGGCATCCGGTCCTTCAGAAATCAGATCACCCAGAGTGGTAGCAAGATCAGGCTGTTTGAATATTGCCCCCGGTTCAAGAAATCTGCCGTTCGGCTTAAAAATTTTACCCCATCCGTACTCTTCAAGGTGTGGCGCTGAGACCTCAACAGATTTTGAATAATTATGAGTGATCGGAAATCCCCCTTTTGCAAGTTTCAGAGCAGGTCTGAGTAAATCCGAAAATTCCATTGTCCCGTGATTTTTATGGATAATTCCCCATGCGTGGACGATGCCTGGCACAGTGATTGCCGAAAGCTCTCCTCTCTGAGGAATGCTCTTAAGCCCAAGCTCTTCGTAATATTGGATTGTGGCTGATTTCGCGGCCCGTCCACTGCCATTGTAATCCATGATGGACTTACCGTTGATCCTTATGAGTGCGAACAAGTCTCCTCCCAGGCCGCAAAGGTTATTCTGTGTAACGCAAAGAGCAGCGCTGGTGGCAATGGCGGCGTCAACAACATTCCCGCCTTCCTCTATTATCCTGGATCCTATAAGGGAAGCCTGCAGGCTTGAGGATGCGGTTACACCGTAAGATGACATGGCATTTGGTCTTGTTCTCATGAAAGCCTGATCCATATTCTCAATAAATGTTTGTTTTGACATTTGCCTACCTGAAATCTGATCAATAACTATTTTCCCAAGAAACACATTTTTTTACACAACTTTTTAACTCTCGTTAGTGAAAAATCCCCAGTAGAGCCGGGAGATGAAGTCAACCATAACAGAAATTCCAAAGATTTTTAATTCACTTAACCGTTATTTGTTATTCTGATGAAAAGTGGAGAGACCGTGACTGACCACCTGATGCTTGAAACCGCGAACGGAGAAACCCCACTCGCCTACGTCAGGCAGGAAGATATCATATATCTTGTTTCATCGGGATATGCAGCGAGATGGCCATCATATATTCTCAGGCATGGAAAGGCTTCAGTAAAAGTTAAAGGCAACAGGCTCGAAACCGATGCAAAGCTCGTAACAGACCAGAATGAACGTAATAAAGTCTTCCAGGAATTTATACATAAATATGGTCAGTCAAAAGTTTCCGATTGGTACTCCGGTTATTCCAGAGTAATTAAGCTGAATCCTGCGGGAAATATTACGGGGCTTGATGCCATTTCAAATTATTATACGTGGCTGGAATCGGAATTTGATTCAATTGCAAACGAATACGACAGACATATCTTTGGCAACACCATAAATGCACTTCTCAGGGAACGTTCACTTGCCACGATGACACATTCATTCGCAAAATCAGGCAAATTGCTTGAAATAGGTTCAGGCACTGGAACTGAGACGATAGAACTTTTGAAGGCTGGCCATGAGATTGTTTCAATTGATATTTCAACAAGAATGCTGGATGTTCTGGAGGACAAGGCCAGAACCAGTGGAGTGGAAACCAGGCTGAAGACCCGCAAACTCAGGGCCAGTGAACTGTGGAAAGTCCTGGACGAATTCGGCGATCATTATTTTGACGGAATATATTCCACTTACGGAGCATTAAACTGCGAACCGGATATCAATTTCCTGCCTGAACTGGCACACAGGGCTCTCAAGCCAGGAGGAAAGATGGTTGTTGCAGTTTATAATAAACTCTGTGCATTCGAAATCATGGGTTATCTCCTCAGATTTAAGATTAAGTATGCCTTTGCCAGGCTGCACAATCTGATACCTGAAGGAAAGTCAAGATTCTGCGTTGACACTTATGCTTACACTCTTCCGCACTTCCTTAGGTTATTTGACGGACATTTCACTGTTGAGTCTGTAGAAGGCCTGCCGGTGTTGATTCCACCATCCAATTTCGTGAAATATGTGAATAAATTCGATCGAAAATTTGACACGTTGAAGAATATTGACAGGAAAGTAGGAAAAATCTGGCCATTGACTATGCTTGGTGATCATTTTCTTGTTTCTTTTGTTCGTAAATAAGAAAATCGAGTTTAGGGTGTTGTTTACAGTGTCTTTTTTTCAGTCAATATTGCTGCGTGAATTTCCGGAATCTCGTAATTCAGGTTTTCAACAATTTTGTCTCCCACAGGACGACGTCTCATTATAATCCCCGCCTTCGATATCAGGAACAGGAAGGACGTTTTCTTTGTATCGACGCCAAGACAGAGACCGAAGTTGGAAAACAGGTACTTGATGAGGAATCTTTCAGAATATATCTTCATTTAGCCACCTTACCTTTTGCTGGAGTGTGTCTAATCTTTACCTGCCTTCTATCCATGTGATGCCATTTTTCCGGATTGAGGAAGCCATTAAGGAGTTTCGCCTGGAAAACAGGCGTATATAGTAAATTTCTGAGCTTCTTTGAATTGGACAGCATCAGGAAGACTACGAGAAATGAATATAAAACCTCCCGTGGGTTTAAGCCCGCAGTTATCCTGATCTGGGCTCCCTGCCATTCAGGCCAGTATCTGTATCTTCTGTAGACTGAATTGTGTTCCATGGAATCCCTGACATACCTGACTTTAAGCCCATTTTCGCGTAATTTACGTTGTATGAAAAAAGTCTCCCTTCCCTCAATGTTCGCAGGGATAAGTATCGATCTAGCCAGATCCAGTCGCATAAGAGTGAGCCCAAGTGGTATACCATAATGGAAAATGTGCCCTTTTGCCGATCCGACTACAGCTCCGGTATTTTTCTTTCTCATGAGTTTAAAAGCCTCTTCCAGAAAATCTTTCCTTGTTATTGTCACATCACTGTCAATGAAAATCAGGTATTCTGTCCCAGCCATTTCTATTGCCTTGGATGTAGCAAATCCCAGCCCAACATCCTCCTGATATATCTCGGCCCCATACTTCTTCGCTATTTCAAGGGTCATGTCAGTGCTATTGTGATCCACTATCAACAGGCGATTAACTTGCAGGAATTTACGGGCAGTTGATAGGCACGATTCCAGATATCTGTCTGAATTGAATGTGCGAACAATCACATCTATTCCTTTATGGCCGCAAGAATCAAAGCTCTGAACATCATCTCCATTAATTTTACTTGCAGGAGTAACATGATCCGCTATCATTGGCCATCTTTCCTTGTGTTCACGATTTTCCAGACATTAAGTTTCGTTCCCCTCCTAAATGCCTGTCTGGACTTTATCAGCGATAGAACTTCCACTGCTCCGGAAAAGAATATGAAAAGTGAATCTCTTGGATATCGTTTAATGAAGTGTAATAACACATTCCATGCTGACCGGAAATCCTCTGAGACCAACAGGCTCAGGGAACAATGAACATTGTTGAATTTCCTGGATTCATAGTGTCCGAAATTTACTCGGACCCTCTGTTGAAACAGTTCAGGTAATCTATCAGGGACAAAATTCCGAACCACAATTTGACGGTCATAAAGAATCCTGAGACCGGAATTGTAAACATGGTGGCAAAGGAATTCATCGTCATTAACAATGTCCTTAAAATTGATCTTCACTGGATTGCGTACCGCCTGAAATTCACCGCCGGAAAAAAATCTGCCATGGTTTTGCATATAGTCAAGGAATACATCGCGTACATGCCACATGACACTCCCGATACGCTCAGCGAAGTTTTCCGGCGCATATGGTTCCACCATAGGTATTACCATGCCGACATTCCCGGTGAATCTCTCTTCACACTTTGAAAAAATATCGGGTTCAAATCTAACATCACCGGATATAATGTATGTGAAATCGCCTTTCACATGCTCTATTGCGCGATTCAGTGAATTGCTCTTTCCAAGCCGCGATTCCTCATAAAGCAAAGTGATTCTCCGGCTGTTCAGTTTACCTGAGTTGGATTCAAGGTTAAGCCGGCCCCCTACTGCTAGAATAACCTTGTCAACATTGTACTTCTCCAGGTTATCCATAATGGAATTGAAATCCCTCTGTGACGAATACGAGAAGAATATGGCAGAACTCGTCATGCATGCCGCCCTCCGGATAACTTCTCCTTAAGGTCATGATATTTCTGTGTGTCCAGGTAGAATTTGTGTATTCCCAGCACTGCCCTGTATCTTCCTTCGTTTCCAACTTTTAAAACTGACTTTTTCTCGTTTCTCGCTGTCTTGATGTAGATAAATGGTGCCAGAATCATGAATAGCAGCACGTTGAGGATATGCGCTGACGGTCCGGTATTCGTGTCTACCAGCGTACTCTCTGACCGCCATTGTGGGATATAACTCCTGATGAATGGGCTTTTTGAGAGAAGGCTGTCATAGTAGTTCTTTCCTATCAGTGGAATCACGTGATATGAATCTGAAGCAAGAAGATAATCGCCCTCTTGAGAAAACATCTCATCAGCAAATTTCTCATCCATTGTGAGAGATATGCAGATGTCATCCATTCCAAGCATTCGCCTTAATACAAAGGCACGCAACAGTACCGGCCATAATTTTCCGTTGCTGGAGATTATGAAAATGTCGATATCGTCAGATTCGACTGGAGTGTAAGACACTGAACCTGAAACACCCGCAAATTTGATGCCTTTGAGTCCAAAATGATTTAGGAAAATCTTTGCCCTCTCGAGTTTCAAGTTTCTGATTTCGAAGCCAGTCTCGAGAGAGAATTGATTCAACGCTGATCGCTAGCCTGCCGCCTGTCAACAGCCTATGTTTCCAGTCAGCAATACTTAGTTTAATTATAATATAAGGGTTTTTTGTTAAAAATACGCAACAATAAATTAAAATTATATCATTTTAACTTGACTTGCATTTCCAGATAAGCGTGACTGCTGGTTTATTGTATTTCGTATCCAATCAATGTTCAACCGCAGTACTCTTATTTCCTATTGCTGAGGTTCGTAGAAATTTCAGGAAGTATGTGAGATAGATTGCGGCTGAGATCAAACCGATCGTCATTGCGACATATTCTGATGAGGTTATTGAAAGCCTCAGGGATTCAAACTGTCCGAGGATGCTTGAAGCGTAGTTCCATGATATTTGCGGGTTAATGAAATAGGCAAAAGAATACATGAGGTAAAGATATAAGCCAGAAATAGCAGAGAGAACTATTGCAGACTTATTTTCACCCGTCATGAGGAGAAGTGGAATTATCCAGATAAAATACTGTGGGTTTACCAGATTATAGGTGAGAAAGAACAGAAACAGGACAGTGATAAAGAAGTATTCCGGGATCACATTTCTTCTTGTAAAAAGGAAGAGCAGCAAGAAATAGACTGGAATGAATACGTACGTGAAGAGGGACGGAAAAGTCGTGAAGCCGAGATCTGTCACCAGAACCTGCCATGTCAAGCCATTTGCAATGAAAATCCCATTAAATGTTGGAACGGCTCTTGAAATGAAAAGATGAAGAACGTCACTTTCAACGTTGCCTGTGACAGCGTACATTGCCAGCGTAAAAACAATGGCAGGTAATATGCCAAGAGCTGCTGATTTCCGGTGTTTGGACCTGATCAGCAGGTAGGGAATCAGCAACGCGGGAAAAACCTTTACCGTCGCACCAATTCCTGCAAATAAAACTGCTGAAAATTCTTTTCCTGATCTGAAATACAGGATCGACTGAAGCATAAATGCCACAGCGATTATGTCAATTTGCCCCCATAAAATACCGACAACGACAGCTATTGGATTCAGGAACCATAGTTTCCAAGAAACCTTGTTATTTACCTGCCTTAATGTCCTGTAGCTCCAGAAGAAGGAGAGGACCATGGGCAATTTTATAATTGTGTACAGGAGAAGCAGGTTTGTCCCCTCAAGACTTCTCCAGACGCCATATAACGAACCGTACTGAGTTCCGATAAAGTTCAGTGTTGCTACACCGGGATAACTCATTTTAGTGATTCTGAAAACTATATAATCAGAAAAAGCACTCCATGGTACAAAACCGGGAGGATATGCGTATTGCAGGCCAGGCAGGGTGCTTTGAGATGCCAGGTAAGGATTCACGCCATCCAGTATTCTCAACCCCACCGCAATCATGTAGTACATATCGTATCTTTGCCCGAACAGCATGCTGAGTAAAATGAAGGGTGGCAGCAATAGCCAGTATCTAAAACCCTTTAATGGAGGGTATAAGTAGGCTCCTGACAGAAAGAGTGTAATGCCAACTACCAGAGAAATATCAGAAAAGATCGGCGATATTTCCGGAGAAAAGGTGATGGGAACTGTAAAGGTTACGTTGTGATTAATGACAATCACCAAATTTACAGAAGGGCTAATCAAATTATCCGGTATTGGCAGGTATATCTGATAATAAGGCCTGGAAGAGAATGCTTCTGAATATACTAACCGGTTGCCTGCACTGGATTCTCCGTATATCTGAAGACTCGTAATATCAGGTCCTGTCACGGTGATCCTTACAGGTATGTGACTGGCAACTACAGTTGGGACTGAAATCTGCGACGGTGTTACGGTGATGACCATCTTCTGATCAGAGAGATGTGTTTCATTTGTCCCGGCCGCATTCAGCGAAAAAGAAAAAGCTGTTGATATAAGAAGGAGACCGGACAAAATCAGCAGAATGGTTATGCCGCGTGTTACTTTCACGATGACTCCAGTATCTGTAAATTGAAATTTTAAGCTATGCCAAAAATAGCTAGAGTTTGTGACGGTAACTGAACCCAGCTATTGCGCTAATCAGATAGAATATAACCAGAATGTCGTACAATCCCGGTACATACGGCAATGAATGGGGGTAAGCAGATATTCCAAAGAGATATGTGGCAAACTGAACGGGAGTTGTGAAACCAACCATCTGATATGTAGCAACGTCACCAATAAGGAAAAGAAACAATATCAGGGTGCCTGTAGCACCTGCAGTAAGTGTTTTCCTCCCCGGTCTTGCAAAGATAATTATGGATCCGCAAAGTGCCGCAATTCCAGTTATCAGTAAACC
Organism: Thermoplasmatota archaeon; assembly: GCA_023488885.1. Lineage (GTDB taxonomy): Archaea > Thermoplasmatota > Thermoplasmata > Thermoplasmatales > Thermoplasmataceae > JAJZOM01. The sequence continues at coordinate 28,115 of JAMDDH010000053.1, read as the reverse complement.
ATACCAGTGGATAAAGTAGGGGCTGGTTGTTCCGAAATCAGTCTGAAGATTATGATCTGTGTAGAGAATCAAGACAGTTATCAGAAAATCCACAAATAGCAGTACTGCGGGAACTCTGAAGGCTCTTTCTTTATTGTCATCCATTTCTTCACAGAAATTTATTTACAACATCATATAAAAAGTTATTGTCTCTGGAAAAATGATAAGGATATTCGGATAAGGTCAAAGGAAGCGATGCTTTTTCTCATTGCCGTCTCCAGAACCTCCTGCTCCGTGTTCATAGAAATCTACTTTCCCGCACTGCTGGCATCTGAACAGTGAAAAAGTCTGTGTTGATTCTGCCAGCTGATTCCATCCTCCGAGAAACATTCCACCAATTCCGGAATAACCTCCAACGCGGAATTTCATATCTCCTACAGGTTGCATATCAATGTTGCAATTGCTGCATTTTCTTTCCATCGAATATTAATTCACGATATAATATAAATTATTCTACTCTGTGGGGAAGCTGAACAATAAAACTTGAGTTAAAACGGTTCGTTTTCAAATATTTCTGTGCGAATGTTAATATATGGTCTATAAAATGTTCTTGCAGTGAAAATAAAAGACATAGATCAGCGTCTGGATTTCAGATGTATTCTTTCGCTAGCTTTCGATACGCCATTTTTAAAATTCACGAAAAACCATGACCTCAATGTTCCTGCATTCCTCGATTCTCGCGTCGATCTTTCAAAATTCCTTTACATAGTTGAAAAAAAGGGTTTTGAAAAAGACCTTCCAGTATTACTTAGGGGAATGAAAGCAGGAGAAACAGATTACGCTTTCATTGTTGAGGAAGATCTCAGTGATAACAAATCCGTTGAAATACTGTCCCGCCTCGCGAATACAAAAACCGTTTCACTAAATGCTGTGAGTGCTAGGAAAGGGCGCCTGTTCATAGATTTCCGGTTCCATAATTCACGCCTGAATTTAATTTCAGACATTATTTTCGAGATGGGATCAAAAGACAGAACACTAATTGTGGATTACTTAGGCAAAAGCCCCGGAATAACAAAGATATTGGAGGAATTGAACAGCATTTTTCCGATTACTGTGGTTTCATACGCTATCAGATTAGAGGGAAATTTAGCTGATTACGAAAGAGCGATGGCCGACTTCGACTGCATTGGAGAGATACAGAACAAGAGTGGTAATCCCCTTAAAATCATGATTTACACTAATGAGAAACTACCTCCGGAATACTCCGACTATTCTATTCCTGAGACCGATAACATCTATGAATTCGTTAGTGAAAATCCATACCTGATGGAAATACGTAAGCTTGCTTTTGATAAACCGGTTATGAGGAATGCATATTTTCTCAATTACAAGGATAACTATCTTCTTGTGGACAATTTTATGCCTAAGGTGCAGGCAAATGATTATGTAGAAGTCGTCATGAAAGTTGCTGAAAAAGAGGGAAACCGATTGTTCCTCGAAAGAGTCACAGACATTGACAGTGACCTGTGGGACTGGATTTGACCATGATTTCGGCTCTGCACCAGATTATTAGCGGAGACTGTCCTCGATAGCATGAATCAAAGACATCGAACATGAATTACCTTCAAAATATCGTTATTATAACGAAACAAAAACACAAAACTTTATTCATTGCATATTTTTACGCAATATATATGCTGACCGAAGCAGCCATCGAATTACCTCTTTAGGCAAGGGATGATATAAGTCCTTGGTCAGGATGACAGACCGGCAGACAGGTTAAAAACGTCGAAACCGGACAGTGGCAATCATTCACGTTGGTGTTCGACAAGTCTCAATGGGGGACATGAAAATGAAGGAAGAAAGTGAAAACAGGCTTACATTGACTGAAACCGCTTACAAATACATATTTGAAGGAATACTCAACGGGAAATACAGAGCGGGACAGTCTATAAGTCCAGACAATCTGGCTACCAGCCTGAACATGAGTAAAACCCCGGTTCGCGAAGCCCTGGTTCAGTTGGAAGTTGAAGGGCTGGTATTCAGGAACGGGAGGTATTACAATGTTATCTATCTTGATGAGCAGGAAGTTCTGGAACTTTACGAGATACGTGGCCTTCTGGAATCAGAAGCCGCTTACCTTGCAACCCTTAAGATGACCCCTGAAATCATGGCCAAGCTGCGCGAAGCTCTTGTTCTGATTAAAAAACAGAATCAGTTGCCTGATCCTGAACCGATCAAACTGGCTGATCTGAACGGAAAATTTCATTCCATTATAGCATCAGCTAGCGGAAACCGTTACATCGCAGAATACACTTCGAACATCCGGCTTAAATTAAAGGTGATCCGAACTACCCTTTTCAGCAGTTATGACCGGCGCATCTCAGAGATAAACGAGCATGAGGATGTCTTGAGGGCAATGGAAACGGGAAAAGCTGAAGAAGCGAGAGACAGGATGAAAGCCCATGTTGATGAAGTAGTCCAGTATCTGAAGAATTCAGTATTGAATAAGATGTATTAACCACAGACCTGGAATCTTACACTTTCTTTCCGCAATTGGGGCAGAATTTCATTGCAGGAGTTAACTCCGACCCACAACTATCGCATAAATACGCTATGTGTTTCGGGCTCAATGCCGGATCCTCGTGTGGGAGATACTGGTTTTTGTCCTCAACTTCTATATTTTTTGGTTTGCCCTTGGCATTCTTCTTGCCTGTAGCCTCGAAATAAGCCATTCCAACATGCACCTTTGAGGATTTTGCCCTTGCGAGTTCCACCTCTTTCTTGTGCTGTTCATCGGCCCTTCGCCTGTCATCATCCTCTTTGTGTCTTCTGGCATCGCTGACCCATCTCATGATCTCGTCATTCCATTTTTTTGGATCACTCAGAACGAAATCATATTTTTTTAACTGCCCATCCAGTTCAAATTCTACAGTGAGAAATCTCCTGGTGAAAATTCTCAGCATTGGGACTGCAGCGGAAATATTTTTCAGATCATACAGCCTGACATCCATGTAAGTCTTAGCAGGTGCAGCCCTCAGGATGCTTCTCGCCCCTTTTTTTTCGTAAATGAGCCTCTTGTCTGTGAGATATAGTGTCCCGTCCTGAATCTCAGCGTCTCCTTCTACCAGCGTGGAGTCTTCTTTCATCAGTTCGTGCTCATCCACTTCATAGATTGGCATAACAGGAATGCATTGAAATAGAAGTAATAACCTTTTTTACGGTCTACCGAAGTCAGTCATGTGATCCTCAGTTTCCGTTCCCTCATCTTTAAATCTTTGTGCCAGGGCAGATGGACTGAAATTCTTCAATATTTCCAGAAGTGTGCCGGGAGTTGTCTCGTGGATTGCGATTGCGACGGCAAAATAGACAGCGAAAGACAACAGGGTCAACCCCACCAGCACAATGAAGCTCTTAGGGATCACGAATTGCATAACCAGGACAATCATCAGGGATTGCATAGCGGCAGGAACTGCGTGCCTGATAATACCCAAATTAACAGAAATACCCTCCATCTTCATGACGACAATTCTGTAAATTACAGAAGAAACCGTTGTGACCAATAGTATAGAGACTGCTGCTCCATTCGCCCCCAATGACAGGAAAGAATGCCCTAATACCGAAGGGGGAACAAAAACTGAGATCAGGGCAATGTTGAGAAAAATCATGACTGTATCAATAGTGGCAATTAACTTTGTTCTTGACCGACTCACTATGGAGGAGATATATGGGGCATTTATGACGCCTAAATATGCCCTAAGGGAGAGCAGGCTTAGCATCAGCCCATACGGAAGATATGCAGCGCTGAAGATGTTAAGTACGTAAGGTGAAAGTATGGCCATTGCAACTACAAAAGGCAATATGTAAAGGGAACTCAACCTCTCAAATTCAAAAACTGATTTATTGTGAACGTCTTTGCCGTGATTCTTCTCGTATCTGATAAGAAGAGGGAGAAAGAATACGGTCAGCGATGAACCCAGTGTTATTATCAGGGATGAAATCTGCTGGCTGGTAAAGAAAGCTCCAGTGGGATTCGCATGCCAGAAGAACTGGATAAACACCTTATCTATGTTTCCACTGATAACAGATACCGATGCCACAAACATCAATGGCAGGGCAAGTGTAGAATACGACTTTAACATTCTTCTGGTCGGGCGTTTTACATTCCACGGTCTACCGAGAAAAACGGATACAAGAAAATAAACGGTATAGGAAAAACTGTATGTTGATGAAATAACCAGGGTGGCATAATATTGATTTATGAATGGTAAATGAAGGTACATTACGATTCCCAGAGAAATGAAAAGGGAATTGCGCACCATTGCCTCTATCAGTGGAGGGATAGATGCTCTCATTGATTTCAGGGTTGCCCTGAAATATGTTGTAGTGAACCCAATGAAATTCTGGAAAAAGAAATATGGAATTAGTGAAAGTATGATCCAGTATTCAACAGGAGATTCGAAACCACGATGTAAGACCACAGTCCACAATTGCAATGATCCTAGGACTAAACCGACAAAAAGTCCCCCAAGTATCAACTTAATGAAAAGAAATGTCCCATTGCATACCCCCAAATCTTCCCCTTCCGATATCTTGATTGTGTGGGCAGTCGAGAAACCGAGATCCCCGAATAGGGAGAGGATTCCAACAAAACCGATACCGAATGCCACAAATCCCCAGGCACTGCTTCCAACATACCTGAGAATGAAGAATAGCCCAACATATCCAAATATTGCCCCAATTACGTTCTGAATAATTATGATCGGGGACCTCTGTGCAAACACTTCCGCACCATATCCAAATTCGTGGATTAAACATTATGCCTGAAAAGGTTTACCAGATAGTATGTGGTAGTGTGTCGGGAAGAGAAGGCTTATCTGACAGCCTAGTCATTAATTTCATTAAATACCGTAATCAGCTGATCCTCGATCTTGTGTAATGTCTCAATTAACCCCTTACATTCTTTTTCATCCATGAATTTTAATGTTTGCATTATGAATCTCTCGTGAACCTCCTTGATGGCCTTGTAAAAACTGGATCCCTCTCCTGTTGATGATATCTTGATCACTCTCCGGTCCTGCTGATCCCTGATTCTTTGCGCATATCCTTTCTCCTCCAGACGATCAATGAGGTTTGTAACCCATCCCTGTGAGATCATGTTTGCCTCGGCCAATTTTACCATCGGTTGTGGCCCTTTTTCATTCAGGGACTTTAGCATCCTGAATTCCATGATTGACATTCCCTCAGCCATAAGTTTTTTTTCTACCTGTCTGTGCCATATTTTATATATTGAAGTCACCAGTCTCCATATCTCAAAGCTCGTCTCTTTCTGCGTACCGCTCATTTCTCTTCATCCCTTGTGCTGGAATTGGCATTATGCTGGCTTGAAATCACTGGGCTATTTTTTGTATCACCCATATCGTGGTACATTGAATTCTCAGCAGTACTCGCATCATTACTGGTAGATAAAAGATCACTTGTCTTTTCACCTATTTTGGCAACATAAAGTGCGCCACTGTCGATGTACCTCCCTCCCCTGAGCATAGAAATAAAAGCGGCAACAAATGAAAGGATCATTCCCGCATAGAAAGCAACCTTGAGGGAACCCATGAAAACAGGAGCCAGAGTAGTGGGGAACCATGTTCTGCTTTGTATTGTGATAAGTGCAGCAGGGGGTATCCGCGAGACAAGAGATGACGGCAGGCCGGCAAGTATGGAAGATACGGGGTTTATGCCAAGGAAAGCTGAGAATATTGCAACAGTCGGTGGAGTTGAATCGAAAATCTGGTTGAGAAACGAAATTTTCAGTATTGAGAGTTCTGCGTTAAACGCAGATGGAAGATTCTGCTGCAGAGTAAAGATGATTATCGTAAAGAATAGTCCAAGGCTGACAGTCATTCCCGCGTTTCTGAGAGTAGTCATCATTCCGGAAGCTGCGCCCCTGTATTCAGCAGGTACAGAATTCATTATTGCAGCTGTGTTAGGCGCGGCAAACATGCCGTTCCCCGCACCCATCATAAATAAAACTATGGCGAACGGTATGTACCCGAAATTATAACTGAAAGTAGTGAGAATGAAGAATGATACCCCTGTGATCACCATTCCCGCAGTGGATAAAACCCTGGCGCCGTGTTTATCAGAGAGTGTTCCGGATAAAGGCCCCATGACCATGAAACCGAGGGTCATGGGAATCATGTATATGCCAGCCCAGAAAGGCGTCGATGAATATGAGTAACCATGCAAAGGCAGCCAGATGCCCTGAAGAAGTATAATAAGCATGAGCATTACTCCGCCTCTCCCGACAGCAGAGAGTAATGAAGCCAGATTTCCTGCTGCAAATGCGCGTATGCGAAATAACTCCATTCTGAACATAGGCTGGCTTACTATTCTCTCTACGAAGGGAAACGCCACGAGGAGTGAAATCCCAGCAATCATTCCGGCTATCACCAATGGGTTGCTCCATCCTGAATTGCTGTTTCCATACGGGAGAAGTCCGTAAGTTACGGCCACAAGAACCAGGGTAAGGCCTCCGCCAAATGTAATATTACCTATATAGTCTATTTTCTGATTCTCGGAAGTTAATGCCGATTCCTTTAGCTTCAGGAAACTCCAGACAGTTCCTACAACTCCGACTGGAACACTGACAAGAAAAACATATCTCCAGTTATAAACAGACAGGATTCCACCAAGGACAAGCCCGAGGAACGATCCGGCAAGTGCAGCTACCTGGTTGATGCCAAGTGCCTTGCCTCTCTCTTCCACGGGAAACGCATCAGTTAATATCGCAGCACTATTGGAGTAAATAAATGCTGCCCCTATTCCCTGAATTATACGAAATAAGATTAGCAGTGAGGCGGCGAAATCGCCGGTTCCAGGTGTCAGAAAAAGCATCACAGATCCTGCAGTAAAAATTGCGAAACCAATATTGAATAGTCTTACCCTGCCGTATATGTCTGATAGCCTTCCAAACGTAACAAGTAGAGTGGCAGTAACTATGTTGAAACCCATGAGTATCCAGAGAAGATAGACGAAAGACCCTGCCTGAAAAACGTTTATCTGTATTCCTTTGAATATGGCCGGAAGTGAGATAAGAGTGATGGTGCCGTTAACTGCAGCCATCAACATACCAATTGTTGTGTTGGATAATGCTACCCATTTGTATGCTACCATTGTCTGCGGTAAATATCTCAATTTTATTTAAATGCTTCAGTAGTAAATCATTCTATAGTTAAGCATATTTCAATTGCTAAAAATCATGCTGGTTGGATTCGGCGGGGAAAAAAGTACCATACCGGAATTAGTTCCGTCGGTGTGAAATTCAGTGCCGAAGGAGAATAAAATTAATCCCCAGTCGTCGCGCAAGCTCTCCGTCCATATCGTCCCTATCCCCTACCATAACGGAGTTCTCCATATCAATTTCATACTTTTCTGTGGCCTGCTTTATGAGGCCGGTTTCCGGTTTCCTGCATTCGCATTTCTCTTCAGGAGTATGGGGGCAGTAAAAGATGTCATCAATTCTTCCACCCATCTGTGCCACTTTTCGTATTAGTGCGGAATTGAATTCCTGCAGTTCTTTAACATTAAAATATCCGCGGTTTACTCCAGACTGGTTGGTGATGATTATGATTAAAAAGCCTTTTGAGGCGTATTTTGAAATAATATCGACTGCGTCAGTGTACACGTGGAGATCCTCCGGATCTTTACAGTAAGGGCAGTCCTGGTTAATTGTTCCATCCCTGTCTATAAAAAGTGCAGGTTTTTTCATGCAAACTCTCCGGAGAGTTCAGGAAATCTCTCCAATAACTCTTAATTTTCTTTCCACGGTGTTTTCAATGTCAATTCTGTGGTCTATCTTGATTATGGTTTCCACACGTTTGAACCCTCGGGAAACCAGGAAGTTTTCAGCGTCGGATATTGCGGAAAATAACGAAAGCAAATTCTTTGCTTCAATCACTGTTGCCATGCTGTTTGGATAACACCTCAATCCGGATTCTTTCAGCTTTGTAATTGCATCCTTTATTGCCTTTCCAGCGGAAACACCTTCACCGATCGGGTAGAAGGTAACATCAGCAACTATCATGATCCCAATAGCGAGACTCCCATAATTAAATATTAGCCTCCGCAAGACAAATCAAAAGTTCGGTTGCAGCGCAGATCGTGATGATTATTGCATGATATATCATAATGCGTTAAACACCTAGAATTTGTTGGCATAAACGGAGTCTTCCTGTTCTGCACGGATTTCTTCAGTGTTAAACGTTCAAATCAACTTCATCTGTTATCCTGCAATCCGGGCATAAGTCACTTCTGGATTTTCGGGTGTTATTGCAGTCGGAACAGATAAGCCAGCTATGTTTTCTCCACCAGAGGAATGAAGCAGGGGAGAGGACTACCGCCAGCAGGAATAAATAGGAACCTTTTCCCTGAGACAAAAGGCTGATGATGCCAGTTATCTCAAGTGATTTCACCGTTAAATTCGAGTTTCCAGTTGAAATATTAACTATTCCAGTTCCGTTAACAACACGGTAGTTTCCCGTATCCATTATTTCATAATTATATACCGCAGGCGGAAGAATCAATGTGTAAGAAGTAGTATTAATCATCTGTTTGATTCCATCAATAGTTAGATACCAGATCACTCCAGGCTTCAGGCCCTGGTTGTATACCGTGAGTTCTACTGTTTTCTTTGTAAATTTTATTGTATAATTGTCATCAGAAGAGGACACATTAACTGGGAATGTACCCATGTTATCAGAATAGCCCGGAGGTACGATCACAGTTACATTGGCAGATCTGATAAGATAAAAACCCAGGCTGCTTGAATTGGTGTAATGCGAGGTCCCGTTAACTGAGATACCCCATACGAGTCCATTACCCAGCCCGGTTTCCGCGAATGAAACATACTTCATCGGAGTTGAATTCACAACAGTGCCAGAATATATGTACGCGGGTTGCTGGATCGTCCCGGAATTATTCAACGCTGCCATTTCTTTCGTTGTCAATGCGACCGTAATCCGGTAATTGCCCGGTGAGAAGTTGGCCGGTATGGTAAATGTCAGGTTTATCATCCTAGACCCCGATAAATTAGACAGTAAGAAGTCCCCTAAAACCTTGGAAGAGGTAGAATTTGACAGCATAACTGAAAGTTCTGATTCAGGTATGGGAATAGAATTTCCGGAATAATTAACAATCACATATGATGGACCGCTTTCTGTGAGTTTCAACCGGGATATTGTTATTCCGGCATAAGGCACTTTTAGTTCGTATGAAAGGTTCATCTGTTTCAAACTCAGAAACGGGAAGGGAGTAATAGATAGATAATTCAGGCTATTTCCTGTGTTGAGTGCATAATTCCCGCTATATTCTGGAGTTGGTGTGGAGTTGAAATAGTCATAGAGCAGAATCTCCATATTCTGGTTGTTGCCATTAAAACCATATTTTGTATCGTTGGAAAGGACCCTTTTTATCAAATCCTGATATTTTTGTAGGTTACCCTGGTTGACGCTGTCCTGGCATGAAAGGTTATACAAAACGTTGGATACAGCGATTCCATTACTTAAGAAATTGAACCTCACCACCTTGAAAAGAAATACTGTTGAATTATTCAAAACAAAAAATGGGCTTGAATAGCCAGTCTGGTTGGAAATTGTCGAATCCACAAGGTACAATGTGCTGTTATGTGCAACGATAGAATGTTTGAAGGGATTCAATTCACCGGGACCATCGGATAAATTTGCATAATTGAGCCCATAGGAGGAATCGTACGATGCAAGTGTGCTATTGTTGAGCATGATGTTGTATAGATTTTGCCCGTAAAGGCTCACAGTATCATTTGAGTGGAGGTATTCAGTGAGATTGTTCAGGTATGTTGCATTGGGATAACCGTTGTGTAAAACCAGACTGAAGTTCGATGAGTTGCTGAACCAGTTCAACCTGTGCTCCAGATTGCTTCCTGTGATGGTGAAGTTCAATTCAACGTAACTTGATGAGTTAGTATAGGGTAATGAGTAGTTTTCAATGAGATTGTTTTTCAGATAAATCCAGAGAAAATCCCAGTTCTCGTTACCACCGGCACTGTAGTTTATTGATACAGTTATTCTGTTGATGACAGGATTGCCAGGTTCTGAACCGAGGATCGACATGGGTATCACTTCATTCTTGCTGAATTCTGGCGAATTGCAGAAGAATGAACCGCCGACGTACTCGAAGGTATGTTTCTGGTTATAAACTCCTGAGATGGAGCTGTTGTAGATATTCAGGTATGAATTGTTTGCAGTCAATAGCAGGGATTGATAGAATGGGGATGAAGATGAGGTCAGAGTTGAATTCAGGGTGGAATTCACAATATTAATAGTAGAGTTCTGGAAATTAAGCACACCTGGAAAGTCAAGCGTAGAGTTTTCGATTATAATTCTAGACCCGCTGTGGGAGAATATATCGGCAGTCCTGGAAACAGAGTAATCGGCTCCGGAGACTGACATGGTTGAATTTTCAATCTCGAGGGTGCCGCTTACGTTAAAATCTACTGTTGTCAGATCAAGACTCTGAATCACGATATTCTCGTTCCGCAACACAATTTTTGAACCAGTCGGGATAGTTACGTTGGATGTTACATAATAAAAGGTCTGAGTGCTGCTCTGGATGTTCCCCTGTCCTGTAATCAAAGGAGAAGCACTGTTGAAACTGTTGTTAGGCTCACTGTGTTGTGAATTAGCCCCAGAATGGAGATTTCCATAAATAGGATGATAAGAAGCAGTCATGATAATGATAATTAAGACAATCACAACACGCATGCTTATTGCGGACATATGGCGGAACGAGATAGACGGCCCGAATATTTTATATTTATCATACAGAACTCGTAGAATAGCAAATAATATACACAATTAACGTAGACTGGATCATTTCTGGTCCTTGAGGAAATAGGCCAGCGAATCTTTCATCTCCTGGAACATGGTACTTTTTGACGTTAAAAACCGGATGTATGGCTCATCTATTTGCAGAATCACGTTGCCGCTCATCCCTGTAAGCTTCAAATACTCCCTCAGCACTAAGGATTCCAGGACAGATTCCATCAATATAACAAAATTATTTCTGCTGTAACTGATGGGCTTGATTTTTGAAAATTTTGATCCGAGAAATGAAAGGAATAAAAGCCACAAACCGGATTTGCTTTCAGGTGATCCCTGTATCCTGGCGAGTTCCATTATGTCAGAAAAAGTGTGATTACAGGATATGATTAAATCCCTCAATAGGCGGTATCTTTCCCTTACACTGTTTTCAGTTCCCTCAGCGCTTTCCCGTATACTGAGTATTTTTCTCCGTGTCAGATCGTCCCTGCCAAGTAGATTTGTGGGACAGGCAAATAAACCATAGTTTGTGGAAATCCTGGAGTAAAGGTCTATGTCCTCTCCGTTGAGAAGATCCCGCCATCCACCCACCTCTTGCACGATTTCACGGCTCACCAGCGGGAGCTCGGAATAATACAGCCTTTTAAGCTTAAACTGAAGAAAATTATGTAGGATATCAGCATAACTGATAGGATAAATAATTGAGGTACAGAAAGGGACAATGAATTTTCCTGAAGAACCCTGGAACGAAATACGTTTTCCCTGACCAAATCCGGTCAGGTCGTGTTCGATGAACATAATGCTATGGTAATCCTTCCTGAGTTTCCTGAGGAGTTCCCTGGAAGCTTCGTCAGGTGGGGGATGAGAAACGACAATCTCGAAGTCCCTGCCCAGTTCTTCTGCGATCAGGTTTATGCTGGTCACGGAATCATAGAATCTGGAATCAACCGCCATAGTTGTGCCTATGAAACTCACTGTGTAATTATAGTCCGAGGGGTTCAGTATGTCGGTCTCCCCGCGCAGAAGCGGTTCCATAGCGTCCAATATTAGTTATATGAGGTTCACGGATATAATCTTCTCTGAAACACACTCGCAATTGAGTATTTCTCCCAAGATTCTCTGAAAATGAGGTCAACGGAAACAGGCGAATTCAAGGATCCCATTTTCATGGTCTAGCTTTCTTAGATTTAACTCTCGTGACCCGAAATTCACGGTAAAGTCTGCGGAGGATGTCACCGAGCCTTTGTTTCCTCCTGAGAATCGCTTTACGGGAAAAGAGTCGTTGTTGAAAATTACCTTGATTTGCAAAAAATTTACTAACGATAAAACATAAAGTACATAATGCGCAGTGAGAAGAGCAATAAGATTTTCAGGGCTGTAGCAGGAATGGTTACGCTACTGGTATCAGTGCTCATTATAGTATATCTACTCACTTCTGTGTTCCCGATAATTCCTGTCCAGTTTTCAAAATTCGTCAACGCCACTTTCGTTGCTATAATACTGTACCTGATAATCCGAATTATACTGAGTTTTCTCAGGCGCTACCTGCAGAAATTTGTCAGCGTCTCAGAAATACATCCCATACTTTTTCTGGCAAGTATTTTTGGATATTTTATCTTGGGGGTTTCTGTACTCGGTACTCTTGGGATAAACGTTTCTTCAATAATTCTTGGTGGATCATTAATAACAGTAATCATAGGTCTTGCTTCCCAGACGGTTCTTGCAAACCAGTTTGCAGGAATACTGCTTACGATTGTGCGGCCATTCAAGGTAGGAGACTTTGTAACTTTGAATACGTGGCAGTACGGTGGAACGTTCCCGGTTGTTTTTCCGAAATATTTTTCCGTCGACAGAATAGAAGCCACTGCTTACACGGGCAAGGTGGTTGATGTCACTATAAACTACACGGTGCTCGATCTTACAAGTGGAGATCGAGTGAAGCTTCCAAACGGTATAATTGTCCAGTCAGCAGTCATAATTCGGAAACCGGGAATTGTGGTAAAGGCGAGATATGAGATCCCGAAGTATATTAATTTCGAAGACGCCAGGCCAAAAATAATTAGATTGGTTGAGTCGCTTGCAGATTATCAGGGAGACTTACACGTCTCAATTGACGAAACCACACTCAATACATACATAGTAATGATTGTTGCAAAATTCCGTGTCATGAATGCCGACCTGAAAAGGGGAGAAATTTTTGAAGGTCTTATGAAACTGATCGAGCCAATGAAGACAGATCGCTGAAGAGAATCAGGTTTCACAGTGATTTTTGTTTAGTGGCGGACAGACGGCAGAGTCCTACAGGCAGCGTTATGAACTCCTCTGTTTCACCATTTTCTCTGAGGATAATGAAAGTTCCCTGATCAACTCCCTGCAATATGCCATCTATCTTGGTACCGGGAGTCAGATTTTCCTGGGACTGGTTAAGAATCCATGCTGTAACTTTGAAACCTATCAGATCGTTGAGGTTCATCGGCTTACATGGGCTAAACACGATTAAACATTGTCCTCAAAACTGAATTGATTTCCAGTCAAAAAGTTGTAATCTCTCTTCGTGATTATCGTACAGGAGGGGAGTCACTGCCCTGCTGTAATCCTGAAAATGCCAGTTCCGGGTTCAGAAACGCATTGCTTTGGCTGATGCTGAATTATGAATTTCAGCATACCTTTTTCAATACAACCATTGAATTCCGCGTAATCGTATCACTGATCAGATCCGGTATCTGTTCCCGCGAAACGGGATCATTGCATCCTGCTTCTGCCGAACAGCCTCACTTTGCTTATTTTGGGAATGTTGCCAGAGTCTCGTGAATTTCTGGATTTCAGAATGTAATAGACTGAACCGGATAAGAATACGAGGAAGGCAATCTCCATGCTCTCTCTTCCAAGGAAGGCAAAGAAGAGAGCTATCGTGAAAATTCCTGCCGATGGAATCAGAAAGAACCAGTCCTTGTGCAATAATCCTCTTCTTTTCTCGTTCCGGTATTTTACGTGGATTTTCAGTGCAGCTAAATTAATAATCGCATATGCAGCTATTATGCAGGTGTTTGATGATTCCACAATTGTCCCGAATGATGCAGCCGGCATCATGGCAATGGCGAGAAGCAGGGAAACGATGATCGCGACAACCGGAGTTGAGAATTTGTCAAGCTTTGAAATCGCCGAAGGAATCTCGCCGTCTCTCCCCATTGCAAACAAAACTCTTGATGTGCCAAGTATACCTGTCAATATTACACCCGATGTGGCTATGAGCGCTCCCATCGAGACTATGAAAATCAATTCAGTAAGGCCAGTTTTGGAGGCGGCCAGGGCAAGAGGTGAATTGGAATCTGCAAGTGAGGCTGTGGATGTAAGGCCTATTGCAGCAATAGAAATCATTGAATAAAGCACCATTGAAATGACTATTGAGATGATTATCGCTTTCGGTATGGTCTTTTCTGGATCAACAACTTCTTCTGAGACCGTTGTAACTCTAGAAAATCCGGCAAACGCAAAGAATATTATGGCACCACCGGAAATAATCCCGGAATAACCTTTTGAAAAGAAATTTGAGAAATGGGAAGGATGAAAAAAGAAAAAACCGGATACTGTGAAAATCAGGAGGATTGCAATATTCACTATCACAATGGTTCTGAGCATTTTGGCTGAGTTCTTTATACCGAGAATATTCAATACCGCAAAAGCTGTTATGATTGCAACGCCAATGAAAATTACGGGGAACCTGGAGTTAAGCATTGCATCAAGGTAACCCCCAAAGCTTATCGAGACTGCTGACAAAGCAGTGATGTTTCCGAATGTCCACAAGGAGCCACCAATAAAACCGGCATATGGAGATATGCTCTCTTTCCCATATTCGTATACGCCTCCTTCTTTGTCAACATGTCTGGCAATTTGCGAAAAACATATGCCCGTAAAAATAGCAACGATGCCTGCAAGAGGTATTGAGATCAGAACGGCAGGCCCTGCGCTTGCCACTGAAATTCCAATAATTACAAAAATTCCTGCTCCTACTATAGCCCCTAGGTTGATCATTATTGCATCCGGTAGTCTGAGAGTTCTCTGAAAACCTGCAGGCATAGGGAGTCATTAAGGCATCATAAATAATGTTTGCCGGTTTCCTAATAAAATGAAAGCTCGTTCCACACTCTTTTCAGGTCATTTTCCATTTTTTCAAAGATTTCGGAGGAGTACGGATTGTATCGGATAATCTCCCTTATCTCGTCTATGTTATGATTGCTGATGATTCTGGAGATGCTCAGGATTTTTTCATATTCGATTGTTGACGGATTGAATTCTAGATCGGAAAACTTTCTTGAAAGGAGTGCCATTACATATGGTTTTACCAGTATTTCGGATGCCAAGCGTTCATGTTCTTCAATGCCCATCTTCAGGAATCTGAAACCTCGGAATATATCACGTACAAATTCCTCGTTGCCTTTAACGGAAATGTCATCCACATAAATTACGGTCATGTAATCCTGAACCGTATTTTCATCTGATTCTCTAAGCAGACTGATACTTGTTATTTCTCCGCTAAACTGTTTGTACGGAGTCTTCACAGGCGAAATTTCAATTATCCTGCTCCTGACCGGAACGGATTCGATCACCTTTCTGTTTACAGGAATGGAGTGATTCAGAATCAGGTAATCCAAGCCACCTATCTGGCGAATTGCGTTTTCAATAGAATTATCAGTCAGCACTGTTACATTTATTCCATTATTTTTCAGAAGCTCCTCAATAAACCGGGTGACTGGGTTATTTCTTCCAAATATACCAATGTCCATGATTTTACACTCCAGCACATAATTTAGAATTTCAGTCTGAGAAGCTTGATGTCTGGATAAATCGTTCTCTTAATTATTTCATCAAGCCCGATGCCTTCTTCCTGAGCCTGAAGGCAGATTCTCACGGTGGTGTCGTGATCGATTTCATTTCGCTCACCGTTCTTTCTGTGAACAACTATGCTTCCAAGAGATTCACAATCTATTCCCATGTATGGTTAATTGCCTCAATTAGTTCAAATTTTCCCAACTCGGTGAAGAAAGTCATGTTGCAGTCCAATGCATTTGCATCTATAACATATTAGGGAGACCGATTAAATCACTAGATAAGTTACTTTTGTAATGACTTTGGATTCTAATCCGGTAAATTCCGGTTCCAAACCATCCCTGATATTCATTGAAACCACTGTTGCTTGTGATTACAGATGCAGGCATTGCAGAGCCTCATCTCAGGAAAATCCATTGCCTGACCAGCTAAGCTATGAACAGATCACAAATGCTATAAAAGGCATTCTGGAGTTCGGTAAACCGTATCCGATGGTCATATTTACGGGCGGGAATATGCTTATGCGGGATCGAATGCGTGACATTATCGACTTCACTCACAAATTAGGCATTCCGTTTTCCGTGAGCCCGTCTGCGTCTCCTCTTCTAACTCGGGATTTTCTCAGGTTTATCAAGAATCGTGGCGTAAAATCTCTTTCCTTGAGCCTTGATGGAGATTTTGGCGGTTCGCATGACTGGTTGAGAAGAAGCCCTGGATCACATTCACTTACTGTGGCATTGATCAATGATGTTATGGAAGCAGGCATTCCTGTTCAGGTTAACACAACCATTATGAAAAGAAATCTTACTGAGTTGCCTTACATCTCCAAGTTTCTCGTGGATTCCGGAGTTAAGACATGGGAACTGTTTTTCCTCATTAAGACTGGGAGGGGGCTTTATGAAGAAGATCTGACGTCGGATCAGATCGAGGATGTGAATTTCTGGCTTGCTTCCCTTGAAAAATATGGGTTAACTGTGAGAACCGTTGAATCACCTGTTTTCAAACGGATTAAGATACAGATGGCAGAAGGCACTGCTCCGCCCGATACCGATTTATATAGATATCTCTCTTCCGAAACTGCAAATATTTTCGGGCCACAACACGACCTGAGTGAAAGCAGTAAGACACATCGCGCTTCGCACCCTGTTGGGCAGGGCATCTTATTCATCAGCCAAAACGGGGATGTGTCACCGTCAGGTTTTCTTCCACTCTCATGCGGTAATGTGAAGCAGACCGGCATTGCGCAGATATTCAGAGAAAACGAGCTTATAAATGATTTAAGAACCAAGAAAAAATTGAAAGGTAAATGCGGAGAATGCAAGTTCAAGGTTCTGTGTGGCGGGTCCAGAGCCAGAGCATTCGCATATTACGATGATCCACTGGCGGAGGATCCTGGCTGTGTCTATCAACCATCACCAACCGATTTAACATACATCTCTGGCAGTCAAGTTTAACGGCGATTGATTATTTCCACAACCTACCCTGGCATCTTGACTCACACATCCACATTTTTAGAAATCGCCCTATGGGATTATCATTTGATCTTAAATCTGTAAGATTGGAAGTAGGATAAAGCCAGAAGAATGTTGCCAGAAAATGGAATGTAATTTACAAGATAGAAGTATTGATTGACGAATGGTGGAAGATAATAGGTAGGTAAACCAAATCCAAGGCTATAATACGGAATAAGGAAGGTAGGAGCAACAGCAACATTAAAAAACGGGGGAGGAAGGAGATTATTAACGATCAATACAGCATATGCGAGTATTGCTGTTCCAGCCAGTGCGAGATATATCGGTAACCTACCGTGGTTCAGACCCAGTATAAGTGAGTATTTTGACAAAGGAACGAGCAGAAGTACAAGAGTAATTAAGTCCAGATATCTGCCGTTTCCGGTTAACACTGATAAGTTAAAGAGCAAGTTTCCAAGTATGGATGGATACAGGAAGAGAATCCCGAGAGCGAAGAACCCGACATATTCCATAATGCCAATTTCAGTTGCCAGCCTGGAAACTGTGCTCTCTGATGCAAATGTCAAAGCCCTTGTTGTGATACCCATAACCGTAAGAAGCATAATCAGCGCAGAAATCGCCAGAGTATCAGTCTGAATCCCGAAAAAGGCCACAAAGTATGCCCCAAAAATATTATTGACGGCAGATGTCAAAAATGCCAATCCGATTAAGATAAAGCCAGTGTTGTTTTCCTTTTTATAATTGTAACTCGTTTCACTTTTGGAGATATCTTTCTCAAGCCGTTCTTTTTTTTCCTCTGCGTTGAAATTTTCCATGTTGAGATGGAAATAAAACTGGTCGGAGACAATTAGAACAAGGACCAGATTCTTTATCTTTCCTAGCACAGAGTTAGAAATGAGGTATCTCACCGGAGATTCCATGCTCCTGATCTTTTCCCCTAGGAAACTTTTAAGAGTTGATTCCTCAACTGCATAGGCAACCGTGGAGTCTGCCGTTTCAGGCAACTCCTGAGATTTCAGCCCGTCAATATCAACCTTGGAGATTGTATATCCATGAAGGTTCAACAACCGGGAAACCTTTGTGAAGAAGAACTCTGCATTTACTACATCTCTGCTCTTGATTACATGAACATGGTACCCTTTATTTGTCCCAAAAGATTGTTCTATCCCCTGTGCAATCCTGAGCTCATTCCTGCCAATGGTTTTAGAGTTGCCTGATGGCTCAGAGTATGCTACATTTTCTGGCACTATCTCGCCAACTCCGGACGGTGTATCGCCTTTGATATCTGCATTGTATCCTAGGTCATCCAATAGATGTGTCTCCTTTTATTTCGATCAGATCAGACATCTCTTACATTAAAAGTTAATGACTATTTCATGCAGGATTTTCACCCAACCGGCCAAGAATAAAATTACAGGAAACCGTCTCTTTAGCTATTTTTGTTCTATCTTGACGGATTTCCAGTCAGTTCGTATCGTATTCTTTCCGTGTTTCTTCTGGATGTAGTTAAAGGCGGAGAGTGCCGCTGATGCCCCTTGTCCTGCGGAAATGACAGCCTGCTTATATGGTATATCAGTAACGTCACCAGCAGCAAAGACACCTTCCCGTGAAGTGTTTCCGAGTTTGTCTACAATAATTTCCTTATTTTTGGTTAACTCAACGAGATCCTTTACAAAGTCAGTTCGTGCAACATATCCCATTTCCACGAACAGTCCTCTAACCTGAAGTTCCTGGATATTACTGTCTTCCTTGGAGTTGGAAGCAACAATGACTTTTTCAAGAATCCTGCCTCCCTTGATCTCTTTAACCGTGGAGTTCCTGATAAATTCTACATTATCTCTTGTTCTTAACTGCTGGTACAGATCATCATCCTCATTGATCTTGGCTCCACGATAAACCACGTAAAGTTTCGAAGCAAGGGTCGACAGATATACTGCAGCCTGCAGGACGTGTTCTCCGATACCTACAACTGCAATAGTTGCCTTCTTGTAAAGAGGACCGTCGCACACAGCACAGTATGACACTCCTCTCCCCCTGAATTCCTCTTCTCCTGGTACTTCTAGGTTTCTGGGCGTCTTGCCGAAAGCAAGTATCAGCGCCGTTGATGTGTATTCCTCGCCCCTTGTTTTAACGCGGAAATTTCCATCGGGATTCACGGAAACTGATACGACTTCGTCATAAACGAATTCGGCCCCGTAGGCAGATACCTGCTGCTGAAACTTGTTCATGAGGTCGAAACCGCTTATCTCGTTGAAGCCAGGGTAATTTTCAATGTCATCTGTAAGGAGTGCCTGCCCACCGATATCCTTGGATATTACCAGGGTCTTCAGGGATTGTCTTGAAAGATACAGGGCTGATGTCAGACCAGCTGAAGCCCCTCCTACTACTATACAATCATACTGCTGAGTTACCAATTCTTCACGACCGTAGATTAAAAGACCAGATGTTTCTTGATCTTCTGCTCGAGGTGGGGCTTTGGAACAGCTCCAATCTGTGTGTCAACCATTTTTCCGTTCCTGAAGAACATGATTGTGGGAATACTCCTGATCATGAACTGCGAAGAAACCATTGGATTCTCATCAACATTGAGTTTACCGAATGAAACCTTTCCTGCGTAGTCTGATGCGAGTTCCTCTATAATTGGAGAAACATATCTGCAAGGTCCGCACCATGGAGCCCAGAAGTCCACCACAGTTAAACCTTCTTTTGATATTTCCCTGACAAAATTCTGATCGGTGAGAATCTTTGGAGTTTTGCTTACTGCTCCATCCCCCTTTCCGGAAACATTTTCTGCCATAATACCATGTAATATCTTTTCCCTTATCTTTTCTATGTTTTCTTCCGACATGTATATTCTCCTTTATGCTGTGACTATCAGAGATGTGTCACTCACCAGTATCTTGATATGATTTAACTATTTTGCGATATTTCCATTCAAGCACAATATCGATATAGTACTTCATATTACCATACTGATGGTATCGCTCTCATCACTTACAAGATCATCTGCAAAATGTGCTGATCTTCTTTCTTGTTTTCTCGATCTGAATGATCTTGAAGTCAGACTGTTTTACACAGTCATTGCGAGGAGTGGAATTACACTGGACGAACTGGCTGATAGCCTTGGCAAGGACAGAAGCACGGTTTTCAGGAATTTGCAGAAGCTCGTTTCCCTTGGAATCATCTATAAGGATATGTTTTCTCTTGATTATGGTGGTCGTATTGCAAGATATTTTCCGAATGATATCTCTGAAATCAGGAGGGTGGTGGAAGACCGTGTAAATAACCTGAAGAAGAGCATGGATGCTTTCCTCCTGGACTTTGAAGAACGGATAAACAATGAGACTTTAATCTACGGTTCGCTTGGTGGAAAACCGGCTGCACGGAAGAGTATTTTGTGATGCTGCGCCGTTCATGTAAATTTCATCTTGACAGATCTGTCTCTCGAATTAGCTCCCCCTATTTTCTCGCCAACTTCTGTCAGGGCATTATATTAGCTTTCTGTGAAAGTCCTCTTGCTTTAGCCATTGCGTTAAGCCACAGATATGGGATATCCCGCTAACATTGCTAAACTTCCCCAGGCACAATATTTTCAGGTCAGGAGTAATCTATCGAGTTCCATGCATACCATGTGAATTATGGCGATATGAACCTCCTGAATAATTGGTGTGAAATCCGATTGCACTGCGATCATTTTTTTTGCAATTCCTTTGATCTTCCCTCCCGACATGCCCGTCATTGCAACAGTGTACGCGCCAATCTCGTTGGAAGACTGAATTGCCTTGATAACGTTCCGTGAGTTGCCAGAAGTACTGATACCAAAAACCATATCTTTAGATGTAACGAGGGCTTTTACCTGCCTGTCAAAAATGTCTTCATATGTATAATCATTGCCAATTGCAGTAAGTGCACTTGTATTTGTAGTAAGCGCTATTGCAGGTAATGGTTTTCTCTCAACTAGGAAATGCCCCGTAAGTTCAGCGACAAAATGCTGTGCGTCAGCTGCTGAACCTCCATTTCCAAAGGCAACCAGTTTGCCACCACCCATAATTGTTTTATGTAATATCCTTGATATCTCTTCAACTTCAGAAGTATTCACTGAATTGCGCGCTTTAGAACCGGAAGACAGATATTCCTTAAGATTCACAGGTGAATAATGGACTGACAAATATTAATTTTCTTGATTGACATAGCAATGCTAATACTGGATCTCACACGTACACTTTTTTTGAGCTAACTTTATTCACTATGTAATTCTCCATTATTTATGACAGAAAAACAGGATCGATATATTCCCCCATTAATACTTGACAATCCCCTCAGAAGACTCGAAAAATCTCCGCTAAAATTTATTGGCAAATATTTGAGGCAGGGGATGGCAGTCGCTGACATAGGATCAGGTCCGGGATACTTCACTGTTAAACTGTCTTCACTGGTTGGTTCTCAAGGCACAGTAACTGCTATTGATCCTGATCAGAAAACTGTTGAACGGCTTCGGGCCAAATTGGTTAATCTAAACATAGGGAATGTACGAACACTAATCTCTTCAGGATCACATATTCCCGGAATAGAAGACAATTCGATTGATTTTGTTTTTTCCCACCTGATGATCTGCTGCATGTCTCAACATAGGGAAGCACTCACCGAAATGATGCGAATCCTCAAGCCTGGAGCCATGGCTTTTGTCAGTGTTACCCGTACTTTACCTGGAAAAGATCCAAGGAATGTGTACCCCGCTGAGTGGGGCAGCATACTTCAGGATTATCATCAAATCAATAATGGGGGAACTATGACCTATCGGTGGGTAATTTTACAAAAATAAAAATTCAATTTTGACCTGCCCCTTATTTAAAAGAGCTGAACATGATGTAAGTCATTGCGGCGAACACAATCAGTGAACCTATCAGGTTTCTCAATATTATTATTGTTCTCTGTTTTGGTGTCATGTCAACAGGAAGCAGCTTCTTTGCATCCATGTTACAGAACTCTTCGAATGTTACACTAAAATATGGATTTAGAACGTCAAGTACATAATATTCGCTTTTTCCGTAAATGGATTCATATCGTGACAGCACATATCTGCCGTACTTGAAATCCAATCCTCTTTCTGGTGCTCCTGTACGTAGATTTTGAAGCCAGTAGTCAAAAAATCTAGGATCAGCGACTTCATCTGATTGAGATGATGGAGCAGGATTTTTCAGCAAATCTTTTATTTCTTCGTCCGAATATGTGAATTGCATTATTTTCTCCCCCCATCTTCATGATTATATAGTCGTTCCAATTATAAATACAATTAGGTACGAATGGACGCCTATTTACAGAACTGCTGCAATAAGTAACCAGGCATTTATTAGAACATGTCAATATCTTGCCGATCCGTGTTATCATCGATCTTAAGCAGAATATTTAAGATGCGCCAGCAGAAAATTCCTTTTTTAAGCAGGTAAAGAACTTCAAACTGAGTTTTTTGAGTAGATGTTATTTTGTCGTGATTCTGACATCTTCTCTTTTCTGAAGATCGGAAGTCCATACTTCGTCGTTTGTAAAAATTGAAACGAGGTTCCCGGTTGTCAGAGTGCAAAAATAATTCAAACACTTGTATATACAAATATCAATGCATCACAATTTCAACTATGAAAGAGCGCTTGAATTTCGTGAGAAATATATTCCCCTTTCAGATGTGCTGGAGGTTGCCAATCCACTTCCCACCGACATTCTGGTGGACATAGGCGCTGGAGACGGTTTTTACTCAATAACATTTGCAAAAAAAGTGCGGAAGGTATATTACGTTGACCCCAGCGAGACCGCCAGAGAACTACTGAGGAAAAACATCGAGAAAACTCCCGTAGATAATCTTACAGTAGTTTCTGATGATGTATGCGAGAATTTGGATATTGCAGGCTACAACAAAGTATTCTTTTCCAACAGTTTCCACGATATCATCTGTCGGGAGGATTTGATAGACAGATTAAAACAAAGAGGTTCCGAGAATCTTGAGATAATCCTCACAGAATTCAAGCTTGAGTCTGAGATTGGTCCTCCTGTTGAAATACGTATAGACCAGAAACATCTTGATAGAATATTTTCCAGCAAGGGCTTCAAATTAATGAAAAGAATAGAATTGAGGTATCATTACATCTCCCGTTTCGGTCGGAGGTCTTAATGGTCTAATTCCGACGCGGAAAAAGATTGGTGGGATGTTCCGTTGTCTTTGAATTTCAGGATGTACTGTGATGCCTCGTCAAATGAATGGAAATCTTTCCAGAGATGCAGGAACTTGAGTTCTGGAAATTTTCTTGTTATTTCCGTCATGTGGAGGTCTCTGTCGTCAAGATAAAACATAGAACCTTGGGGTATTTCGATTCCCTTTTCGTTCAACTCTGAAATCATGCTTGCAATTCCGAGGTCCTTTCTCGGTGTGATACTAATTCTGTGAAAATCAAAAAGGTCAAGCATCTGGAATGCGTGTAAAGCCTTAATTGCCCTTTCAGGAATGTTCCAGGTTAGGCTGCAGATGAGCCCATTCTGTTCCTTTACCCATTTCAGGAATTCTCTGGAACCAGGAAGAAGGTGTGTTTCTTTTCCTGTTAGGTCACTGATCGAATCCTGCGAAGTCCTCTTGAATGGTAGAACAGCAGCAGAGATATTTTTATTATCCCAGATTGCGCCATCCAGATCCATAAAGACTAACCAATTTTCCACGCGCGGCACATTGCAGATAAATATAATATTCTTCACCTCAGAAGATTGACGTTATGTTCCAACGGAAGTTAATCTCATAAAGAATCCCATTGAAAAGTCGATGTCAGAGTGTGCTGGAGAGATATTTTCAGGAGTAAAGGTCTAACTCCAGGTTTCAATGGAGAAGATCGGCAATCAAAGCTATGGTCGCGGCAGCTAACTGAATAGCCTCTTCATAAGTTCTTTTCTCTCCCTGTTGCTTCCTTATGGTTTCCCATAGTTCTTCAGTCTCTTCAAGTATTACCGCGTACGCCTCATGCACAGACTTAAATTTTCCATATTTTGAATGGGCTCTAGCTATCTCTGCTTTGACCTCTTCAAATACTGAATCTAGAAGTTGATCAGCATCTTCAGGCATAGAGAACAAATATGAAATCAAAGATAAAGTTAGTCCCCAACAAATATGATACGACTCCCCTCATATTCTATGTGGAATGTTTCGGCCTTCAACTCCGGAAGCTTTGATACTATTTCACCATGTTTTTCCTCTGGCGCGATCAGCAACAGAAATCCCCCACCGCCTGCACCGATCATCTTTCCTCCGATGGCTCCTGAGGAAATGGCAGTATCGTAGCATTTGTCTATCCAGTTGTCACTGATCCCATCTGCAAGGGATTTTTTCTCCATCCAGTTTTCGTGCATCAGTTCACCTAATCTTGTTATGCTCCCTGTGCACATAGAATCAAATGTCTCATAGGCCATTTTTTTCATCCTGTGATAACTTTCAATTTTTCTATCTACGCCCAATGACTGTGTCTTGTGTATCTCTGTAGAACTACGTTCCCTGCCAGTATAGAGCATGAGCAGGTGTTTTTGAAGAGATAATCTCGCCTCTTCATTCATTATCACTGGCTTGAGCGAAACACGTTCATCGTCAAAGAATTCCATTAGCTGTATTCCGCCATATGCAGCCATGTACTGATCCTGTTTTCCTCCTGGTTCGTTCAGCGTAATTCTTTCTATTCTGACAGCTTCCTCCGCCAGTTGTTTGGGAGAGACCTGTTCACCTTTGTAAGCATGCAAAGCGTTGAGTAGCCCCACAAGGAAAGTGCTGCTGGAACCGAGTCCGGTTCCTCTTGACGGTATGTCAGATATGCTTACTATTTCTATCCCCCCATCTATATCTAACAACTTAAGGGCCTCTCTCACAGACGGGTGCCTGATCTCGTCTACTGTGTCCACAATTTCAGTTACTGAATAACTGAGACGTATCCTGCTGTCAAACTTCTTGTTGACGGCCACATAAATATATTTGTTAATCGAAGCAGAAACCACTGCACCGAATCCATGATTCTTATAGTAAGCCGGAATGTCTGTCCCGCCGCCTACAAATGTAATTCTCAGCGGAGTCCGGGACATTATCATCCTTTTTTTCGTAAGCTCACCTGTAATATTTATTTATTAATTCTAGACCTCTGTCAAGACCAATCTTTGCTTCAAAACCTATTAGCTTCTTAGCTCTGGAAGTATCTGCAAGGGTTTCACGCACATAGTTCTTCACAGGCATTTCAATGTACTGCGGCTTAATATTTTTCCCGAGAAGCTTGTTTAACTTATCCACAAGTTCATTGAGGCTGTAATTCTTGCCTGATCCAACGTTGAATATGCCGAAACCTTTGAATTCAGACGCCTTTATTAGAGCCTCGGTAACATCGGTTGCATAGACGAAATCTCTCCTCTGTTCTCCGTCACCATATATTACAGGTGATTCGTTGTTTTTCATAGCCCAGAGAAATTGTGTTGCAAGGTTTGCGTATTCCGCTTTAGCCTTTTCATGATGCCCGTAAACTGAAAAAAATCTCATTGCAGCAACGTTCACTCCATGAAGTTTGTTGTACAATTCGCCCAGTCTTTCGGATGCTATTCTTCCCTCAGTATACAGGTCTGTTACGGCAGGAATAATATCTTCCCTGTGGGGTGGGGTTACACCGTTGTATATGGAAGATGTGGAAGAGAAAACGACAGGGGTACCCCGTTCTTTCGCGTATTCCAGAACACTTATCATTCCTGAGACTACCTCGGCAACAAGTTGTGGATTATTTCTGTACATAGGTGAAGCTGAGTAAAAACCAAGGTGAAATACTACGTCGGCATCAAAGTCGATGTTGTGCAGATTTTTCACATCTTCGTTTAAAACCCTCAGATTTTCGGATTCAAATTCCTTCAGATTCTCATTTGTTCCCGTATGTAAATTGTCAATGACGAGAACCTCGTTGTCTGTAACGAGTCTCTCAACAAGATTTGTGCCTATAAATCCCGCTCCGCCAGTAACTATAACTCTCTTGTCCTTCATTTCAATCAGTTAACGGAAACATAGTAATAAATCTCTTCAGTTGCCCGTGCTCAGATGGTAGATACTGTACGATTGTTGCCCTCCCACATAGTGTGCAGTGAGTACTCCAAACGCCGTGTAACACGTTCAGATTAAACATGGGGTTGTTATTTAATTCCGAATACAAGAATACAACGGGTAACGACATAGCCAATCTCGTGTATAAGGAAAACTCCTAGTTCATCTACCTGCTAAAACTTCAATATTTTGGTGTTTCGTCTCGTCCTAAGAAATTTCCATGGAGGAGACAGTGTTGCATAAGAAACAACACACCAGGATTCAGTTATCAGAAATTCCCGAATCTGGCTATGACATCAGAAAGATTATCCATGTAATCCTTGAATATTCTGAGTACATCCCTTGATGTAATTACCCCAATAAGCTTGCCATTCTCTATAACGGGTAGTCTTCTCACGCCGTGTTTGTTCATAAGTACAGTAACCTGGTCAGTAGGTGTCTTTGGGTCGACGGACATCAACGGCGTGTTCATAATATCCTTCAACTTCACTTTTCTGGGATCAAGATCCTTGGCGATTATTTTGTTTATGAAATCCCATTCAGTCACAACACCGTGAGGTTTGTTGTCAACTTGAACAATTACAAAGCCAACGTGATCATTGCTCATGATCTTCGCTGCCTCTTGCGCCGAAGTTTCTGCGCTGAGCATCAGTGTGTATTCCTTCATTATGTCTCTGGCATACAAGACCATGATACGCTATGCTGCGGAAATATTTAAGCTCAATCGCTTAGTATTTGACGTTATTTCGGGAGAAATATAATTTTGAAGGACATGCCTGTGTTCAATATTGCACCTAAATTCAATCGATAAACAGTTTTTTTGGTGTAAAAACATCGAAGCAAAAACAGTTAAGACCACCCTAATGTTATTTTATGTGATTCAAATGAAACAAGAAGAAAAACATACTCTGTTGAGGAAAAGCCTGCTATTAGCCGTGATTGCAATCGTCGTAACCGGACTGAGTGTCTCTACCGGTATTATGGCCTCTCCCCCGAACCAGCAGCACACCATGCAGTCAGCAGTGACGAACAGCCAAATGAACGGCATGATAAAGGAGATCACCAAGGGCAAGGTACCTCATCCTGCGTCAGGATCAAAGCTGATGGTGAATGCTGTTGCAAAGATCATGAACGACGAGGATTCAGGATATCAGGGATACTGGGCCATTGACAACTTCACTCTGAACGTGAAGATATGGATGGAGCCAAACGAGACATTCTTCTTTGCTTTGCTGTACAGGGGGACTGCAACCACATATGCTGGCGTGCCTGCACCTGGCGTCAATGGAACGGAGAATGGTACAGGAATCGCACACTTCTCAGGGTACATAGCTGGTTGGTTCACTGGAAAACTTAGTACGTCAGAAGCTACTCATGGTTTCCTTGGAACATTCAATTATGGTGGAACGCCATCATTCCTTGGTCCGTATTCCTCCGCAAGCGTTCCTCCTAATGCTGTTGACTGGTTGGCGGTATACTCCCCCGGTTATTCATTGAGTTCGGAGACATTCTCCTTTACCTACTTCTACGATGGGCAGGTATGGGTTGACGCCATCAACGTGCCTTCAGCGGAGAGCGGGAACATAATTGTCTCATAATGGTGAGACATACTTTCCCATTTTTATTCTGTAGACTCACGATCCTTTCTGTTCAGTCATCCACTTCCCTGCGATTCATTTGCTCATTTTTTCTTCCTCGGATGATCTTAAATCGGAGACTCCGGTTGTCACGTTTTCGTCCCCCTTATTTATGTTACACATTAACCCCCTGAAAAATGAAATTCAGTGTTGAATACGCGAAATTCCCCATAATCGCAAAGAGGAAAAAATATAAAAGATCAAGTTCAGGAAGAGGTTCAAGACAAAGATGGGATTGTTTATAAGCCAATAATGATAT
>JAMDDH010000050.1:400-17112 GCA_023488885.1 Thermoplasmatota archaeon | reverse complement strand
GTATGTTACACCTCAGAATTTCATAGGTGTTGGCTATAATTACAGCGGTCAGTTCAATTCTCATTTCTCTGTAACATACCACTGTTATGAAATGAACCCCAATAACTTCTTCGCAGATCCCTCACCTGAGAATTTTACAGTGCAAGTAACCATTACGGATTCATTGCTGAATAGCACTTCAGCAAACGTGACAACTGAGGTGACGTATTGAGAATGTACCATTACCAGAACTTTTGGAATGTATCGAATGCACTCGGCGGAACTAATAAGAGTTTGAAAAGGTGAGGAAATGGATTCTGATAGAAAGGAGAAATTTGGAATCATATGCAGAGTTGCGATTGATCATGATGACCCACAAGAAAGTGTATCTCATCGGACAAAGGTGTATAGAAAAGACAGAACTCCAAACAAACCTGATTATCGTGATTTAATGAAAAATGGGGGTCAAGGTTGGAGGAGAGAACACAGCGAGCGAGGACTTCTAGAGTGGGGAACGCCAACGGATTACCTTGGTGATGGAGAGAGACTAATGCTTTTTGACACGGATAGTAGAGAGATAACAGTAGTTGCAGAAATTGAGCCAGATAAGTACTATTTAGAAGATAATTACTATAAATTCAGGAATATAATCAAAGAAGGTTATCTGAAGGTTTTGAAAAAACCTGTTCCGTTAGAAGAAATAAAAAAAGTAAATGACCTAGACAAGTTTCAAAATTACCGCCTTTTCAAGGATATAACTGAAGAGCAGTATGAGGCTATTCTGGAAATTAGCGATAAAGTCTATTGAGGAATTTACCACGTTTTGATCGTAAAATCCAACGAGGTTTTCCTCTTTAACACAAATTATACCTGCTAAAGCTTTTCTTCTTTTCTGGCTATAACATGTATATAAGTGATTTCGCTACATCAGTTGGTTAATGCACACGTATTACCTAGCAGACCATAGCAGATTGGACATAAACGATTCGGCGTGTTCTACTATCGACTTGAAGCTGTGTCCTTCAAATTGATCTACAATATTTTCAGGCAAAAGGACATATCTCCAGTTTCTAGGTTGATCTCGGGGATGGTTGTTCGCATTGGACACACTCCTGCAGAACTGTTGAGCAGCGATCATCTTTGCCTTAACGTCTAGGTCGTTGTATGCATCCTTCTCAGACTTGGTCTCAACTATAAACATCGAATCTTTAGTCTTTACCAAAAAATCCGGGTAGTATCTGCCTATGAAACCTTTATTGTCTAAATACATGATTGAAAACCTATGTACATATTGGTCAAGTTTTACGTATGCTACCACTCCTGAATCCTTTTCCAGTACAAATTCAGCGAACCGTCTTTCCAAGCCACCTCTTGGTCCAAAATCAAGATATGGATAGACGCATTTTTTGGTTGATAGCGATCTTTCCACTGTGATTTTCAACTCACAGTATGTCGAGAGTGATAACCAATCAACTACCGTAGCGCTTACTGCTTTCCTATTTGATATGAAGCGCGTTATCCCCTTTCTCAGATTGGTGACGATGAAATCAACAAGCTGAAAATTACTAAGCTTAACCACGTTTTCCTGAAGTTTGAAGTCGATCTTCCGCCCAAACAGGACATTGGAAACATATTCATCTGTTATTCTAGCTATGTCGCCAAAGTATCTCGTGAGCCAGTTCATATTCCTGCTTCCACCTATGACTTCCAGCGTTGCGTTTCTCAGAAAACCGGTGTAGCTGAAATCTTTTTCCTCCATATTCCAGTCTTGCATGAACTTGGTCTGCGGGTGAAAGTCAGTTATTATTACTGATTTGGACTCAAGTTGCTCAAATGCCACAGGGCAGCGTTGAAGTTCGTCAATGTTGAAATATGAGAAATCTACGTATTCCTGAACTGTATCCCGATATGACCCGGGCCAGTACATATCAAACTCCGGTACCCGATTTTTATCTAGTGTCACCAGGATTCGCTTTGAGTCAAGCGCTATGCTTCTCGACTCGCCGGACGAAAGCAACGCACCGGCGTTTTTTAGGTCAGTATAAATTTGATTGTATTTTGGATGTTCGACGATGAACAGGAAATCATACGAATTGATGAGTGGTTCATTTCTCCTGAGAAGGTCCATGTTCTGAAGCTTTGGCTCCAAGTATTCATCTTCCGTGAACATAAGCCTAATCCCCCTCCCTATGATCTGTTCTGTGAGAAGATCAGATTCTGAAGGTCTGAGTACAACAAGCACGCATACATTTCTTACGTCAAAACCCTCCTTTAACATCATCACACTAACAATTGCCCTAACATTGTTTTCATAAGAGTCGCTGGCAAAGACTCTCTCCTTAAGGTCCCTGTATTCATCTTCCGGCAATTTGTCTTTCTTGTCACTGTGTATTGTAAGTACCTGCGACTCTTCGTTATCACCCATTCTTTGTCTCAGGTACGCAGATAATTCCTCCGCCTCACCATTGTCCCCTGCAACAACGAACATGATCGGCTTCTTATGGATGTTGAGCCTCTTGAAATCGTCTTCCAGCTGTTGCAGTTTCTCGTAGCCTACCTGCAGCATGTGTCTCTGAACGTCGCTCAAGGCCAGAATTTTCTGAGCTTCATCTTTGTGTGCTGTAACTGAGAATTTCTCGTTTTCTGACAATTTTTCAATCTTTTCAGAAAGATAGGAACTTTTCTCAATGAAAATCTGCTTCACCAGCATATCGTTCATTGCTTCGACGAGCCCATAGTCATAGATAACATGCTTCATCCACTCTTTCTTCTTGCCACTGATCGCATAAGGTGTTGCTGTGAAATCGTACTGAACAAATGTAGTGCTCTGTTTCCCTTTGATGTTTATGTATAACCTCTCAACCGCCTCCTGCCATCTCTTAAGATCCTTGTCCGACGCATTTTGCAGGTGATGGGCTTCATCGTTTATTACGACGAGGGAATCATTTGCGGTGAGGAAATCGTAGAAATTCTGCACTCTATAGAAATCACTGTCTTCTCTAAATTCTATACCCAGATCTTCAGAAATAGTTTTTTCCCTGCTTGATGAATATATAAGCTGATGCCAGTTTGTAATCATTATGAATGGTAACTCAGTTGAGGGCGTATTCCCAGTAATATCGTCCTTAGTGTATATTCTCAATTCAAATTCCGACCTCCAGGATTCTGGCATAAA
Source organism: Thermoplasmatota archaeon (assembly GCA_023488885.1). Classification (GTDB taxonomy): domain Archaea; phylum Thermoplasmatota; class Thermoplasmata; order Thermoplasmatales; family Thermoplasmataceae; genus JAJZOM01. Next base: position 13,958 of record JAMDDH010000050.1, on the reverse strand, counting down.
CAGATCATGCTCTAGGTCGGAGCTCAGTCTGTCTCTTTTTCTACTCTTCACCTTGCCAAGAAAACTATCAAGCAGGCGCTCGTAAACAATGTTCCCTGGAGCTACGATAAGAAAATACTGGGAGAATCTCCCATCATCATGTTTCAATTTGTTGAAGTATTGCCAAACAATCAAGGCATTAATAACCCAAGTCTTCCCTGTGCCTGTCGCCATCTTAATGGCGAATCTGGGGAAGGCCATCTTTTCCAGCTCCTTTTCAAGCCCTTCTCCACCAAGTTCTTCATCGTCGAACAGGTCAAAAAGTTCTCCTGGTATAGGTGCATCAAGTATTTCGTAACAATATACTATTGCTTCTATAGCCCTCTTCTGGGAAAGATGGAATCTGAACTCTTCGTGAATCTCTGTGTTGAACCAGTACTCCAGTAGTTCCCTGGTAACAGGTGTTATATCTTTTCCATTCTGTGAGGCATAATTGTTGTCAGACCAAGTTTCAACTTCTTTTATTATTCTCTGTGCCAGTGGATGTTTTGCAAAGTAGTCTTTGTCCTTAGTTTTCCGGGACATAAAGTTACCTCAAATCTATCTTCTTCGATGCAGAAGCATCATTGCCAAACACGTCCACGACCCTTACAGCTATGTTGTATTCCCTGCCTCTCTTGACTTTGAAATCGGCAATTGTAATCACTGGCTCCTTTGACCTGCGATTTCTAATTGCCTGCCACGTGCTTTTGAATGTTAAAGAGTCGTAATCCCAATCCACAGCCCAGAAATCGATGAGGGAGGCATAATTTTGTTTGAGAAGCTCTTCTGCCTCTTTTCGTTTATCCTCGTCCTTTATGGGGTTGTCCATTACCACATACTGATCAATTGATATTTTAATTACAGCTTCATCTCCGGACCGATCTATTATCTCAGGTTCAGAGACCTTCAGATAGGGTTTCTGGTAAAAAATTATCCTGTCTGCGAGGGAGGGATCGCCAACCTTTGTGCTTCTGAGGTATTTATACACGTCTGAAGGAATTATTTTCGATTCAATTTTAGCGTTCACTGTGGAGCTCAATTTCCTGAGGTCTTCGTCGTAATTGTAATCATAGTCCCATGCAAGGATTACAACGTTTCTGTAACCTCGTCCATCAAGTGCCAATGCATCTTTGGAAAGTTCCACCGCCTTTCTCGCCGTCATGGGACGATCAGGTTCACAGACGTAAACCAGAGTGTTTCTATCAGTGTTGCTTATGCCCATGCCCTGTTTATCCTCTCTTGGGCTTGCACCATACAATTTCAGGACGATATTATACATCTCCCTTAGCCTTACCTCATGAAGATAGATGAGCTGGCGTTGATAATTGCCAAGATTCTCAATTAAGAACGGATCAACTCTCTGATTGACAAGACGTGACCTTGTGACTTGTATTGCTGTTTTGGATAAATCCGTGGTTATCCACCTTCGCCCGATTCTCTCAGCTACTGCAGCTGTTGTACCTGAACCACAGAAGAAATCTGCCACAAGGCCGTTCTCACTTGATGAGGACTTTATAATCAATTCCAACAGTTCTTCTTTTTTTTCTGTAGGATATCCTTGAGTGAAAGAATAAGCAGTAATGTCTTCCCACAAACTGTCTCTCAGTTCAAAATCGGAAGATGGGATAAAATATTCAGGTTTTCCCGTATTTGGATTAGACCTAAGGATACCTTCGGCTATAGCCGATAGTGCTCTTTCTTTGGTCCAACGCCAATGATTTCCTTGGTTTGGTCTGTATCCAAAAAGCTCATAATCCATTCCGTTTCTGATACCTGAAGCCTCAAATGAATGCCACCTATCCGGTTTCTTCATTTCCCTTTTGGCAGGATCAATCAGGTGTTCCGAAGATTTAGAGTAGAACAGTAAATAGTCAATACCTACATTAAGCGATGGAACACGTTCTCTTTCCCTGACATTTTTGCGTATTCTCCTGACAATGATCTCATTCCTGAAGTTGTCGTTTCCGAAAATCTCATCCATTACTACCTTAATGTAATGCGATGCCTTTTGGTCGCAATGAACGTAAATTGCCCCGTCGTTACTTAGAAGCCTCTTCATAACTTGTAACCTTGGATAAAGCATGTCTAGAAATGAGTCAAGGCCTCTTTCCCAAGTATCTGTGTATGCAAGTCGCTCGCTAATTGGCAGCTCCCTTTCAAAATCCTTGTTTCCAATTCTCACATCGTTCGGGAAATTAAAATTCTCCCCAGTGTTGAAAGGTGGATCGATATAAATCAAATCAATCTGGCCTTCGTAACCTTGAGAAAGCAGTGCCTGCATTATTAGCAAATTATCGCCCCATATCAATCTGTTAGGCGTAGTAGGGACATCTGGCGTATCGTTTCCAAGAAAGCTTGAAAGTGGTCCAGTGGCCCTGTTGGGATAAACTATCTCTGCAGTTTGGAACATAAGATCTTTAGCTGAGGGTTCTTTTCTTGGCTTTGAAGCCCATACTAACCTAGCAGTATCTTTCTGCCTTCTCTTTTCATTCCCAAGCCTAGCTCTCTCCTCAATGACCGATTCTTCAAAATTTTCATTATTTTCCACTGTTTCACACTCTTTGCTAAATTATAGCGCCTTCAATGTTCCAGACACAACGCGAATTATTGTAGCTCGTCTTGAATATTCATTTATAACAATAGAGTGTATTTTAGATTTTCAGTGCATGTTTTTCAACTGCTCGCTTCCATGCTTCTGAATATTTAACAAATTTCCCCCTCTAAAGAGATAAGTAGAGTTAGCAAAATTGAGTTGTCAATCCATAAGAACTGACTGACATGTGCCTACTCTAGAATAGTGCACTTGTCTTTCCTTGAGACTTATCGCAACTAAATATCAATGAGTTGTTAACCAGACGGTTAGAAAATCTGGTTTCTGTGGTCAAATGAGGTTTTTATAATCACGTTCTCACGCCTTGATAAACTCACTCAACGTGGAAATAACAAGATCAAAATCAGGAACATTCCTTACCAGACCAGGAATTTCTTTTTCCCATTGGGATTTCAATCTGCCCAACCTCTCTAACAAAATATCCCTGTTAAATTCCAGCGAGTAGAATTCAAGCTTCCTGGATGCCAGATGCAGGTCAAGCTCCACATTTTTCTGGCTCAGGTAATATAGATCGTACAAGTCCCTCGCCTTAGCTCGCGTCATCAAGGCCCTGATCTTTTCTGACAGAATTTCCCTTGGTTCCATGAATACGACCATGTACGGTTGGAGATCAATGTAGAGTGGGGTGACTATGCGTTTTATCGGGGTAAGCAGAATCTCTTCCCTCATGCTTATGTCAATTCGTATGGTTTGAAGTGAGAGTGGCCCGTGAAACAAAGGTCCCTCTATTTTCAACTTGTAGCTAAGTGAGACATTATTTTCAACCTTCGACACTGAACATGGGTAAAACCTCCCCATTTCTTCCAGACTCCTTTCAAGTTTCTCCCTGCTAAGATTTTCTGAGGCTGTGAAGTCCAGATCCTCAGAGAACCTGTTCAACCCAAAGCACTTTTGAATGGCGGTACCACCTTTGAATGTCAGCTCTGAACTTGTTCTGGAGAAAACTCTGGAAAGAACGATGTGCTGGAGATAATCCTTTTCTTTCTGGTACAGGTTGAAGTCAATTGGCGTCTGGATAAGTTCCTCCCTATTCAGCATAGATTACCCTCCACTTCGTGTTTTTGTAAGTCCCCTTATCACCAAACCTTACGTACCTTTCCGATCGCAATTTTTCCAGTTCCCCTGCTTCGTGTCCTGCCATTTCCAGGAGATAGCCAAGTCGACTTATGGTGGCCTTGGACCTCATCCGCATCCCATAATCTATCAGTTTCGCTTCGTCAAGAAGAGCAATGTTGTCCATTACCACTTCCATAGTCTCGTTTGTGTACAGATTCAGGTAAAGCGAATCAACAATAGCCTTTTCCAGAATGGCAACCATGCTTCCATTGATCCTGGAATAGCCAAAAATCCTTTCCTGCGTGAACTTTATGAACCTTATTTCATAGCCTTCTGCTTCGAGTGTTCGATGCTGAACCGGAGATATGACCTGAATTTCAAGAGGCATCTGTGTAGTGACATTGTGGAGTGCGAAAGCAGAAATGAGGCTCATATATGAAGGAACCACAATCTTTGTGGCAATTTCACTCACGTCGGCATCATTAACATAGTAAACCCCCCTTGTTGCCCTTTTTATCTTGGGCATAGCAGTAAGCCTCATGGAGACGTATTTTTCAGGCTTGCCGAATATTTTAGCAGCGTCATGGATGTTGAATACCTTGATCCCATTTGAAGTCAGGTAATCCATGAATTCTTCCCTCTTCACCATCGTAAATACATTTGTATGTTATAAAACATACTTTTTTATGGATAAATTCATACAAATGTTAAACTTTCATTTCTAATCCTTAACTCCGTAGAATTATAGGGATTATTGATTTCAATCCTCCAGAAATCCCTGTCGTTCCTGATTCGCCTGACGGAAATATTTATCTCTGCCTAATCCCTATAGGGAGTATGGAAGAGTGGGTGGCAAAGATCCTTGGGGAGGAGAGGAGAAAACGCAACATTCCCCTTGAGGTCAAGGTACTGAACGGAAATTATTACCTGTACCATTCCACGTCTAAGTATGACAGGAATACCCATGGGCCAAGGAAAGTCTCAGAATACATAGGCAGGATCACTGAGAAGGGCGTGATTGAAGCGCATCATGCCCGGAGGACTGTGTATGAATACGGGAATTCACGCCTGGTGCATTCACTGTCCGGTGATCTTCTCCCGGCACTGAGGAAACATTTCCCCGACAGCTGGGAATCCCTGTATGCACTGTCCGTGGTGAGGCTCATTGATTCCGTTCCGCTGAAATCCGTGAAGGAGAGGTGGGAGAAGCTCCACCTGTCCACACAGGTACAGGCGCATCTGTCACCCAGCACCCTGACGGAGCTCCTCAGGGAAACAGGTTCGGGCATGCCGGGACAGTACGATTTCTTCTCAGATCTGATGAAATCCTCCAGCAAGCTGGCACTGTACCTCTCATCCATCTTCTCGAAATCAGAGAACATAAACATGGCACAGGAGGGCCACAATGCCGATCATGAATACATGCCGCAGATCAACATGGCCATGGTCTTCGATCTCGATCAGTACAGGCCCGTATTCCTCAAGTCCCTTGACGGATCGGTCAGGGACGTGAAGTCGCTGAGGAATGTCCTGGAGGAGATCAGCTTCCATGGCATTCTGGTGCTGGACAGGGGATTCGCCTCCTATGATATTGCTGAACTCATGTCGTCTGAGATGAAGTTTGTCATGCCTCTCAGGCGCAATTCCGATCTGATTGATTACGGCATGAGGCTGATCTCCAGCTTCATGTACCGTGATCGGGGAATACTGTGCGGATTCTCCAATCATGAGGGGTACAGGATATACATGTTCCAGGACCAGTCACTCATGGCAGAGGAGTCCGGCAGCTTCATATCCCTCATTTCACAGGGGAAGAGGAAACAGAGACAGTATGACGGGGCATCGGCGATGTTCGGGAAGATCTCCATCTTATCAAATATCAGGGACGAACCGCAGTCCATATACATGATGTACAAGCAGCGGGAGGAGATAGAGCAGGCATTCGATGCCATGAAGAATGAGCTTGAGAATGACAAGACATACCTCAGGGATGACGATTCCGTAAGGGGATACTTCTTTGTGTCATTCCTGTCACTGTACCTGTACTATTCCATATTCGTGCTCATCAGGGCGGCGGACTTAACGGACAGGGTTTCGGTGAGGGATGCCCTGCTGAGGTTTTCCAGGGTCTATGAGATCACGGACGGGAAGAGGTCCGTCATGTCAGAAATACCTGCATCATCGGCAAAGCTTGACGAGCAGCTGGGAACCAATATATTCCCTAAAAAGTTGCGGAGTTAAGGTTCTAATTACTCCTTAAACCATTCCAAAAATCAGTGGCGCTTTGGATTCTCATTAATCTATCAAAGGCAGAAATCGATATAATGAAGATTGAAAGATCATATTTTATGCTGCGATGTATGCACAAAAAGAGTCATTATGAACAATCAGAACTCTGAGGCAGGACCTGAGTCTGACCTTCCAAGACACCTTACATTCAGGGATGTCTTCTTTCTTTCCTTTGGCGGAATGTCGCCACTGCTGAGCCTGTTGACCTATGGGGCGGTAGCACTGACCTATGGCGGTTTGTTGTCGCCGCTGATAATGGTAATTGGCACTCTGCTTGTGCTGATCAACGGCCTTGTGGTAATGCAGCTGTCCAAAAGGTTCAGGACCTCTGGAGGATATTATACATACGCGTTCCAGGTCCTTTCCGAAAGGGTAGGTTTCAGTACTGGATGGGTGTACCTTTTCTATTCCCTGCTATTTGGCCTGGCGTATGTGATCGGTGCTGTCTACGTGGTTTCAGCGGTCTTCGGTTTCCCGGTCTACCCGACTCTTTTAGCTATCGTTTTGCCAGCTTCCTTTTTCCTTATTGTGGGCATAAAACCATCTGCAAAGTATGCAATCTATACAGGTATTGCGGAAATCGGAATTATCCTGTTCATCATAAGCATATCATTTTACCTGACTGGAGGTGCAGCCTATATACCAAATCCCAGTGTAACTCACATTAGCGGAGGAGCATTTGCTCTAGGTATCCTGTTCGCCATGGGCATTCCTACCGGTTACGGGGCCATTGCGCCAATTTCCGGCGAGGTGAAGAATGCAGAGAAAGTTGTGGGAAGATCGGCCATTTCAGTAATCCTTACCGGAGGATTGCTGGCCTCGCTATTCATTTATGCCATATCCAACCTGCTCCTCCAGAAGAACATAACTATTCCCCTTGGCGGTTCCGCATTACCTGTCCTTTCCATCCTTTCCGGGCACTTCTCCCAGTACAGCAAATACATAATTTATGCGGTTTCCATAGCCGCCATAAATGACGGGATCCTTGCAATCCTGTCATTTGGCTCGGCTGCTTCAAGAACCGTATTCAGGATGGGTGTTGACAGGACTTTCCCTACATTTTTTGCAAAGAAACTGAAGGAACAGCCCATAAATGCAAATTTGACAGTTTCCATTTTAATAATAGTGGTTCCATCCATCATGCTAGCTTTCCTCCCCGCCTATTCCTCATTCATAATTCTTGGTACAATTGCGTCCCTTGGAGGCTTGTTCATTCATATAATGGCGGGAGCATCACTGATGAGGATCGGCATCCGCAGAGGCAGAAGGCTCATACTTAGGGATTCAAAAGGCTTACTGCAGTTTCTAATTGACTACAAGGAGGCTTTCCTGGCTGGAACAGCAGCCGTGATCACTTCGGTGGAACTTGTTTATTCGGCCTATTCAACCCTTCTTATATATTCTACATTCTTCCTTATCTGGATAGTTGCGGGTTACGTCATCATGGACATAAGGGATATTGTAATGAGGACCCCTTATTTAACCAAGCTAACCAAGGGAGAAATATCAGTAGCTGAAAGGTTCAAGGACCTTACAAGCTTGAAAATAAGAAGCGCCCTTCCTGATGTTGTGGTAAAGATAGATGATTCTGTAAAGACCGCAATGGAAAAATGTGTTTCCCTGGATTCCCCGGGAGCTGTCGTAATCAATCAAAAATCTATGCCAGTAGGCACTCTCATCATGAGAGACGTCTTCATGCTCTCCGAAAAGGAAATGAGCAGGATGAAGGTGAAAAACCTCTGGTTGGAGCGGCCCGTCACAATAGGTAAAGAAACTGCTGTCACAGACATAATAAGGACTTTCAAGGAGAGCAGGATCCCAATCTTATCCATTGTGGACGCCCAGGGGAAGTTTGCAGGGACAGTCCGGGAAAGGGAAGTCATCATGTCGCTGGGAGGATTGGAACAGGCGCAGCAACCGGAAAATTCAGACCTGTCGGCGGATTGAAAGGGATCGATGCAATTCGCATCAAATAGCTCCTGCTATTTGCCCGCATTCACTTGTTCTTGGCAAAAGGCAGATATCTGCTATTCACTACTCATCCAGTCATCACTGGTGAGGAATTGGACATCTTTCTCAAAGACCTTTCAAAGATAAAAGTGAATGTCATGGCCATGATTATGGTTGCAAAGATAGCCACCGAGTAATCTTTGCTGCCAATAAATCCATTGGAAAGCGTAATTGATGCAATGATAATTCCCACTGCACCTCTTCCTCCAAATATGCCAAGTGAAACCCTTGGAGTGATATTTTTCATGTACAGCCTTGAGAACTGATAAGCTGCAAATCCACCAACTGTAGCTGTAATTATCACCAGGAATAGAAGGTACGGTAGAGAAGAAACCGGGATCAGTGTCATTTCAAGCCCGGATATGCTGAAAAACAAGGGAATAAAGAAACTGGAGTTTATTCTCTGGAACGTCCTTTTCAGTACTCCATAGGTTTGCTCTCCAACAGAATTCTGGTGGATTAGCAACCCGGAAAAAAAGGCCCCCAGAACAAATGTAATGCCTATGTACTCAAAAAATGAAGAAACTGCAAGACCCATCAGCATTACTGCTGCAAAAATTACCCCTTCTTTCTCGGTGTTTGTAAGATGTCCGAATCTTCCCCTTATTCGTTCCGATCTTGATTTCAGGAAAAGATCAAGGAAATAAACAAAAACCAGGAAAGCCGCAAGGGAAGCCAGCACTATTATTATGGTGGAAGCTGGCCTTTGAAAGGATGCAAGGATGATGAAGGCAATGGTATCGCTCATTGCAACCCCTCCAAGAAGCCTCAGCCCGTCATCCATCTTAATGAGCCCTGATCTGACCAGCAGCACCGATGTTATTGATATGGATGGAATGCTCACTGCAAGAGAGACACTGACAGCTTCGAGATAATGCAGCCCGAAAAAATAGTATGACCCTAATGACATAATGAGGAAAGGAATTATGAACGAGAAGGCTGCAAACCCCATTACATATTTTATGTTTTTTGAGAATATGTCAGAAGAAGCTTCTATGCCTATCTGCAGGATAATGAAAAAAAGTGCAAGCAGACTTATTGTTGAAAGTTCAGATGAAGGTAGAATAAGGCCAGAAACTGCTGGCCCCAGCAATATGCCTGCAATTATAGCCCCGACCACCTCTGGAAGCCCGAAATTGTTGAATATGGCGCCTAATCCTATGGCCACAACCAACAGGAAAAGAATGGAAGTGATCAGGTCAAACATTACGACCATATCATCTCTTCGATATAAATACGTCAGGACTGAAACGTAGTGCTGGTTCTGGCTGGATTCATTTCCGACCATTGTAAAGAGGACTTACCTGGAACAGGTCATCACCATTGTTCCTTCTCCTATGCAACACAGTGACATCCTCCCCACCCCGTGGGCGGGGCTTCCTGCTCCGCAGATGGGCATAATCAGCACCTGTATGTTTTCACTGCAAAAATCAACACATTACAAATTGACTTTTTTTCCTGTATAATAAAAATGTAACTTGAAACGAAAGGTTGCAACTCTCATATGTCAGAACCATGGGAAAAGATATAACTTCTAATTTCGATATCGGAAACCGGGAGCAGAAAAATGATCAACATTGAAACGATTTCAAAAAGTTATATTCCAAAGGCTCCACCCGCGGTTGACAATCTGGACCTCGAGATCAGGGATGGTGAAATCCTTGGTCTCGTTGGGCTCAATGGTGCTGGAAAAACAACCACCATAAGGATGTCTGCAGGCATTATCCTACCATCTTCAGGCAAAGTGCTCGTTGATGGTCATGATATGGCCAAGGACAAGATTAAGGCTGCTGCCAGGGTAGGATGGATTCCCGAATTTCCCAATTTTGAGCCAAATGCAAAACCAGTCCAGCTTATGAATTATTACGCGGGTTTTTACGCCCTGCATGGAAAAGAGGCTGAAGAGAGAATCATACGATTGCTCACCAGCGTGGGACTTCAGAATGACCTTGACAAGAAGCTCAGGAATTATTCACAGGGAATGAAGAAGAGATTTGCCATAGCTGAGTCTATTCTTGGAGACCCCCAAAATGTGCTGTTTGATGAAACTCTCAATGGGCTTGACCCGGAAGGGGTTGTGTTTGTGAGGAAACTTATGTTTGACATGCGCAAGGCAGGAAAAGCGGTCCTTCTTTCATCTCACATCCTGAGTGAGGTGGAGGATGTTGCGGACAGGGTTGCAATAATCGACCACGGAAAACTCATCAAGCTGCTTACGAGAAATGAGCTTAGATCGCTTGGAAAAACATTGGTCAAGATCACTGTGGACAATTATGAACCCCAGTGCCTGAACATGCTGAAGGATTATGGAAGCCCAAGGTTCGATGGACAGGATATCTACCTTTCAGATCTCACTGTAAAGGATAACGAAATAACAACAATCCCCGCAAAACTCATTGCCTCAGGGTATCATTTGAGAGAATTCACTCCCATGGGAGAAACACTTGAAGAGTATTTCTTCAGCTTGATAGGTGAGAAGGCATGAAACCAATCGCATACGAAATCAGGAGAACACTTACCAGCAAGTTTGTCGTAATAATGATCATTGCAATTGTCGGGCTGGTTTCTCTCCTGTCTTATGAAAATGCCTCGACATATTCCCCAGTTAGCATACCTTCATCGCCATCTCTTACAACAGGCTACTACATTAATGGCCAGAATCTCACCATGGTCGGATACTTCCATGATGCTTTTGGAAGCCCTGATGCCCAGGTAACAGCCTATTATGAGTATGCCAATAATACATATTCAAGCAAATCAGGCACAAGCGGCTATGCCAATGCAACTATGCCATTGGGGAAGCCCGGCACTTCAGTTTCTGTTCTGGTGAATTACTCGTATGCTAGATTCGGGCAATCTGTTTCAACTCCACAGACACCGTTTGCCATAAAAGCCACAAATACCTATTCAGGACTTTCAGTGGCCAGTGGGATCTTCAACCCTGCAAACAAAAGCAACCTGGGTTTCCTGGCCTTATATGTCGGCGCAAATGGGACATCAGCACCACCAACAAATCTATACGTTTCACAGGTAAATATTTCCGCCCTGCAAAGCACAACTCCCCTTTCCCTTAAGAACAACAGCAGTTACCAGTTCCAGTTATCGGGTGTGGGCCATGCAGCGTTTTTCCCGGCAGCCACTATTTCGGACAAGGGAAAGAATTACAGTGTGGTTGCCACAAATTCCTCTGGCGGTTTCTTATCAGTTTCAAATTCAAAGATTCCGTTTGTCTCTGTAATAGGGCCATTATCCATTTACGTGCAGCTGACGCAGTCACAGTTACAGTCCCTGGTATTCTCCGGAACCTCCCAGATACTTGGCTTCCTCATTCCCATACTGGCAATCTTTGCTGCATATCTGACATATGGCAAGGATAGAACCACCGGTGTAATGGAATCTGTACTGAAAAGGCCCATCACCAGCGGTGACATAATCGTGTCAAGATTCCTTTCCAATTCCGTTGCTATTATTGGATCTGTGGCACTTTCGGCGTTCATCTCCGATCTGATAATACACCACTACCTCAACATGTATCTTTCGTCGAGTTTTGATGCATACTTCATCTGGACATATGTTGTTGAAGGCCTTTCGTTCCTTGCACTCGTGTACTTATTCTCCCATCTTGCAAAATCACAGGGCGCACTGCTGGGCGCATCAATAGGAATATTTGTTGTTTGGGACCTCTTCTGGTCCATAATTCCCATTGCATTGCTCTCAGCGTTTGGCGTCAGCAGCAGTTCAGATGCTTACCTGAGGACCCAGATCGCCTTCAACTATGCCAGTCCGGCGGGATATTCCACACTGATACAGACATATTTCACGGGGAGGATGGGGTTCATCTCAAGTGCATCAATAAACCCTGCCCTATTTGGCATAACTCCACCGCTGCTCATAACCGCAGGCATACTCTGGATGGTGGTTCCCTTTGCACTTGCATACTGGCTCTCAGTAAGCCGTGATTGAGATTGATGGGGTCAACCCCAACCATTTTTTTATGTTTCCGTCCAAGTTTCTTTTGGATAATTGTGCACTTCAACTAGCAGGGAAGGCAGAATATTCACGATTTCTCTTTGGTGGGTCCCGAGATCTCACCCTCTTGATGTTGTGAAATCATTCCAATCATTAGAAAAGCAGGTTTGTCTCTCTACCCCCTTGCAAGGTCCATACAAGAGCCTGATGAACCAATTCTTATTTGATACCATTTACATATTCTAACGATGAAAATAGAAGCAGAATGCCATAAGAGAACCTATGAAGCAACTGCGTATGGGATTAAATACAAATCATACGGTGACAGCGAAGAAACTATTGTTGTGCACATCAGCAAGAAGAAGGCCAAATCTATGGATGTTCCAGACAGTGTGCGAATCACAATTGAATGGCTTGATAACGCTACAGGGCAACCTTAGACAAATAATTGGAAGCAATCCTTCTCCTTATGAACAGAAGAATTAGCCTTCAGGCATATTTCTTTAGCAATTTACCCAACTTTTTTAACGTTTGTGAGCGGGAATATCCCTCCGAAAGGAGTGGAAGGATGTCGGATTGCATATTGGCTCCGTGCATGCCTGTGATCCGTAAAATCAGGTGGCTTAGCATGGAGGAAAAGTACCTTCGGGCAGAGGGGGATCCAAGCTTGTGAAGATACCGTCAGCAACCGTAGAAACAGGAAACCCCTTTCGAAAGTTATGGGGAGGTCACCAGTGAAACCTTTTCCGATATTGTATTTGTTGCTTCAAAATACGTATTCAAAGGATGACATATTGAATCCGAGTGGAACGGTGAAAGAGAGGGGAGATTTTTGACGTTGAACCTATCGAGAGAGGAGTGGCAATCTCCACCTTCTTATTCTCCCTGCAATTTTTGTTTGCGGACCTGTCTCTCTTCACACCATCAATTTGGTACCAGGGTGATTCCATCAAGGCGGTTCCGAAAACCAGAATTCAGGCAATTTTAGCTTTTTCAACTCGCCTGAGATATATTTATTAGCTTCTTATCTATGAAAATTCGCTCATCGCAAGATGTGGGATTGCGGCTTTCTATGGAAAAACTGGAAGATATAATTAATGAGACTGTCGGAAGGATAATAGCTTTACCTGGCAGCGAGAAGGTGGAATTCATATATCTCTACGGGTCAGCAGCCTATGGAAAATCGCATGAGGGATCAGATATTGACATTTGCATTTGCTATAGCGGCGCCGAAAAGGAAGCATACAAATTCCTTCTCAGTGCAATGTCCTCAATTAACAACAACATACTTGATATCAAACTTTTCCGGCAATTGCCACTTTATATCAGAATTGATGTCTTCAAGGGACGGCTATTATTTTCAAAAGACATATCCAGAGTTTACGAATTAGCCTATGATACTATTAAGGAGTATGACGAGTTCAAACCCAGATTTTATGACTACATAGGAAAAAAGGCGATTCAATGAAGAAGGGACAAGTTAGAGATACCCTGATATACACTAAGATAACGGAAATAGAGGAAAGCTTAGAACTGGTCAAAAAGAATATGCCTCACCAAATTGAGGAATTTGTTGATCTGGGAATAGTGAAAGATGGAATA
>JAMDDH010000050.1:0-390 GCA_023488885.1 Thermoplasmatota archaeon | reverse complement strand
TGAAAATGTTTTTGACATATGCCACGTGATTAATGCTGATTTGTCTCTTGGGATTCCTTCCAGTGAGGATGATGTAGTTCAAAATCTGATGTCTAAAGGCATCATTGATTCAGATGTTTCCAATATACTGATTGCCATGCGCCGATTCAGAAATATTGTTGTCCACAGATATGGCAAGATTGATGATAAAATTGCTTTTTCTCTTCTAGAGAACGAACTGGAGGATTTTGTATTATTCAATGAACGGATAAGAGCTTTCCTTAAGAGTTTAGTATATTTATAGGCCATATGGCGGCAATTTTTACTGGCTCGACCACAATACGCTTACCGTGTGCATCTCTTTCTGCACTTTTCCATAGTCCAGCCTACTGGTCCAAAGCCCTGATAAGT
>JAMDDH010000041.1 GCA_023488885.1 Thermoplasmatota archaeon | reverse complement strand
AGCGGGAAAGAAGGAAAAAACTAAACAATTTTCAGAGGAATCTGCCCATTCAGTGACAAGAACAGATCAGAAATCCGGGTTTCGCGTTGTTTTGTCAGGAGACCAGTAAGATTATAGAAAAGGTCGAAATTGATCTGAAGGACCTTGCTTTCAGAATCGACATCCTCTTCATGAGAATGCTTCTCAGGAATGATATTTTCCATGCAGATCCTCATCCGGGAAACATATCCGTTACGGATGATGGAAAGATAATACTGTACGATTTTGGAATGGTCGGTACTCTTGACGGAAAGACAAAATTCTCCCTTCTGTCGCTATACGATGGTCTTGTCAACACAGATCCTGACGAGATAATTGACGCCCTGCTGGCAATGGGTGCTCTTTCTCCGGTTGCAAACCGGGCACTTATGAGAAAAAGCATGGAGATGGTGATTGCTGATTTCCATGGGAAAAATCCAGAAGAAGCTGAAATAAATGAACTTCTTCAGATTGCCAACGAGGTTATTTTTGAGTTCCCATTCAGGCTTCCGCGCCCTCTTGTGCTCTATATGCGTATGTCCTCTCTGCTTGAGGGCATCTGCCTCCAGCTTGATCCGGAATTCAAGTTTGTCAGGGTATTGAGACAGCTTCTGTACAGCGAAGGCATGCTGGATGAGTTGTACAGGCACCAGCTGAAGGAATTCTCAAGAAAGGCCATAATATCCCTGGAAAAAGGGCTGGATGTTCTGCCCCTTCTCAAGAAAAAACTTGAAGACGACATCCAGAATGCTCCGGCAAGAAAAGACAGAAAGGTCCCGGCATCCGTGTTCCTGGGCGCAGTACTCCTCAGTTCGGTTCTGGAACTGAACATGCATCCGTTATTATCGCTAATCGTTATTGCAATAGACCTGGCCGGGTTCGGATATCTGCTTTTGAAAAAAGAGTGAAGTCACTCGACTTCAATTGTTCGCACGCCTTTGGCTGGTACCCTTATTACCAGGACCCCGTTAAGGTACTTCGCCGAGTACTTTACGTCCTGATCAACTTCAAGAGGAAGCCTTATTCTCTTCATGAATTTATCCGGCCTCTGATCCATATAAACTATTCCTTTGGTGCTGATCGTTCTTTCGGCAGAGATAGATATTGAATTTTTCTCAAGCCTGACGGTTATGTCTTTCTTGTTGAAGCCTGCAAGGTCGGCCTCAATTACGATTTCTCCGGCTTCCTCATACATGGTCACCGGCGGATAAAGAAACGTCATTATTTCCTTGGCTCTGTCGCCAATGTTTTTTGCAAATTCCTCAGTGAAATATTTCAATGGATTATACATTCCGATCCTGTTAAAATATTTCATTATTATATAAACATTAACTAATTCTGAGTGTGAAATTCTAGGCAATCTTTTTTACAAGTTTTTCCGCTGCAGAATACGGATCTATTTTGTCTCTCACGAGTTGCTTAATTTCCTCGTTGTCGGATAGAAAATGCGATATGTCAGATTCAAACCTTCGCCTGAGTTCCTCAAGGATTGTCCTCTGCAGTTCAGTCCGGAACTTTCTCATGGTTAAATCTGAATGGCTCTTCACGAAACTGCGGTGTTCCTGTATCTTTTCGATAAAAGCTTCGTAGCCTTCCCCGTTAAGCGAGTTAACACCTATTACCGGAGGTTTCCATTCTCCTTTCGGTGACATTGCCAGCGTCTCCTCAATATCCTTCATTGCAATGAATGCCCCCTGCCTGTCCATTTTGTTTATTACGAAGACATGCCCGATTTCCATGATGCCGGCCTTTATTGCCTGTATCTCGTCTCCCAGACCGGGCCCCAGTACAACGATCACTGTATCGGCAAGGTTGACTATATCAAGGTCAGCCTGACCTGCCCCCACGGTCTCCACTATTATGTAATCGGATCCTGAGGCGTCCAGTATCTTAACGGTATCCCACACAGATCTCGAAAGGCCGCCGTTCAGGCCTCTGTTAGCCAGGCTGCGCATGTATACGCCGTACTTCGAGAGAGATTCCTGCATCCTTATCCTGTTACCCAGCAATGAACCGCCGGAGAAAGGGCTTGAGGCATCGATGGCAACTACTGAGATCCTGAAACCTTTCTTTGATAATGTAGCTGAAAGATTGCCGATCATGGTACTTTTTCCGATGCCCGGAGGCCCGGTTATACCAACAATCTGTGCATGGCCGGTATGCGGGAATATCTCCCTGATTATTCGTCTGGCAGCGGCAGTATCGTAATCATTCTCAACAACGGATATTCCCCTTGATACTGCCCTCCGGTTCCCGTCAAGGATTCCCTGCACGATCTCCTCGATTTTCAGAACCTTCACTCACCTGTCGCTTTCAATTTTCGAATTTCTGCGGCCCTTTCAGTTATGTGATTTATGATCTCGGCTATTGGTGTTCCTGGGCCATAATTGCCAGTAATTCCAAGTTTCTCAAGCTTAGGCTTGTCTGCATCAGGTATCGTTCCGCCACCGACAATCGCAATATCCCTGACACCTTTCTCCCTCATAAGGTCTGCAACTTTCTTGAATACGGTCATATGCGCGCCATTCAACAGGCTCAGAGCCACTACATCTACATCCTCATTTATAGCCGTGTCAACAACTTCCTCCGGCGTTGGAAGCAGACCAACGTAAATGACTTCCATTCCAGCATCCCTGAAGGCTTTTGCCAGAACAAGGATACCCCTGTCGTGTCCATCTATCCCCGGTTTAGCGAGGAGAATCTTGATGGGTTTATCCTTAAACAATGACTGGTTCTTTCCAGGATCCAAAGACTTTCCTTCCAACGTTTGAGATTTCTTCGAGAGTGGCATATGCTTCGACTGCTTTCAGTATGTAAGGCATGGTATTTTCATTTTCCTTCCTCATAGCCTTCTCAAGATCGTCCAGGGCTTCGATCACCTTCTTTTCATTTCTGTCACTTTTGACTTCCTTAAGGCGATCCAGCTGCTGTTTCTGGGCTTTTTTACTGATCCTCAGGATGCTGATAGGCTGTTCTCCCTCCTCGACATTTTTGTTTACCCCGACCATTACTTCCTTTCCCTCTTCCAGCCTTATCTGTCTTCTGTACGAGGTTGCGGCTATTTCCTTCTGCAGGTATCCGGCCTTTACTGCCTCCAGTATACCACCCATTCTTTCTATTTCCTCAAAGTACCTGTATGCCTCTTCTTCCAGCTTGTTTGTAAGCCATTCAACATAGTAGGAACCTCCCAGGGGATCGATCACGTCCGGTATTCCGGTTTCCTCGGAAATAATCTGCTGAGTCCTCAGGGCTATTTTCACGGCATCTTCAGAAGGAAGAGCCCACGCCTCGTCATAGGAATTTGTGTGAAGACTCTGTGTACCGCCCAGTACAGCTGCCATGCCTTCAATCGTGGTCCGTACAATATTATTGAGAGGCTGCTGCCATGTAAGAGTGTATCCGGAAGTCTGCGTGTGGAATCTTAGAAGAAGGCTTCGTGTTTTCTTGACGCCATATTTCTCTCTCAGCACTGTAGCCCATATTCTTCTTGCGGCCCTCATTTTTGCAATTTCCTCAAAGAAGTTGATGGATGAGTTGAAGAAGAATGACAGTCGCGGAGCAAAATCGTCAACGTCCAGGCCAGCTGCCTGTCCCATTTCAACGTAATGGAAACCGTCAGCAAGGGTAAAAGCAAGTTCCTGGACTGCACTTGATCCCGCCTCGCGGATGTGGTAGCCTGAAATGCTTATGTAGTTCCATTTCGGCATGTTTTCTGTGCAATATACCATCATGTCCCTGATCAGCCTTAGATGTGCCTCAGGAGGATATATCCATTCCTTCTGTGCGATATATTCCTTAAGGATGTCTGCCTGAACAGTTCCCGCAAGATCAGCGACCGGGATGTTCTTCTTTTTCCCCACGGCTATGTACATTGCCGTCAGAATCGCCGCGGGAGCGTTAATTGTCATTGAAGTGCTGACCTGGCTCAGGTCAATGCCCTTAAAAATAACCTCCATATCCCTGAGAGACGATACATTGACACCACACTTGCCTATTTCCCCGTCAGCCCTCGTATTGTCGCAATCGAAGCCGTAAAGAGTCGGCATATCGAATGCAATGCTCAGTCCTGATTCTCCATGCTTAATGAGGTATTTCAGCCTCCTGTTGGTATCTTCCGGCGTCCCGAAACCTGAGAACATTCTCATGGTCCACCGCCTGCCTCTGTACATGTTCGGGTAGACGCCCCTTGTGAAAGGGTATTCGCCAGGCATCCCGAGAAGACGCCTGTCCGTGTCCTTCGGGATATCGTCCGGTGTATAGACTTCCTTCAAAGATATACCGGATGAGTTTACAAATTCTCTTCCTCCGGAAGAGTTCCCACCGTTCCATGGTTCGAGAGTCTTTTTTTTCCACTCCTCGTAAGCCCGATTATTGACAGAATTCTGCTCCCTGAGAGCCAGTAATTTGGATGACCAGTAAGATTTAGAATCATTAACCATGCGTTCAATAATCCCTACTGAAATTAATATCTTTTTCCATCTGTTGTTGACCTGGAACAAAGTGAAAAGTTCAGTTAAATCGATTCGTGTCTGCTGCAACTGTTTTTACTAAATTGGAACTGTGCTCCTGAAAATCCGCTTACCAGTAATCTTTGTTGATCATGTCATCGTATATTTCCGCAAGCCTGTTTTTGTTGTTCATCTCATGCTCGGCCAGTGTTTTCAGTACACTGCCTATTCCTGTAACCTTGTATTCCTCCGACATTATCATGAGTATCTTATGCAGATCGTTTGACATTTTCATTGCAGAAAGCAGCACGCTCTGCAGATCATTGGGGTTTGGATCAGACAGATCCTCGGAGATTATATGGTCCAGCATCTCGTAATCCAGAGTGGGTTTCTTGTCGTTGCCTATCTTGATGACACCGGTTTCCAGTGCCCTTCTTATTAGCTTTGTGTCTTCCTCTTCTTTTGTTCGCAGATCTGCCAGAAGTACTCTTACGTTGTCGAGCAGAGAATCTTTATAAAGCTGATCGTACCTCAGTCCGATTCTTTCCTTCAGTCCAATTGTTCTCCTGAGAAGCCGATCTCTAACCTCATCAAAGGATTTTCCGGAAATTGTGCTTATTCTATTTTTGTCTTGTCCTGCCATGTGATATATATAATCATGCCATTGCTACAATATAACCATTTCTATATTCTTTGACATATTTTGACGGAAACGTTAATAGAACATCAATTTTGCCAGAGAAAATCTTAATGATCATTCGCTAATTACCCATACGGGAAAATCACAGGGATTCAAAATGGATGCCGGCGGTTATGATGTTATAGTTGTTGGTGCCGGAAATGCGGCGCTTTGCTCAGCCATAACCGCGTCTCAAAAGGGAAAAAAGGTTCTTGTTCTTGAAAAAGCCCCAGAAAACCAGAGGGGAGGTAATTCCAAATTTACAAGAAATTTCAGGATCGCACATGGAGAGGGCTGGAATGGTTTCAAGCAGGAATATTCGAGAGACGAATTTCTAACAGACATTAAGAAAGTTACCAGGGGAGAATCGAACAGCGAACTGACAGGATATGTCGTTGATCATTCCAGTGAAGCGGTTGACTGGGCTTCATCGCATGGTGTGAGATGGCAGAAGGCACTGAAATCAACTCTTCACCTGGATCGGACAAACCTGTTCATTCTTGGAGGTGGAAAAGCCCTCCTGAATACTTACTTCCAATATCTTGGTAAATATGACAATTGCCGCATAGTTTATGATTCCGAACTGGTGAGGCTGAATGTTGAGAATAATACTTTCCAATCGCTTACCGCCAGAATTCAGGGTCACGAGGTTGAGATAAAGGGTGATTCAGTTATTCTCGGATCGGGAGGATTCGAATCCAATCTCAACATACTCAGGGAAGCGTGGGGAGATGCCATTGACAACTTCATAATCCGCGGTACAAGCCACAACACCGGGACCCCGATGATGGAAATGATAAGGCATGGGGCAGCCTCAGTGGGTGAGAAAAATGACGGGCATATGGTGGGAGTCGACGCCAGATCCCCAAAATATGATGGGGGAATAGTCACTCGCGTTGATTCAGTGATCTTCAGTATAGTCGTCAATAAATTTGCCAGAAGATTCTTTGATGAGGGGTATGACATATGGCCGAAAAGATACGCAATCAGTGGAAAGCTGATCGCCCAGCAGCCTGATCAGATTGCGTTCAGCATCTTTGACAGGAAGAGCTGGGGCTTATTCATGCCGCCACTGTATCCTCCAATTGTAGAAAACTCGCTTGAGGTCATGGCAGATAAACTCGGGCTGAATCCGGATGAACTCCGTAAAACTGTATCTGAGTACAATGCGGCCTGCCCTGAAATATCACACTTTGATTTTTCGAATCCTGACGGCAACGGCACAAAAAATATTGATCCTGCCAAATCTAACTGGGCCAGACGCATCGATGAACCACCGTTTTATGCCTATCCTCTCAGGCCAGGTCTCACTTTCACATATTTCGGGCTGAAGGTGGATAATCATTCCAGGGTGATCGACCAAGCCGGGAAACCGTTCAATAACATCTGGGCTGCAGGAGAGATCATGGCCGGAAACATCCTGAACGGAGGCTATCTTGGCGGCCTTGGCATGACCATAGGCACACTGTTTGGCATCAACGCCGGAGAGGAGGCTCTGAGTTGAGCGAAGAATTTGATATTTTTTCAGACCGGGACAGCACCATGGAAGACGCTGTCCGGCAGTTTACCATTTGCAACGCATGCAGATATTGTGAAGGGTACTGCCCAGTCTGGCCGGAGGTCCATTCCGGGAACATAATTACCCGAAATGACGTTCTTTACTATTCCAATCTGTGTTACGATCACAGGGATTGCTATTATGCCTGTCCATACGTCCCCGATGCGCATGAATTCAAGATCAATATTCCAGAAGTCACGAGAAAAATCAGAAAGAAAACCTATGAGGAGCTGACCTTTAATTTAAACAGCTCCCTGGAGAAAAAAATTGCGCTTTCCCTGATCCTAGTGATTCCGATCATGCTCGGCTGGATTTTCACATTCAACAATATATATTCCCCGGGACCGATCAGCTTTTACAAACTTGTCCCGAAATATCCGCTGATAGCTGTAAGCTCAATGCTGTCACTGTATCTCCTTTCCATGCTTGCTGTTGCCGGCATAAGGTACCGGAGACTGGTAATCGATGGACTCGACAGAGGTGACCGGAATACAGGAGTCGGTATCGCCGGGATCACTACTCTGCTGAATGTACTTGCGCATAAATGGTTCAGGAAGATTCATTATCCGGGCGAGAAAGAAAGCAATGTAAGGTTTGGTTTTCACCTGCTGATTTTCTATGGTTTCCTGATGGATATTCTTTCCACGACGCTTGGGTTCATTTATGAGGACATTCTAGCCATTCCTTCCCCTTTTCCGTTTTACAGCCCGGTGGTCATAGCAGGCGTAACCGGAGGGTTAATGCTTACTGTTGGAGGACTGCTTGGACTTGTTGCCAGATTTTCGTCAAGGAACAAACAGCCTTTCATGACTGTGGAAGGCTTCGATTTCCTGCTCATCCTGGAATTCTTTGTTGTAGCCCTGACCGGGCTTTTGACTCTGCTGTTCAGGTACACTGCCGGATCAGAAGAGGTCTACCTGATGCTCCTGATACATTATTCTGCCATATACACTATGTACATCACCGCACCTTTTTCGACAAATGTTCTCCACATTATTGTAAGGCTGATGTCCCTGAACAGGTTCAATAATCACAACATCCCTTGAATAGTCTGCCACTTCACTATGTGTAAACTGCGATTCCCGTAAATATTCTAACCTGTTCAAAGTTTCCTTAAAATATTACAGTCGCCTGTAAAATTGATGATAACCGATGATACTTTACGTGAAGGGCTACAAACACCCGGTATGTCTTTTACAATTTCAGAGAAAATTCAGCTTGCCCGCCTTTTATCCGACGCGGGAATAAAAAGAGCCCTTGTTTCTTACCCGTCCGCACATAAATCTGAAGTGGAAGTCACCAGGGAAATAGTGTCGAAGGGTTTCTTCAAGGAAACCTACGGCCTTGGAAGAACTGTTAAAAGCGACATAGATATAATTAACGGAACTGGTGCCAACATTTCTTTGCACCTCCCCTTTGAAATTGATTCTTTTGGCGATATTGTAGAAGCCGTGAAATACGCAGCCAAAACTGATAAGATAATTGAAGTTGGAATTGTAGACATCGCGAAAATCAATATTGACAGGCTCATGGACATGGCAAGGAAACTTGAAGATGCTGGTGCCGATGTTATACAACTTCCGGACACAACCGGAAGTGCTTCGCCGAAGTTGATGCAGAAGGTTATAACCAGGGCAAGAGAGACCCTGAAATGCAAGATCGAGGTTCACTGCCACAACGATTCGGGGGGTGCAGTTGCCAATGCTCTCACAGGAGTTAATGCCGGAACGGATTACGTGGACACGTGCATTTATGGTTTGGGAGAGAGGAATGGAATAACGGATACTGCCAGTGTTGCAAGGCTGCTTGAAATCGATGGAGTTTCCACCGGCATTGATCACGAAAAACTTTCAAAGGTGTATGCAAGGGCTATGGACCTTATAATGGATAAAATAGGAAATTCACTGTTCAGCGATAATTTCCCATGCGTCGGCAGGAACACAAATGTTCACACGGCAGGCACACATGCGGCTTTCTCTGGAATCTTTAAAGGAGAAAGCTTCTCGGTTAACGTCTACACCGGGAGAACGATGATAAAGAAAATCCTTGAACTCAGCAACATCAATCTGGAGAAGGAACAGCTTATCATCCTTACAGAACAGGTCAAGGATATTGCGGTAAGCACAGGGAAAACAGTCACAACATCAGAAATTGTGAAACTGGCAAGGGAGAGGTTGTAATCCATGTTTTCCTGGGACTCGGTTGCATTTTCTGCGGGTGATACGGAATGGTAAGGGTAATTGAGATAGGGCACATAGTTGCAGGTCCGACGGCGGGGCTTATTCTGGCCGATCTTGGACACGATGTCATAAAAATAGAGAAACCGGGCGAGGGAGATATCTCGAGGAGACTGACAGGGACGAGCACAGGGTCTTTCAGATTTTTCAACAGGAACAAGAGGAGCCTTACGCTGAATTTCAACAGCGATGAAGGCCGTGAAATATTCCTGAAGCTCATTGCCAAATCCGATGTCCTCATAGACAATCTCGGAAGCGGAGCACTTAAAAGATCCGGCCTGTCTTATGAGATTCTCAGCAAGATCAATCCTGGCCTGATTTATCTATCGCTGAAGGGATACGGAAAAGGCCCGTATGAAGATAGGAAGTCCCTGGATTATCCCATTGAGGTACACACTGGCCTTGCATATATGACTGGTCTTGAGAATCAACCCCTGAGAGTCGGAACTTCCATTGTCGACATTACCTCCGCCATGTTCGGGGTGATAGGCATACTCTCAGCACTGTATGAACGGGATACAAGCGGGAAAGGGAAATACATAGATATTGGAATGTTTGAAACTTCGGCATTCCTAATTGGACAGCACATCGTGACCTACCAGATCAACCACAAACCAATCAAGCCGATAAATGTGGAGGGTTTTTCATGGGCGATATACGACTTCTTCAAGACCAGGGATGCAAAGGACATATTCATCGGGGTTACCACAGATAATCAGTGGGTGAAGTTCTGTGAAGGGTTGAAACTCAGCGTATGTGATGATCCCCAATTCGAAAAGAATGAAGATAGATATGCGAAGAGACCGGAATTGCTGAAGATTATAGAAAAACGAATCAGTGAAATTGATTACGCAGACCTTGAGAAGCTGCTATCGGAGCTTAATGTAGCATACTCAGTCCTGAACACCCCTTGGGATCTTCTCAATGACATTCATCTTAAGCCGAAAATGGCCGAGGAGAACTTTGAAGGAGGCAAGATTTTCATGCCCACTATTCCCAATGGATCGGCTTTCCAGAAAGAACCTCCAGAACTTGGTGAGGATGATGAAGAAATTCTACGGGAACTTGGATATTCAGACGAAAAAATTGAAAATTTAAAAAATAATAAAATAATTTAAAAAAAATATTTTTTTTATTGGGCTATGTCTTCAACTTTTCTTCCACTGGTCTTTGGACCAAGTACTATCAGGTCTATGACACAGATGGCCACGAGCACCCAGATAAATGCGAAAATTGCCAGGTCGCCCAGAGGTTGAAAAACCGCCGCGATTATAAGGACAAGAATTGCTGTTGAGATCCTGCTCAGGGAATATACAAAACCGGCTGCAGTTGTTCTCACTCTTGTTGGGAAGATTTCCGCATTATACTGGTGCATGAAGTTCGAGAAGTTCCAGAGTGCGAACGACGTCAGGAAACCAAATGCCACGAATTCATTAATGTTGCCGACCGTAACAAATAGCGTACCGAAGATGCCCCCCATTATTGCAAATACAATAATACCAAATTTTCTCTCGACCTTGTCTATTATGAAGATGTTGAAGATACTCCCGAATACAAACCCTGAGAATATAACTGCAGCGAAACCAAGGGGATTGTGCAGAGGATATTTAGCTATGACGATCCCTGGTGCGAAAGTTACAAAACCGTAGAATATTCCTGACTGGAAAAACTGGAAGATCATCATCATGAAAGTGGTCTTTCTGACATCTGGTGCGAAGATGTCCTTGAAATTAGATGGTTTCTCTGACAGGGAAGTGTTGCTCTGTGCTGGAGGGAGTTCTTTCAGGTTTAGATCCTTCTTCACTGATTCTTCGATGTGTGTCATTACCTGATCTGCTTCTTTGTACCGACCATGGATTTCCAGCCATCTTGGGGATTCGGTCAGCTTAAGTCTCAAACCCCATACTATGAAACCAGATATACCCATTATCCACAGTGGAATCCTGAAGGAATAATATCCTACCCCATTCGTAATTGGACCAAGACTGTGAGTCACCGACGTAATATATACTATTACTGGTGCAGCGGTTACTGCAAGAGTGTACACAATTGCCAGTCTTGAACCCCTGTGATGCCCCTTGAATACTTCTGTTCCGTAGCTGTCGACAAGCGGGAATTCTCCTCCGACTCCAATTCCTCCAATGAATACAAAGAGAGCAATGAGCTGCCACTGCTGCATGAATCCAGCAATAAGCATACCAGCTCCAAAGAATAGCTGGTTATACAGAAATACTGTTCTCCTTCCTTTCCTGTCGGCGAGTCTCCCAAAAAACATCGAGCCAAAAAATTCGCCGAAAAAGAACGGGATCGGAATGGCGTACGCAGCTAATGAACCAGAAAGGCCAAAGTAAAGTCCCACTAAAGCAAGTACAGCTCCGTTTCCGAGGAGCATCAAGCTCTCCGCCCATTCTCCACTTGTGAGCATGAGCAGGAAATTCCTGTGGAACTTACTGGAAGGTAGCCTTTCGAGTCTGTCTGCAACGCTTCCTTCGTAGTTTTTCGTTTCCGTCATTAAACGCTCACACGACTAACTATATATTAATGTTCTTTTTAACGCATTAGAAAAAATTTCTAACTGCGTGAAGTTAAAATTGTGTTGTCAGGTTTTACCCGGAACCGGATTTCCCTCTTATTTTCTCCAGTTCCTGCCTGACAAAATTAATCATTCCTCCGCTGTTAAGGATGTCAAGAAGAGGGCCTTTTGGCACCTCTATGACGACCTTTTTGCCACTCACAATGTCAAGAATGTATCCATTCTCCAGACTGTGTTCAACTGCGTGCCCATTTCCTATTGCTGAGATATCTGGAATCAGTGCCAGCGGGAGCCCGACGTTGAAGGAATTCCTGAAGAATATCCTTGCGAAGCTTTTTGCCGCTATGAATGAAATCCCTGCTTCTCTCAGAACCATTGGTGCCTGTTCCCTTGAAGAACCGGAGCCAAAGTTTTCTCCTGCAACAATTATGTCGCCGTGCCTGACAGTTTTATGAAACTCTGGATCAAGTGCTTCCATTGTATGAACGAGCAGTTGATCCATTCCCAGATGCAGATACCCTCCTGGCGCGATTACGTCCGTATCTACATTATCACCGAAAACGAACACTTTACCTTTCATGCAAACTCCCTCGGATCTGATATCTTCCCTTCAATTGCAGATGTTGCGCAAACGTACGTACCTGACAGATATACCCTGCTCCCGGGATGACCCATTCGTCCCCTGTAGTTCCTGTTCGTATTCGAGAGCGCGACTTCCCCCTTTCCGAGGACTCCCATGTGCAGACCTGCACATGCCCCGCATGTTGATGGAGCTATTGTAGCACTGGCATCAAGCAGAATCTTGATCAGGCCTTCGTCTAGAGCTTTTTTGTATATGTTCCGGGTAGCCGGAACAACGATGAGGCTTACCCTTCTGTGTACCTGGTTTCCCTTAAGTATTTCTGCTGCTTCCCTGAGATCGCTGAGAGTCCCGTTGGCACAGTTCCCTATGTATACCTGATCCAGTTCAATCCCCTTGACTTCAGAAACGCCTACTACATTATCCGGAGAGTAAGGCATCGCAACCTGAGGCTCAAGGTCTCCCACATTCAGGGATAACTGCGAGAAGTATTTTGCATCACTATCTGGTAGAATTCTTTCTACCTCTTCACCGATGTCAGCATAATGCTGGAATATCTCGTCGGAAGGGACGCATATTCCCGCCTTTGCCCCTGCCTCCACGGTCATGTTGGACAAGGAAAGCCTGTCATCCAGTGAAAGTTTCATTCCATCACCAGAGTGGAATTCCATCGTCCTGTAGTTGGCGCCATTCACACCAATTTTTCCAAGGATATTCAGGATTATATCCTTGCTTGTTACAAACTCAGGATATTCTCCGCTGAGCACAAATTTCATTGTATCCGGAACCATGAACCAGTTCCTGCCGAGAGCCAGAGTTGCTGCGATGTCCGTAGACCCCATTCCAATTCCCATGGCACCTACTGATCCTGAAGTCACGGTGTGGGAATCACCACCAAGAATCAGCTGCCCCGGTTTGATTATGCCTCTTTCAACAAGTAGGGTGTGCTCTATTCCCTCTCCTCCTTTTATGAATTCAGCCTCGAGTTCAGCGGAAAAGGACTTCATTTGCTGAACATTTTCCGCACTCTGGATATCCTTGGGAGGGAAGATGTGATCATGCACTATTACGAATTTCCCAGTGTAAAGCCCCTTTCCCTTATTCATCTGACGATAAACATCGTATGTGAGGGGGCCGAGTATGTCGTGAATATAGATGAGATCAGGGCTTGCCCATACATATTCACCAGAATGTACCTCCTTACCCGCAGATTTGGAGAGTATCTTTTCAGCCATTGTCTGTGAAGCCATGTTGAAGCACCTTTGGATGAGTTACAGAAAAATATGGCTTACCGATAATTAATGTTTGGGTGAAGCCGCCTGTTCTTGTCTCATTGCATGAGTGGTTCTGGAAAGGATGGTAAAACACTTGAAGACGAAGGACACAACGGCATCAAAGAGATCCGTAAGCGGGAAAGCGGAATTTATCTGAAGTTTTAGGAATTTCTCAATTTTTCCATTACTTTTTCAGTGAATTCCTTCGTTCTTACGTTTCCTCCCATATCTGCCGTTCCAGTACCATCAGCCAATACTGATGAAAGGGCTTTTTCAACAATATCTGAATATTTCGCCTCTCCCAGCCATCCAAGCATCATAGTGGTCGACAGGATCATCGCCGTTGGGTTTGCAATTCCTTTTCCCGCAATGTCGACCGCACTGCCATGCACAGGCTCGAACATTCCGGTATTTTCGGACAGATTTGCACTGTAGGCAAATCCGAGGCCTCCAACGGTTGCAGCGGCAAGATCAGACAGCACATCTCCGAACATGTTCTCTGTGACAATAACATCCAGTTCCCGTGGATGAAAGAGCATATACTGCGTCATTGCATCTGCGTACATGTACTGGGTTTCCACGCCCGGATAATCTTTTGACACCTCTTCAAATATTTTCCTGAAAAATACAAATGATTTCAGGACATTGCTCTTATCCACACAGGTGACCTTTTTCTTATTCTCCTTCCTCCTGTTATAATTCTTCTCTGCCAGTTCGAATGCGTATTTAGAGATCCTTTCGGTGCCCTTCCTGGTGATAATCTGATTGTCGACTGCCACTTCATCCCTGAGGATCTGTCCTCCGAAATGGCTTGAATATAGTCCTTCGCTGTTTTCCCTTATCAGCGTGTAGTTAATTGACCCGGGTTCATCATATCCCCTGAGCACAGACTGAACTCCTGGCAGCTTCTTCACCGGGCGAACATTGGCGTATAAATCAAGCTCGCTTCTCAACCCCAGAATTACATCAAGCGCGTCTTCCGTTCCACCGGCGTTCCTGAGTTCTGGGTGTCCCATTGGTGCCTTGAGTATCGCCTTGAACTTCCTGGCTTCTTCAATGATCGCGGGAAGCTTCCATTTCCCGGTCGAAATGGTTTCTGCTCCGATATCAAATTCAACCGGATCAATCTTGAGATTGTAATTTTCCGTGAGAAGATTAAGAATATTCAGAGAGCTTTCCATGATTTCGGGTCCTATCCCATCACCTTTCAGAACCATTATTTCCATGTATGGTTATTGAAGGCGTTGTTATTACAATTTTGTCGAATTATCTCCTGTTTCTGGAGACGCTTCCCACGAAAGGAATGAAAACAGGTTTGAATCGATTCATGTCCTTGCAGGAGAACGATACCACGTTTGCATAAGCTGTGAGCGGCATCATTCTTAATATGAAAACAATATCATGATTAAACGCCGATGTTTATAACAAAGATGCTCATAGAGAGCGAATGTGGATTGGCTCTGGCTTCGAAACGCACAGCAGAGCCCATAGTGATCCCTTATCTTTACCCGGTCAGGAAGGAGCGGAATTACGTGTTCTGCTTCACGAGGAAAAGCAAGGACATTCCCTTCAAGGCAGAACTCCTGGGAGATTTTGAAACGCATAAGGTAACGTCCAGCGGGAAATATTCCATAATCGACGGGATCAAGAAAGCACATGGGATCATAAGCCCGATACAGAAAAACGCCGGGATTCCACTGTTCCCTCTGATTATTTCAGACGGAAAGGAGCAGATAAGCTTTCTAACCTATGACAAAACCACCAGCAACAAAATTACCGAATCCATAGGGAGCAAAAACGTGATAGAGATCATTGAGAGCAAAAAGATAACAGTCGAGGATCTGGTAAGAAAAGTGCAGTCCGGCCTCATGCCTAGTTTTACTCTTGGGCTTACAACTATGGAGAAAGATATACTGCAGAGTGCATACATTTCAGGTTTCTATTCATGGCCAAGAAAATACGATTTGGAGAATCTTTCCACGGATTTTTCCCTCTCCAAACCCACAATAGCATACCATATGAGGAATGCGGAAAGAAAACTCCTGAGTACCATCTTCAATAATTCCTCCTGAAGTTTCTTAAATATGATCCGGATTATCCGGAATCATGCTGGTATCTCCCTCCATAATTTCTTCGAAGCTGGAAAATCTTGGCAATCAGATCACGGAATGTGACAGAGCAGGTGTTTTTTCATATCATCTTGACGTAATGGATGGTCATTTCGTGCCAAACCTGACAATGGGTCCTGATCTTGTCAGGGCAGTGAGGAGGTGCACGAAAAAAACCATTGAAACCCACCTGATGATCGAACGCCCGGATAAGTTTTATAAGCCATTCATAGAGGCAGGATCAGACATACTCCTCGTACACCACGAATGCCTTGTGGATCTCAGGAAGCTGATATCAGGCATAAGGGATGAAAATGCAAAGTTTGGTCTGGTCATTAACCCTGAAACACCATTTGAAAAGGTCCGCGATCTGATTGACGAAGCTGAGATATTGCTAATAATGTCCATACATCCCGGATTCTCCGGACAGAAATTCATGGATAGTGTTCTGCCGAAGATAGCTGAGGCAAAAAAGTATATCAAGGATCAGGGACTCAGCACAAAAATAGAGATTGATGGAGGCGTAAACGACGAAACCGGTAAGAAATGCGCAGATGCGGGTGCCGATATTCTGGTCTCAGCATCTTACATCTTCTCAGGAAAAATAGGAGAGAGAATCAATAAACTGCAGGTTTTATGACACGTCGATAATGATTCTGCCGTCTCTCTCGTTTTCAAATTCGGTCATTGCCTGTTTCATCTCATCCAGCCTGAACCTGGCAGATACAGGAGCCCTGAAGCTGTTCTGGGATACTATCTTCATCATGTTTTCAAGATCCTTTGTTGTTCCTCCGGTCGACCCAATCACGCTTATTTCAGAGGTGTACAACCTCGCTATGTCAAGTGGCGCCTCCCTTCCCGTGAGTACCCCGAATGTTACGAGCCTTCCCTTGTTTTCGACATGTGAATAAGCATCAGTCCAGAAATTTGTGCCAAGCGAGTTCAGGACTATGTCTGCTTTGAAATCCTTTGGAATTTCACCCATCCTGTATGTCTCCCTGCAGCCATACTCTCTGAGCCAGCTTTTTCTGGAAACCCCGTAAACTTCGAGTCCCATAAGATTTGCAAATTGAGCCGCAAAAATTCCGGTGTTTCCTGATGCACCGTAAATCAGTATCTTTTCGCCGGCTTTTGCGTTGGACCTTATCAGCGATCTGTAGGCAGTAAGGGCACCGATAGGGAGCGACACGGCAAGGTCGTCTTCAATACTGTCGGGAATCCTGAACAGGTTCCTCTCCGGAACTGAAACATATTCAGTGTATGCACCGTTGGTTACAACACCCCAGATACCCCCGTTAACACAGAGATGCTCATTGTGGGATCTGCACATATTGCACGTACCGTCAAATGACCTGTTGTATATGACCACCCTGTCTCCTCGCTTGAATCTTCTGCTGCTTGATTCCACTATTCCTATGGCTTCTGACCCAGGAATGTGGGGGATCGGGGTAAGGCTATACACTATTTTTCCGTGCACAAGATTGTAGTCAATTGGGTTCAATCCAGCCTTTGTAATTCTCACAATTACATCGTCATAGCCGGCATTGGGCTTTGATACATCAACTAACCTGAGGTTCTCCTTGCCGAATTCCGGACCTATCGTAACAGCTTTCATGATCAAAAATAAGATGGGAGATATTAGGATTTTTCCTGCACTCCAATGTCGATTTAAAATTATGGGATTGAAAAATATGGTTAGTTGAGGACAGCGCCCTCTGAGGCACTGCCAACCAACTTTGCGTATTGCGCCAGAAGTCCCCTCTGGTATCTCGGAGCGGGCTGTTTCCAGTGTTTCTTTCTTTCGTCAAGTTCCTTTGCACTGAGGTCGACGTCAAGGGTTCCCTTGTTGCCGTCAATGATAATCGTGTCTCCGTCTTTGAGAAGTGCAATTGGACCTCCCACGCAAGCTTCCGGAGCCACATGCCCGATCATTATTCCCCTTGTGGCTCCTGAAAAACGCCCGTCAGTGATCAGAGCAACGTCCTCATCAAGTTTCTGACCCACAACTGCTCCCGTAACTGCCAGCATCTCCCTCATTCCCGGCCC
>JAMDDH010000001.1 GCA_023488885.1 Thermoplasmatota archaeon | reverse complement strand
TTCCTCAGAACCTCAGTGGATCATGGGACTGCCTTTGACATCGCAGGAAAGAACATGGCAAGTGAAGTGAGCATGATTGAGGCCCTGAAGAAATCCGTCGAATACTCTTCCCAATACCGGAATTTTACGCCTTAAACGCACAGTGCGCATGATTAGGCGGCATCGTCATAATTTAGAAACCAAGAAAACGCAGGTTTGAAGGATAGGTAGGTACCCTATTATTTAATT
Source organism: Thermoplasmatota archaeon (assembly GCA_023488885.1). Classification (GTDB taxonomy): domain Archaea; phylum Thermoplasmatota; class Thermoplasmata; order Thermoplasmatales; family Thermoplasmataceae; genus JAJZOM01. The sequence continues at coordinate 17,354 of JAMDDH010000001.1, read as the reverse complement.
AATCGAATCCGTTTTGTGTTCTAACTAACGGAGAACTGATGGAACTTATGAGTCAATGGAAGTACTTGGCTTCAGGTAAGAAAAGAAGAAAATCAGAAGACAAGATCTTCTGATCTGATTACCTGTGCAAATTCACCATCTATTGATGCAAGATTGACATTGTGGATGGTTTCTGCAGGGATCGTTTCCCCGTGCTGATCTCTTGTTTCGAAGGCCGCGCATGCGTCTTCTATGACATACGACTTGAACCCAAGGTTTCCTGACATTCTCGCGGTTGTACTTACGCAATGGTCAGTCGTGATCCCCATATAGTATACGTTGGGATCTCCCATTTTCCGGAGAATTTCCTCAAGATTAGTGCCTATAAGTGCGCTGTTAACGTGCTTTGTGATTATGGTCTCTCCCTCAACGGGTTTCACCTCATCCTTGAACGCAAAGGTAGGTTTTCCTTCCTTAAGCAGGGATTCTGGCTTCCTGGAATCATGCCTCACGTGAATAACAGTAAGCATATGCTTTCTGAACTCGCTGAGAACACTAGCCATAACGTTTTCTGCATCAGGATTGTTTCTTTTGCCCCATTTTGGGTCATCAAAGCCTTTCTGGACATCAATAATAACAAGCACCGAATTATTGGAAACTTTGACCATATGATATGTAATATCAGCCATTTAATTAATGGTTTTTTATGCTGGCATCGTAATACGGTGAAATTTCGTAGATGTAATCCTCTACACATATTTTCTTGGCCCTCTGGGACGCTTCATGTAGTTAAAGTTGGCACAAACATCTGGTAAACATTATCTTGTGTGAGGTCTAGATAACTTCAGGCCTAACGCGCGAACTCAGCGGAAACAGGTGCCTACAGAACCAGAGAATAAAGGGTATGAGTGATCATCAGGGATCCAAGAATCCCAGATACACTTTCTTTGATCAGCGGATTTATATATGTAGTCTGTATACAGACTACAGTAAATGAAAACCATAATGATAGACGACAAGGTTTATGAGAAACTGCGCTCGCTCAAGGGCCAAAGAAGTTTCAGCAAGCTACTGGACTCTCTAGTTGAAGAATCTAGGGCCAGAAAGAAAGCGCTACTTGGGAAAGAGTTTGGGACACTAACGAATGGTGAGGCTGCAGAATTTGAAAATGCCATAGAAGAATTCAGGCGGAATTTTAGGTTAAGGACATGAATATACTTCTGGACTCTTCTGCCATAATTGGTTTCTTACGTGGCAGAGATAATTTAAAGTCCGAAATAGACGCTGCTGATGAGGTATACACAAGTTCTCTTTGTGTATTTGAAGTTCTATTGGGGGACGCGTATAGTAGGTTAAAAGGTCTCAATCCTAAAAGTCATGCCTTGTCCTTCTTTGAAGGAACCACAGTTGTTCCCTTCAACATGGACGACGCAAAACGAGCGTCAGAGATGCAGGCGCTCCTAGTATCCAAAGGCAAGAAGATAAATGGACTTGACGTTTTGATAGCAGCGAGCGCTGTACGGGTCAATTCAGTTATAATTACCTATGATCAAGACTATAAAATACTGAGTGACCTGTTCTCCGTAAATGTGAATATAATTTGAGTTCCGCTTTATCCACCTAATTGGATAAGAAAATCATCTACCTACTCCTGTGCTATGAGTTACATCTTGTCATTTTGGGATCTTCTTACATTTTAAATGTGCTTGGCCGAGCCCGTTTAAACTTTTAAACAAACCCCATCTCATTACGGATAGGTAGGCATCTGGTTAAATAATTAAGTGGATACAGAAATAAGCCTATCAACGCCCCATTGAACGAAGTAAAAAGGTAACAATCGCAAACATAGGACATGACCTTCCTTGATGAACATGTTTAAATGTGGGTAAGAAATCCTTACATAATGACTGATGAGACGTTTGAAACGGAATTCACTAAAACAAGTTCAAAGGGACAAATAGTGATCCCTTCAAAGATACGAAAGAAGCTTAATATTGTTGACGGAAGCCTGCTCGCAGTCACTGCACAAGATGACTTGATTGTTTTGAAGAAAGTGAGTTCCAAGATATCTTCCGCAGATATGAAAACACTCAAACTTATTGAGGAAGCATGGAAGGACATCGATAAAGGAAAATACAAAGTCCGTTCAAAAGACGACTTCTTCAAAGAGTTCGGAGAATGGTAATACGTATAGACGAAATCGTCTATACTTCCAAATTTGAACACGAAGTAAAGAAGATAAAGGATAAAAGAGTGAAAGACAGGTTAGAGAAAAGCATAAGGAAAATTGTAGAGAATCCGGAAATTGGAAAGCCTCTCAGCTATGTGCTGAAAGGAGAAAGAACCGTTAGAATACCACCATTCAGGTTAATCTATACAATAAGTGAGAATAAGTTGATTTTATTGCGATTTGAGCATAGGGGTAATGTCTATGTTTGATTCATCTGGATGTGTTGTACACAAATATTCGGAACCTTAAAGAAGAGATATGCGAATTGAATGATTGTTAAGAGATTTCCTTGCTTGGAGCCTAAATTCGTTTCTTACACAACTGTAATCAACAGCTTTGACCCCTAAACATCCCTGCAGCTTGTACGCAAGTGTGAAGGGAATCGGTGGGAGATCTTCAGAATGGGCTTTTGACGCAATAAATACTATACAAAGGGTAGGTAGGTATCCGAGTATTTGATTAAGTGGATACTTAAGTTAAAGGACCAACTCCCATAAAGAAATCCAGATCAGATAATGAATTTACCCGTTTATTCTACAGAATTGTCAATCTATCATTTCATCGTTTCAGAAATAATATGCTCAACTTGATTTCCAAAACTGATCCACTTCTTTTTGTTTTTATCCGTTCTCTTGGTTTCTAACCTCGACATTGAATCTTCATAGAGTTTATTGGAATGTGTTTTTTGCAAGGTTTTTCTTAATTTGTCGGTCAACGTGTTTGATTTTAGGTCATTAAATAGAGCAATAACTTTTTTACCATCTATTTTAACATCAAACATTGAAAACAAATCGGTTATATCCTGATCTCGACCCGATTGAAGCTTCAATGCCCAAATTGCTTCGGGACTAGCAATTGGAATTTTATTTCTCGTTCCGCCAGTTAGAGTAATGAGACGAAGGTTTCTATGGTCCATACTAATCCAAGGTTCGGGAATATCTACATGTGCTTCCCTATCTCTCACATAACCCACAAGCACATCTAGAGTAATCTCTTCTGTTCTGTACTTAAGGACTTTACCTTCATAATTCTGTGGGTTTGGAATTGAAGAATTTTCCAATTCAAAGTTTTGGCCATAAATAAAACCTTCCAGTTTCCCTAGGGCGGCATTTGGGATAACGATATCGACATCATCAGAGTATCTTGGTTTTCCATAAGCGACTATCGCATATCCTCCGATTAAGACACCACCAAGTTTCCAAGGCCATTCATCTAAAAGACGGAGAACTTTCCTTTCCCTATTGACAGGATCAGTATGCAATGAGTTCACTTGCTTCTGCATAAAGTGCTGGGTGATTCTTGATTATCCTGAGAACTTCGTCTTTAGGAATTACCGGCTCACCTGCAACTAACGTCGACTTAATCTTAGGAGTGGCCTCCAAGCTAACGAAGCTACCCACCCTTTTTTTTTCTGAGTATGAAACCCCTGATCTCCTGAGATATTTTTTCCACTCCTCCATTTCGGACTTGTTAACCAGGAGATGGAATACACGCAGATATGGATTCGGAGAAATTTTATATCTTCCGTTGGTCCATATTTCCACCGCCGTACTTCCGGTCCACGCCTTATTCCACGGGGCATTTAAAATAATATTTCTGACTCTTTCCCACTCAATCATCCTTTTATCTGGTCTCTCGGACAGTAGCAGTACCCTATATGTGCCTCGTCCCATCCTTTCCACGACTCCTCTCATTTTTAACTCTGATAGCAATTTTGCTGGTCGAGTATTTCCAGTTACAGCCTCAAACTCAGATGCTGTGAAGGCTTCGTCACCGAATCTAGAAATTAAAGCATCTAAATAAGTAAATCCCATATTCCGTAATATTCGGAACTATTATATTAACTTGGCGTATATCGGATATTGAGCATTCGTAATGAACTCCTATTATTGAAGAATAAAAATAACGGGTGGTAAATAAGCTAATTGTAATTATATGGGCAAAATACCTGATACCTTTAGGAAGCAGAGAATCTCAGAGGTCAAAACACCTAGACGCTGAGAAGAAGCCTGATACCGAACTTAAACATTGAAACGGCCTCATCATGCCCAAGCCCCTGAAGCATGCTGGCAAGGATCCCGTTATGAAAGGCTATGAGCATTTGAGCGAAGAGTACGGAATCAACTGTGCCTGAGATTACGTGTTTTCTCTTGAGTTCCTCAAGCACGGCGGCGATCAAGCCCACATATTTCTTGTAGCTCTCCTCCAGTATTTTCTTAATTCTAGTGTTCGTCTCGACTTCCATCAATGAAAATATCCAGTGAAACCAGATATGGTCAGGCATCTTCATCTCCTCTTCAAAGAATCTGTCGAAGCTACCTAGAAAATCATTCTTTATTGCATTCTTTACTCCAACCGTAAGTCCCGTCTTTATCTTCTAGTCTGTCAGTTGTATTGGAAGAAATGAAATATACTCAAAAAATTTATCCTTAAAATTTTGTAATTGTTCCTTTATCTTCTTTAAGGTTCAGTACCATTCCTAAATACTGCATTAAAGGATGACCTATAATTGCTTCATCTGCTATTTTCATCAACGCAAACGTAGTGAATCTAGGATGGGTAATTGTAAAACCACCGATAATTATGCTTTCAAATCTTAACGTTCCAAAGGTCTGTTTCTCTTCTGTATCTGGAATAAGTATTTCAACGCCCCTGGAATCATAATTCTCCTCGCCAACATCAAATGTTAAATGTCCATCAGGAAGCTCATAACCTAAGACGTTGAACGAAGAACCCGTATCAAGTAAAGCGTTGAGAGTAGGTTTCAACCTACGCCCGTTAATCTGAATGTTGTAATGGATTTCTCCCATTAAAACCCATAACCATTAATCAATCAAAGTATCTATTTTACCAGTTTCAGCCTCAACGCTTAATCCACTTGTCTTGGTTCTAAAATACTGAGCGACTCCAGCGGGTCCTCTTTCAGATTCTTGGTATTCTACGATTAAAATCCAAAACTTATCTTTACGTTCTGCTCTAACAACTTTAAAATCATCAATACCCCAAAGGCTCTTCAGTTGAGGTTTTAATTTTTCTTTTACTTCTATTAATGAAAGAACCATAGAACACCATTAGAAACTGTTATATTGCTTTTTCTTTGGTTAAACTTTCTTTCTAAGGAGACTGTCAGCTCTTAGTTGAATATCTCAGAATTTTCCGCTCCTTACCGAAATAATGAAAGACCTTGCTAAGAGCGTGATCGAAAACATAGAGAAAAAGAATCTCAGGGAGGCTATTGACCTCATAAACTACATGTCCTTCCAGATGAATGAGAACCTGGAGAAACTTGGGAAGAATTCTGACCATGTAAGGAGCTTCATTTCCGGGAAATCAGAAAAAGAGGTCAAATATGCCATCATGAACCTCTTACAGGATCTGTACTCGGACGACTTGATCACCACGAGATTCCTTGCGTTCCTGAGGGAGAACAGGTACATTGTGTTCATGTAACTGGAGAATCATATGGTGGACAAGAGAAATAACGTCACCTAGCACCATTGTTCTTTGAGGTCTGATCTTCTCAATAACAGGTTCAGGACCAGTATTGAGTGTAGAGGATATCACACTGGTATCAGAGGTATTCAACGGAGATTTGACATTCCCATTAGGGGAAAATATTTATTAGCTCACGGGGTGTAAATATATCAATTTTTGACCATAATTCCAGTACCACTCATAAACGAGGTATTAGATATGGAAGAAAAACAAAAGCTAACCGGCACCCAGTTAAGAACCATCCTGGGAACCTATCTCGGATGGTCATTGGACACCTTTGATTTTTTCATCCTGGTGTTCGTTATGCTGGCTATTTCAAGCACTTTTGGCGTCCCTCTGCTGGTAGTGTCCAGCAGCATAATCATAACACTTGCCATGAGATTCCTGGGAGCGCTGTTTTTTGGCCCGATTGGAGACAGATATGGTCGAAGAATAACTATGATGACGAGCATATTGTTCCTGGCAGTATTCGACTTCCTTGTTGCATTCTCCCCTACAATAACTGTATTTCTGGTGCTCAGGGCCCTTTACGGCTTTGGCATGGGCGGTGAATGGGGCTCAGGAATGGCTCTCGCTATGGAATCAATACCGACAAGATCCAGGGGCTGGGTTGCGGGCCTTATACAGGCTGGATATCCAACCGGTTACCTGTTTGCAGCAATCGATTTCTTTGTCATATTCCCATTATACGGGTGGAGACCCATGTTTTTCATGGCGATTATCCCGGCATTCTTTGTGCTGTACATCAGGTATGGAATGGTAGAAAGTCCTATTTTCACGAAATACAGGGAGCACGCTGAGTTCAGGAAGACGTTTTCTCTGATCAGGAAAAACTACAAGCTATTCATCTACCTGTCCCTCCTCTTAATAGGGATGAACTTTGTCTCCCACTCAACGCAGGACCTGTACCCGACATTTCTAGAATCCAGCTTCAATTTCTCGGTGCACACTGTGGCCCTGATTGCCATAACCTACAACATATTCGCCATAATCGGCGGGATAATTTCAGGGATCATCTCCCAGAGCACTAAACTGGGAAGAAAATGGACTGCAATTACCTTCCTGATCATAGGTATCATGATAGCCCCATTCTGGGCATACCCACAGATATTTGGAGGATCGCTGGTTCTGGTGCTGGCTTTCGTGGCGCCGGTGATAATGCAGTTTGTCGTGCAGGCGGCGTGGGCGATGCCGGGCATATACATGAACGAGCGCAGTCCGGCTGAGGCCAGAGCCACCCTGCCCGGAGTAGCATATATGCTGGGAGTCATGGTAGCATCGACAGCGGCCACAATTGAGATCCTGATAACCACATACTTCAACAAAAATTACTCGCTGGCCCTGTTGATAATGTCGGTAACTGTATTTTCCGTGACAGCATTGATCTGGCTGGTTGGAAAAGATAGCAAGAACCTGAGCTTAGACCCTCTAAGCTCATGATTTCTTATTTTCTTGAAACTGTATGTAACCACTGCACCGGAACATGCAAATGAAATGATTGCAGTGTAATGGTGCATTATTTTATGTTCTGACGAATCAGGTACTGTTAAGAATGAAAGGGAACCCTTCAAAGGACACTGGCAGGTCAAATGACAAGAAATCTGAGGAACAGCCATTCCGGCGACGCAGCATCGAAGGGTTCGATCAGATTATCAATGAGCTTTCCACCCATACCAGGACAAGCTCCATAGCAACATTCGTTTTCGGGGACAATTCCACTGAGACTTGGGACATAAATAGAAAAAACACAAAGGTATCCTTTGGCACCACTCCTGAACATGACCTGGCCTTCAAACCGCACATTCTTGCCAAGTTAGTCAACAGGAAAACCATGGCCATCAGCCTGAGGAGCTTCACGGAAGTCAGGGATAGAGAAACGAATTTGCCGATCAAGGAACTGCGCGCCTATTACATTACCTCCAGGATAACTGGCGACCATGTCGTGCTGGATATGCATATGCTGAGTGCCGAGGATGTATATGAGGCGCAGAACACAGATTCCGTTTCAGGAAAACCTATAGAACATGAAAAGGCGGTTATTTACTGCGGTCCGGACTATTTTTGCATAGATGCCGAGAAAAAGCCGGTAATAATGGTCGGTTTCAAGAACCGCTCCCAGTGAAACATCTTCAATATGGAAAAAGGGGTGGGATGGGAAATTCTGTGCCAGATTACGGAACACCATTGTAATTCAGGCGTTCTTATTATCTACAGCTGATTTTTTTCGTTTTACACTGCTGTATTTCCTCAGGGACGGATTAGATACCTCATCTATTCCAAAGTTCAACAGGATAAACGAGAACATCAGAAGCGATATCATGATGCTTGGAGGGAGTATCCACCACCACAAACCGGTCAAGTATGCCTCATTGTTTATCGACCAGTAGAGCATTGTTCCCCAATTTACGTCAAGAAGGTTGCCTATGCCCAGGTATTCGACAAAAGTAAGCCCCATAACGCCATAAATAGATGTGAAAAAGAAATTGGAGATTATTATAGGGAATATGGATCGCACAATCTGGCGAAATACAATGCTTAACCTACTTTCACCGATCAGGAGTGAGGAGAGGATGAAATCCCTCTTCGCAATAGACAGTGTCTGTGACCTGAATGTCCTCGCCCCCCATGCCCAGCCGGTTACTGACAGAATAAGTATCATTGGGAAGTACCCCAGCGATTGGTTGGCTCCGAGCATGAATGTACCCAGTAACATTATAACCAGGATTCCCGGGATAACGAGAAATACGTTTATGATCCCGTTTATTATTGAGCTTACCCTCTCCGATGAGAAACCGGCAAAAACTCCTACAGTTATGGATACAGCTGTTGCCAGTAAACCCACGGATAATCCAACAAAGAGTGTTGGCCCTGCACCGGAAAGCAACTGCGAAAAGACGTCCTGCCCATAGGCTGTCGTACCGAGCAGGTGTGAATAACTTGGCGGTTGGTTTCTTCCGAACAGGAACCCGTTCGGATTATATGGTGAAATCAAGCCACCTACAACTCCAATTGAGAGAAAAGAGAGGAACAGAATCAACCCGGCTTTAGCTTTGTTATTAGACATTAGGATGTTAGACGAGGTCAACTTTGACAGCAATTGTTTTACACGTATGAAAATTGTTGACTTTAGTTTATTATCAGCCTCGTCGAATTTATTATTCTGCAAGTTACCTTCCCTCCTGTTTAGTCCTTGGATCAAGAATCCCATAGAGTAAGTCGACTATGAAATTCGCAATAAGCACCGATATTATAACCATCAGAAATATTCCCTGTATAAGCGGATAATCAAGCGATCCTATGGCCGATACCATATAAAGGCCGACTCCGGGATACGAGAATATCTGCTCTTCCAGAAGAACGCCGCTGACAGAAAATCCAAGCGACATTGCAAATCCCGTCAGGTTTGGTAAAATGGCATTTCTGTAGGCTATGCGTGTGATCTGCCCCTTCCTTAGACCGAGCATCTCTGAAAAGTTTATGAAATCGTTGTTAAGGGATGGTATCATGTTATTTCTCATCCCAAGCACCCAACCGCCAAGCGATGTCAAAACGATTGTGGCCACCGGGAGAATCGAATGATATAATACGCTTATGATAAACTGCAGATTGAATCCCGGATTGGCTGTTATCCCGTATGCTCCCGTGATAGGAAATAGACCAAGATCTACAGCAAAAATGTCCAGGATAATGAACCCTAGAACGAATGCCGGAAATGATGCCAGAAACATTGTGAACAGATCGATAAAGAGATCCTTTGAAGTATTCCTGTTTATCCCCGCATATCTGCCAAGGATGTTTCCGACAAAGAATCCTATTATTGTGGATGTGGCTACCAGAAACAACGTCCAGGGAAGCGCTCCCGCAAGGATTGTTGAAACCGGATCAGGATAAAACGATATTGAGATTCCGAGGTTACCATGGAACAGGTTGATAAGATATTGAAAATATTGAACGTATAATGGGGCATGGGATATTCCGTATTCAATCTCAAGTTGATGCAGATATGACGGATTCACTCCTGCTCCTCCGTTTTTTAGAATGCTTTCAAATGCCAGCGCTGCCGGATTCCCAGGTATAAGTCTCGGCAAAACGAAATTAATTGTCAGCGCAGCGAAGAATACTATAACAAATTGGATGATTTTTCTTGCGATGTAATTATACGGTAAACTCATGATAACCAGCTAATAAAATGGGATAGTGTAGTAGGTAAAATTACCTACTCCTCCTTTTTCTTCTTTTTGTACACTGTTGTGTATAACACACCTCCGACTACCACAACTATGGCAATTACCGCCCCTGCTATTTCTTCATGCAGGAGATTGGCAGCTGCTATTTCCTGACTAAGTAATGCTGGCTTGCTATACAGATGCAGGGTCACTACCTCCATCGGTCCAGGATACCAGGGTACCGGGAACCAGAAGTTGTTGTTGGCGTTCGGGAATCCGCCTATGCTCGAGTTGACATATTCATACCACGTAGCAGAATAAACAAGAGGGATCACGGGCATCTGGTTCAGCATTACGGACACCATCTTGTTGGTGTCGTTAGCCTGTTGAGAGACGTTGGGCGTAGAGCTGAAATTAGTGAAAGCAGTCATGAATCCAAGGCCAGATGAGTTCCAGCGTTCCTGATTGATATTTGCAGTTTGTCCAACAGGTGTTACATTACCTACAAGTCCACTGTAATCATACCATGGATTTGGGCCGGATCCAGCTGCTACAAACTGTGCAAGCGTGAAGTTTCCAGTTGAAATGTCAGCAGCTGTCTGAGAGTATGTAGGCGTTACAAGATTCACCTTTATCCCAATCTGTGCGAGATTATTGGCTATTATGCTGATATCAGCATCCCAGTCGGTCCATCCCGCGACCGTGATCAGTGTCATGGATGGAAGCTGCGAGCCGTTGGGGGCATCCAGCCTATGGGTGTTGGTGTTGTACACGAATCCATGGCTTGCAAGCAGAGCCTTTGCTGCTGATACATTGTACGTCGCAAGCGATTTCGCAAGCTGCGCATTGGTTGAATTAAGCATGAACAACTGCTGTTGCAGTATATTGGCGGCGTTCGACGGTTTTTCAAAGCCGTATTCTCCGGCAACCGATATCTGGGTCCTGTTTATGGCCATACTCATAGCCTGCCTGAAGAATGAGTTATTCAATGGATATTTCAGATCATTTGTCAGCAGTGTCACAGGCTGTCCCTGTGGGAAGAAGTAGTGGTTGTGGGCAGGATCCTTAGCTACAAATGTTGAAGTGATGTTTGGCGAGAATACAGATGCCCACTCTACCTGCCCGGCGGCAAGAGCCAGTGTCAATGCACTATTGCTCGTATAATCTATGTAAACCACGTGATTCAGGTGTGGCTCATTCGGCTGCCAGTAATTGGGATTCCTGTTCAGCACGATCTTCTGTGAGCTGAAATTTCCGAGTACAAATGGCCCTGTTCCTATTGGGTTGGCAACAACGCTCGAGGCTGGTTTGGAAACGTTTTGCCAGAGGGGTTTCGGTAGTATGAAATTAGACCCTATATACAGGAGAAATGGCAGATCAGGTTTCTGGAAGACGAAGTTCACCGTATACTGTCCTGGTGCGTATATTTTTGTGAGAAAAGACCACTCGCCGTAAAGCTGTTTCTCGATGTTGAATGTAAATACCACGTCGCTGGAGTTGAACGGCATCCCATTGCTAAACTGAACATTCTGTCTAAGATGGACGGTCAGTACTGTTCCGTTTGCATTCCATGTATAATTAGTGCCAAGCCAGGGCAAAACTGTTCCGTTCAGACCGTTTATCTGGAAAAGGGGTTCGTAAAACAGTGACATTATTCCGGCGGGAGTTGTCCAGATGTTGAACGGATTGAAATTGTCAACAAATGCCGGTGTGGGACCCGGACTCAGATAAAGGGTTCCTCCCTGGGGGATAGAACTGCTCGTGGCTACTGCGGCTTTGCTACTTGCCGATGTGTCTGACTGAGGCGTATTAAATATGCTGGCAAATCCAAGTGTCAGCATAATTAATGCTACAAGTAAGACCATGAATACTTTCATTTTTTTATCTCTCATAGATCATCATCGATCCTTTGGACGGTCTTAGCAGAGTTCTACTATTAAAATGTTATTCACATACTGTACGATATAGTATGTCAAGAACAGGGTCGCTTATGTACCAATGTTTTTCAAGCTGTGGCATTAAGCCGACAAAATTTACCACCTTTACGGAGCACGGTCGCCTGTGACGGCAATTCATGGCTAGTTCTCGGTGCTTCTATCCACTTGAACACCGATAAAAATGATCAGCGCTTCCAGTCCGGATATCTGATACACCTGTGCTTATGATCTTCTCCCTTTATCTGAATCAGGTCGGGATGCCGGGCTTTACAGTCAGAAAACACGTATGGGCATCGCGAGGAGAAAAGACAACCGGAATTTGTGTCAGTGAAACTGACCGGCGTACCTTTCATTTTAATTATGGAATCCGCTTTAACTCCTATTAGCGGTATGCTTTTGAGAAGAAGATAAGTGTAAGGATGCGCTGGATCTGAAAGAAGCCTCTCATACTCACCGATCTCTACGATCTCGCCACCATATATTATGGCTATCCTGTCAGCAATCTCGAATAGAATAGAGAGGTCATGGGTTATGAAAATTATCGTCAGACCCATCTCTCTCTGAATTCTCCTTATGTCCTTCAGTATGCTGTATTCCACAAGAACATCCAGGCCGGTTGTTGGTTCGTCCAGTATGACGAGTTCAGGATTAAGCAGCAAAGCCATGGATATGGTAACTCTCTGGCGCATTCCTCCGCTGAGTTCGTGGGGATAGCTGTTTAAAACAGAGTGATCAAGCTTAACTGTGTCCAGGATGGATTTTATCTTCTGATCATTTTCCTCCGGTTCAATATCGTGTGCCAGCATTATGTCATGAAATTGGAGGCCTATCCTTTTAACCGGATTGAGTGAATTCATTGCGGCCTGAGGAACATAGGAAAACTTTGTGGCCCTGAGCCTTCTCAGTTGGCCAGGACTTATGTTCAGAATATCTATTCCATTGAATTTTATGCTGCCGCTAACAATTTCACCCGGGTACTTCAGCGTGTTGAAGATCGTTGATGCCACAGTGCTCTTGCCTGATCCGGATTCGCCCGCAATACCGAATATCTCTCCCCGTTTAACCATGAAATCGAGGTTTTTCAGGACTGTAACAAATCCACCTTCTGTGTTATAACCAGAGCTTATGTCGTTCACTTCAAGAACGTTGTTTCCCCGAATCATTTGAGATTCATCACTATTGTTCAGCATATCTATTTCAACTCGCACCGGTAAATTGTAATAGCCACCATCAAATTCTTTTATAAGGATTCGGGGCCGCCTCAATCAATTCCCGGGTGTATTTATGGGTGGGGTTGGAGATTACGTCATCCGTGTTTCCGTGTTCAACTACCATTCCAGAATGCATGACGTAGACCCTGTCTGTTACCAGGCTTACTGTGTTAACATCGTGCGTTATGTATATGATGCTTATCCCGAGTTCTTCCCTCAGTTTGCTTATGAGTTCCAGGATTTCTATTCTCACTGAAACGTCCAGCATCGATACGGGCTCATCGGCTATGAGGATTTTTGGCTCCACCGCAAGCGCCCTCGCAAGGTAAACCCTCTGCCTCTGCCCTCCGGACAGTTGGTGCGGATACTTGTTTTTGAAATATTCCGGCGGGCTCAGGGTAACCATCTCCAGAACCTGATCCACCCTTTCTTCGATGTTGCCGGAATAACCTGACGTTATCAACGGTCTCCTCACATGCCAGGCAACGTTGTGATTCGGATCAAGCGAAGCATAGGGGTCCTGAAAAACCATCTGAACTTCCTGTCTGTATTTCCTGATCTGCCGAGACCGGTATCCTGTGATATCATTTCCTTCAAACAGGAGCTTTCCTGAGGTCGGTTTGTAAAGAAATACCAGTAATCTTGCAAGGGTGCTTTTTCCGCTGCCACTAGCCCCGACAAGTCCCACGATTTCCTTGCTGTTTATGGAAATATTGACATCATTGAGGGCGACTGTCCTCGTCTCTCCAAACATACCTCGACGTTTAGTAAAGATTTTACTAATTCCTTGGGTGGCCAATAATTCCATCTTATTCCTGATCCTTCAAGTTACTCTATCATATCTTTGTATTGATGATCCATTCCAGGTTATCCGGAATTCCGTTGTTTTCAGCGATCTCCTTGAAAACAAGCGCACTGGGACGCAGCTGTCTCTTCTTGGTCTGCAGATCAACCCCGAACAGTCCGAATTTCATGGAGAAACCGCTGGCCCATTCGTAGTTATCAGTCAGGGCCCAGTGGAAGTATCCCTCCATCTTGGCACCATCCCTGATGGCCCTTTCCACCTGGTTCAGGTGTGAAACGAGGTATCTTGGCCTGATCCTGTCAACAGCATCGGCCATGCCGTTCTCCGTTATCATCATCGGAGTGTTATATCTTTTCTGGTATAACATAATCACGTTATAGATACCTTCCGGGTAAACTTCCCATCCGGTGTCGCTGATCGACCTCCCGTCCAGTGATTTTTCCTTGGATCCGCTTGCATGCCCATATCCTTCAACGATCTTCCAGCCGTTTTCTGTGGCTGACACCACATCCCTGCTGTAATAGTTAACACCTATCCAGTCAACTTTTTTGCGCAGGTCTTTCCTTGTATCATCAGTCTTCTCGATCCTGCTGTCACTTTCAAAGGAATTGTACCAGCTGACGTCACCATTGGTTATGGCGTCGAAGAAGGAGTGCCTTCCATCATAAACCATCTTGTTTGCTGCTTCAGTGTCGGCATCGGTGAGAGGCTGCACATCCCCGTTTGCATAAATTATGCCTACAGGCTTTCCGGAAATCTCTTTCAGGGAATCATAGGCACGCGCGTGTCCCTCGATGAAATTAATTTTCCTGGCTGCCAGCCCTGCAGCTGACTTATCCACACTGCATCCAAGAAATACCATGTTTGGCTCATTCATGGTTGACCACCTGTCTGCGAGATCCCCGAATTTCCAGCCGATGTAAGCTGCATATTTCGCGAATTCCGTGGTGATTCTGCTGTTGAAGCAGCCTCCGGTGCTTCTTCCGTTGGGAGTATCCTCAGCTTTAAGAGGATCGTTCAACCATCTGGGAATAGTCCAGTGGTAGAGGTTTAACACCAGGAAATTGTCACGGGCCTTGAAATCCTCGAACATCTTTCTGTAATGAGCAACCGCTGCCTGGTTGGCCATTTTATCCATCTGCTCAAGATTTTTCTCAGACACGTCTACTGCCAAAACGTGCTGCCCATCAATTTCCGTGTCGGCTTTTACGCCTTCAGTGGATTCCGGAAAAATCCTGGACCATTCTATCCCCAGTCTCCCGGAATTCATGCCGATGGAATTTGCCAGGTCATGATCAGTTTTGTAGAGGTCCCAGTAGCCGACACCGTTGTCCGGAAGGTCACCGGAAACATAGTGCGCAGTGACATTTCTGGGATCGTGTGACCATGCATACCAGTCTGAATTTGGATCAGGTTCGGATATACCCATCTCAAATTGGAACCCACATTCGGAAAAGCCGAATTTAAAGCCCTTGGGGAACATACGCAATCGTAGTAGCACAACATATTAAAAACTCGCTTTTCATACTCTTCCGTAGTATAAAGTGCTCAGGACGCACCTAGCGCTCAATGGCCAGAAATTATTGAGTGTAAATGTACATCTTTCCGTAGTAGCGTCAAAATAGTTTCTTCGACAGGTTTACCTGATGCAGCTTGATATCTTCCAGATATGCTGTTTTTCCACCGACGGAATAAGTCCTCTCCTCACTCTTTATGAAAAACGTATGGCTGATACCGGGCACCCTCTTGGTTCCTATTATCACGCCCTTAATCCTGATCTTCTGGTCGTTCATCATTCCCTCCACTTCACCAGTGATCTCCCCGCCATCCTTCTGGTAAGATTCAATGGCTTCGCAGGCAAGCCATGCGGTGCAGATTCTCCTGTGCCCCATCCTGATGAAATCGTTCAGGTACACGGATGGAACCCAGAGAATGTGGTAGAAATAATAGTTCAGGACATGCACCAGTTCATCCTCTTCATAATAAAGCGCATATCCCGTGTCTTTTCGCATGCTGGCAACATTGATCATGCCTTCTTTTCTGTCTACCATAATGACTTCTGCCGCTCCCGCATCTCTCTTCTTGAGGACAATATCTTTTGAGAGAGTGCGTATATCCTCCTCACTCGCATCGGAAAACAGGACCAGTGCAATGGTGACGCCCCTTTCAATCGCTGCCTTGATCAGGTTCATGGAGGATCTCAGCCTCCCGATTGATAATGACATGATGATCTCATTTCTCGATTCCGCTATCATGGAATTGATCTTTTCGTTGATCTTCTTCTCTCCTTCCACCATCCAAAGGTATGGAATCTTTGAATTGACGTGAACCTTTGTTGCTTCCACGTATTTCTCAAGCTCATCGACGTAGTTTTCCATCCTGGATACTTCCTTCCTCAGGGAAATGGATATTGGAACGGCATGATAGATTCTACGCTTTCCCGGGCTCACCTCAATAAGCCCTTTCCTGATCAGGGAATTAAACAGGTCATAGATTCTTGGCTGGGGAACTCCGGCGTTCTTTACCACTGCGGTAGAGGTCTGCGGACCATGTGTAAGAAGACTGGTGTAAACTTTAATTTCGTATGGTGAAAGCCCGAATTTGGAAAGACCTGAAAATAAATCCTCTTCTTGCACGGTGTGCAATATTTACCTTTGATAATTAAATTTTCATGGGCAAGGAAATGAAAAATATGGTAGTGATCTGCACTTGCCAAATGAATCATATACGTTCTATTTGCCTGAAGATTTTCACAAATATGCATAAATCCTTCGCCAAATAATTTACAAGGATTCCCAATAACTGTCGAATTCCTGCGTTAATCTGCCTGTTGAGATGATTACCTGTTCTTTTTTAAAAGGAAATGGCTGAATCGACTGGAAATATTGGTCAATTCATCTATTTTTTACTTGAAATTACGACAGATGTCATGAAAAAGGCTTTTCTGTCCGCAGCAGCATGACGATGCTGTTGTGAGTGTCGGAAAGACAGCCGAAGCGTGAGCTGGCCTGCGAGGTCGATCGATAGATTAGCTGCCCTTCGTCTCGACATGCTACCCTGAAACAAGGGTGAATAGGAGCTTGGTCGAGTTATTCCGGCGCTAATCTCTCACATAGCACTTCGGAGGTGGTAAATATATACATGGGTTTGAGACTGTGTGAAATTTTTATCAGAAACTCCCGTAAGGGAAGCGAAAATATCCTTGTTGCGGGTTAATTTTGGAAAATCTTACATGCCTGAACTCCCCAGATTTAGGTACACATAACCGACTGGAGAGCATTCAGGATGTAGGTATGCAGTGCTTAGTTGTCTTTTCTAAGTGTAACCATCGAAATTGAGGAATCTTGATCAGGCGATTACAATCGATTCTGAGACAAAACTCTGAGAGCAGTTATACATGGCGTCTTAATTTGTTGCGCATAATTGTCTAATCTCCCGACTCTCTTTTCTGTATATACTGAACTGCCTGATCAGTGCATCTTTCAGCTCACCAAGCGAGGCGAAATACACATTATGGGTTGCCTTCTTCCT
>JAMDDH010000025.1 GCA_023488885.1 Thermoplasmatota archaeon | reverse complement strand
ATTTTTAAATTCCCGGGATATGCTACTGCATTCTTATGGTTAAAATTCTTATTACTGGTTCTTTGGGTCAAATAGGCAGTGAACTTGTAACTATTCTTGCAAAACGGTTCGGAAAGTCAAGCATTCTGATGACTGATGTGAAGGAGCCTGCTGTCAAAAACTCTGAGGATGTTGAATTCAGCATTCTTGACGTGACCAACGCAGACTCTGTCCGCAGTATTGTCAGGGAAAACGGCATTACGGATATTTTCCATCTGGCATCGATTCTTTCCGCAGCCGGGGAAAAGAACCCCCAGAAAGCATTTGCGGTAAATTCAACAGGTACGTTCAACGTGATCGATGCCGCGTCTTCACTTGGCATAAACAGATTAATCATACCAAGCACAATAGGCGTATTTGGTCCTGAAACTCCACGGGATAATGTCCCTGACATTACCATTACTAGGCCGACTACGATGTATGGCATCACAAAGGTAAGCGCCGAGCTGCTCTCTTCATACTATCACGACAGGTTTGGGCTTGATGTCCGTGGAGTCAGATACCCCGGTATAATCAGCTATCTGACTCCTCCTTCAGCTGGAACCACTGATTATGCGGTAGACATGTTCTATCACGCTGTAAAACACCAGGAATACACCTGTTATCTCAGCCCTGAAACCACATTGCCTATGATGTACATGCCCGATGCCCTGAAATCGCTTCTGCGGCTTTTTGATGCTCCCGCTTCCAGCCTGAAACACCGGCTCGAATACAATATTTCATCCTTCAGTTTCAACCCCCAGGAACTCTATGGAGAAATAAAACGCCACGTCCTTGATTTCAGGGTCCGTTATGAACCGGACTTCCGTGAGGAGATAGCCAAAAACTGGCCCAGAACCCTTGATACAAGTGAAGCTGCAAAGGACTGGGGATTCTCGCCTGAATACAGTTTCAAGGAAACTGTGTCTGATATGATAGTCAATGTCAGGAAGATTCTTGATCTTGCCTGAACCGTTGATATTCGGCAATAACGATTATTAGCTGACAAAGGATGAGGTGCACCGCGAATTTATGCCCCAAATGCGGAAGAGGTGAAAGATGACTGTTCCACTTGAATCAATTGCATTGAAAATGACTTACAAATCTAAGGGAAAAGTCAATCCAGCAATAAAGGACTTCAGTTTCAGCGTGAAAAATAACAGCATCTTTTCTATTCTTGGCAGGAATGGTTCCGGTAAGACCACGTTCGTAAAAATTTCCACCACGCAGCTGCGGCCGGATTCCGGAAGCATAAAGATATTCGGACGTGACGTTGTTGAAGAAGATCAGGAAGTCAGGAAAATAATATCCCTTGTCCCTCAGGAGAGCAGGCCTTTTCCGTTTCTTACACCCTGGGAACATGTATATTATTTCCAGAAGATGCATGGCAATACAAGAGAAGGGTCCAAGGAGAGGGCACAATTTGTCATGGACCTTCTCGACATGGAATCATTCTGTGATACGGAATGTGTTAACCTCTCCGGAGGCCAGAAGCAACTGACCATGGTTGCAATGGCTTTTTCCCTGGATTCTCAGATATATTTTCTGGATGAACCCACCATAGGGCTTGATATAATAACGAGGAAGAGGGTCTGGGAAGCCATAATGGGCGTAAAAAAGAAGGGCAAGACAATAATCCTGACAACACATTACCTGGATGAAGCAGCATACCTCAGCGACGAGATATGTGTTGTAAGCAGGGGAAAGCTTGCTAAACAGGGAACCCTGGATGAACTGAGGTCTTCATTGAAGCATGATACAAGAATAATCATCAGGGATAGTGACTCCAGAGATAAACTGGCAAAATACGGGAAAGTGACTCATGACAACAGGGGAACGGTTCTCTACACCGATCACGATGCAGTCGAGTCGATACTGTCGGATAAGTCCATAAGAAAAGACAAACTGGAACTCGGCCCCGTTGGCTTGGACGATGTATTTATATCCCTTGTGGGAGAAACTATTGAGGTTGATGAAAATTGAAGAACCAGATTCGATCGATATCAAGTCTGAATGCCATAAACGGCCTTTATCCACTTCTCAGGAGACCATTCGCCCTTGTTGCAATACTTTCAACGCCATTTTCGTTTCTCTTCTTCATATACCTGTTTGGAGGACCTTCAAAAATACTCATTGCCTCACTGGGTGGCCTGTTGTTCACTATTGTGAATGCCGCCACCATGCTGCAGACGGATCTTCTTTTTTATAAACTTGACCTGAAATTTCAGCAGATGATTGCGGCTTCACCCATTAGCCCGATGACCTACACTATTGGCCTGGCTACCGGAAATATCCTCTTCACCCTCCCCGGACTCGTAATATTCATGGCCATTGTGATCTATGTATCGCACATCGGGGTATTACAGATACTCGCTCTCTCAGCAACTCTTCTGGTGACCTGGATAATTTTCTCCATGTTTTCATTCCTGGTGTCAACAAGAGTTAGGGAAATGAGGGATATATGGCCTATATCAGTAATGTTCTCCATAATATTCGGAGTGATTCCCCCGATATATTATCCTATCAGTATTCTCCCTCAGGAGGTCCAGTACGTGGCTTACATGGTTCCTACCACATGGGCGGCGCTGATACTCAAGGGAATAATCTACACAGGATTTTCCTCCATTGTGTTTCCCTCAGTGGTATTTGTGCTTGAAATGATCGGCGTTCTGGCATTTACCTACAAGTTTTCCGACTGGAAAAATAACAGGACGTAATCACGCTAAAATTTGTTTTTCCTGATCAAATGGATGCAAACATCTATCCTATGTTCACTTCGACAACGCACTTGTTATTTCCGTCGGAGAATTTCTCCTTTATCATGAAGTTCTGATCTATGGAATTCTTGATTATTCCCGAACCCAGACTTCCACATATTATCTTGTTGTTGTTCTTTGCAAGCTCATAGAAAATGCAGTTGTGTCGAACTATGCGCACGACATCGTCCGTGATCTCGAGCTTTGCATAATATCCAAGCTTGTTCAGCGTGGAAACGAATTCCTTAAGCTTTGAGATCTTGTCCTCTCTTGTAATGGAAATGGCTGAATCAGATTTCCTCCATCCGGATTCTGTAACAATTTTATCTGCAACCTTTCCGAGAATGAGGTTGACCTTATCCCTTCCGAATTCACTCTCAATCTCGTCAACAAGCATTGTCGCAAAAGAGATGTATCTCTTTGGAAGGAGACTGAATCCTTTTTCCGTGAGTTCGTAAAATTTCCTGGGCCTTCCGGCTTTTCCTCCTCTGAAGAAAGAGTGCACATAACCCTTCATCTCCAGGGTTTCCATGTGTTCCTTTACAGCAGTCTTATTTATCTTGAGGAGATGCGAGAGATCGTCCATGCTCCTCTCGGCAAAACTCAATTCCGTAATTATGTTACCCTTAACGTTGCCCAGAAGCCCGCTGAGATCATCTGCTCCTTCGTGGACTGCTTCCATATTGATCAAGTAGATACATGCGGATTGAATATATATAATTTAGTCAGTTTAAACATATGAAAGTGTTTAAATATGGTATTTGCATCGTTTCCGTAAGGTGCCAACATTGCCGGAACTAGCAATCAGGGAACTCAGTGCTTCAGTTGAAAATAAACAGATACTTAAGGGAGTGAATTTAACAGTCAGAGGCGGGGAAATCCATGCCCTGATGGGACCAAACGGTGCTGGAAAGAGCACATTGGGGAATGTCCTCATAGGGCATCCAAATTATCAGATAACGGGCGGTACAATAGAACTCAACGGTACTGATCTCACGCACAAGACTCCTGAAGAAAGGGCACGAGCCGGACTGTTTCTTGCATTCCAGAGTCCGGTCGCTGTGGTTGGCGTAAAGCTGTCCACTTTCCTGAGAACAGCCTACAGGCAGGTTCATCCGGAAGATAAGGTGAGCCTTCAGCAGTTTTATGACCGGATGAAGGTACACATGAGGAGAGTCGGTCTTGACGAGTCATTCATGTCCAGATCGGTAAACGACGGTTTCTCCGGTGGAGAAAGAAAGAGATTCGAGATACTTCAGATGGTTATGCTGAGACCGAAGATTGTCATACTGGACGAGATCGATTCCGGTCTTGACGTTGACGCCCTTAAACTGGTTGCAGATGAGATCAGTGAATATTACAATGATGAGGTCGGGTTCCTGATAATCACACACTACCAGAGGATATTGAAGAACATAGCGCCTCAGTTCGTCCACATCCTCATAGATGGAAAGGTAGCGATGGACGGGAACAGGGATCTTTCACTCAGAATAGAAGAGGAAGGCTACGACTGGATTAAGAATGCATAAGGGAGATATGAATATGGAATCTGAATATAGCAAGGATGCTGAAATGGAAAGGTTGCTGGAAGATCTGAGAACGTCCAACATAAGGAAGGAGGACTGGGAATTTCACGATAACCACAAACCAACTTATTCCACCGGTATCGGAATCAACAGGAAAGTAGTGGAGGAAATTTCGGATATTAAAAATGAGCCTGACTGGATGAGGAGATTCAGATTAAAATCTCTTGAGATATTTCTGGCAAAACCTGTGCCAACATGGGGGCCTGACCTGTCAGGGATTGACTGGGAAAATACGAATTACTACACCAGGCCAGACGAGATTAATGCGAACAAATGGGAGGATGTTCCTGATGAGATTAAAGACACGTTCACGAAACTCGGGGTTCCTGAAATGGAACAGAAATACCTTGCGGGTTCCGTAGCTCAGTATGACAGTGAAGGCGTTTACCACAATCTGAAAAAGGTCTGGGAAGACAAGGGAGTTGTATTCATGGACCTCGATTCTGCAATAAGGGAGCATCCTGACCTTGTGAAGGATTACTTCTGCAGGGCGGTTCCTGCCACGGATAACAAGTTTGCAGCCCTTAACGGCGCTGTCTGGAGCGGAGGATCATTCCTCTATGTACCAAAGGGAGTCCATATAGACATGCCTCTTCAGACATATTTCAGGATGAACGGTGAAGCAACCGGACAGTTTGAACACACAATAGTGGTGGCTGACGAGGGTTCCAAGGTTCATTACATAGAAGGGTGTACAGCACCTAAATATGATAGAAACTCACTTCACAGCGCAATAGTTGAAATTTACGTAAAAAAGAATGCCCAGGCAAGATACACCAGCGTCCAGAACTGGTCCAAGAGTGTGTACAACATGCCAACCAAGAGGGCGTGGGTCGATGAGAATGCCAAGATGGAATGGGTTGGTGGTTCTCTTGGCTCAAAGGTGACAATGCTATACCCATCATCATACCTCAGGGGACCATACGCTTCAGCACACAATCTCAATGTGTCGCTGGCTGGTCCGGGAACAGTCAAGGACACTGGAGCCAAAGCGCTTCATCTTGCCCCTTACACGAGTTCCAAGATAGTCGCCAAAAGTATAAGCATCGAGGATGGCAAGGCAATTTACAGGGGACTTCTGAGAATGAACAAGGGAGCTATTCACTCAAAGAGTCATGTACAGTGCGATGCACTATTGATAAACGACAAGTCCCAGAGTTTCACGTATCCCCACGACGAGATTTATGAACCGACTGCTACATTCGGCCATGAAGCAACCGTTGGAAGAATCGGAACTGATGAACTCACATATCTCAGGTCCAGGGGCCTGAGCGAGGATGAGGCGAGTTCGATGATCGTCCTTGGTTTCCTTGACGACGTGATGAAGGAGATTCCCATGGAATTCGCGGTGGAAATGAACAGGCTCATCAAACTTGAAATGGGTAAACTCGGCGCAGTAGGATGATCTTCCATGGAAAATTACCCGGAAACACTGAAAACAATACTGAACGATGAAGCTTACGGGTACCGCAGGGATGCTTTTCTGGCATTCCTCAAATCCCCTGTGAGAGATTACAAGGAAAGCCCTACGGTAAAGGACTATGTAGAGATATCAGACAAAGACCTTGAGAAGATGATATATGGCGAAATCTCTGACACGAGTGCAGACATAATTTTCGATCAGGACGCAGACATAAAAATAATTAATGATGAAGTGACGGCATCAGATCAACTTCTGCAAAAAGGGGTTATCGTGTGTGACATGATCACGGCAATCTCCCGTCATAAGTTGCTGTTTGAGAAATACATTGTTCCAAGGCATGGAACAGAACGCATCGAGCACCTGATCAACTCTTCGTGGAGGAACGGGCTTTTCATATACATACCTGAAAACTCCAGACTGAAAATCAAGATACATAATCTCTCTGACGCTGCATCGTCTTTCGCGTACAAATCGGCAATCATCTGCGGCAAAGATTCTCAGGTAGAACTCACGGATATTTACGGATCAACGGGAAGCGGAAACGGGATTCAGGGGAAGAATGTTTATTTCTTCCTTGATGAATATTCAAAGGTCAAGTATCACTACCTTCAGGATAAAATGGATACCGTTACTGACATAACTTTCGTGAGGCAGTATCAGGACAGATTCTCTGAATTCTCGTTTTTCCACATAAATCATGGATCTTCCAGAGTGCTGTTTTCCAATGAATCCCGGCAGTTCGGGGCCTCGTCAGATTTCAGGGTATATGGGGTGAATTTCAGTACAAACAGCCAGAAAATGGACATCAGGGACAGCAGTTTCCAGGAGGGAGTCGGTTCCTCCGCAGATATACAGGTGAGGGGAGTTGTCACAGGATCAAGTTCAACAATCCACAGGGGAAATATCGACCTCGAGGAGATAGCCATAAAATCATCTGGCTTCTATGATTCAAAGATTCTTCTGCTCTCCAGGGAAGGATATGCCAATAGCAAGCCCGGGCTCATGATTAAAAACAACGACACAAGGTCAAAACATGGTTCATCCATCAGCAACGTGGACGAGGAGCAGATATTTTACCTGCGTTCACGAGGCATAGACCTGAATACCGCTACGGGACTCGTCACAGCAGGCTTTGTTGGTTCCATAATAGAAAAGGCAAATAACCAGGAATTCACCAGAAAGGTATATGAATACGCAGAAGGTCTTGGAATAAATGCATTCCTGGGAACAAATTAAAAACGATTTCCCGATCTTCAGCAATAAGGGCAAGGATTTCATCTATCTTGACAGTGCTGCAACAACACAGAAGCCACGGGTTGTCATTGATGCCATCTGTAACTTTTACGAAAATTCCAACAGTAACGTCCACAGGGGAATATACAGGCTGAGTGAAGAGGCTACCGAGATCTATTCCCAATCGAGATCTGCAGTTTCCCGTTTCATAGGATCCAGCGATCCTAGACAGATCGTATTTGTGAGGAACGCTACTGAGGCCCTCAATCTTCTGGCGTACAGTCTGGGAAGGAGTCTGAAGGCTGGAGACGAGATTTTGCTCAGCATAATGGAGCATCATTCCAATATTGTCCCATGGCAGTTTCTCATTGATAAGGGAGTGAAACTCAAATTCGTGGACATAACGGAAGATGGAACGCTCGACATGGATGATCTTGACAGCAAACTGACAGACAGAACAAGGATTGTCTCCCTAACCCACTGTTCTAATCTGCTCGGCACGATCAACGATGTCTCCGGCATCGCCGGTAAAGTTCATGACAACGGGTCTCTTTTCATAATTGACGGAGCACAGAGCGTGCCGCATATGCCCGTTGATGTGTCATCCATTGACTGTGACTTCCTCGTGTTTTCGGGACACAAAATGCTTGGACCCATGGGGATAGGGGCATTGTACGGCAAATTGCACCTGCTTGAGGAAATGAGTCCTTTCAACGGAGGAGGAGAGATGATTCGTGAAGTTTACCAGGATCATTCTACGTGGGCCGATGTTCCGGAGAAATTTGAGGCTGGAACCCCCAATGTGGAGGGTGCCGTAGGCCTTATGGCTGCAGTCAATTACCTGAAGGACATTGGCATGGATAATGTAAGGAAGCACGAGAAAGAACTGATCCGGTACACACTAGAACTGGAGCAGGAATCACGAGCTGTAAATCTTGTGTCTTACGGCCCGCGAGATATAAATATACGGGGAGGCATATATTCATTCAATCTGGGTGAGATCCGACCGTTGAACCTGCAGGATACCCTTATGGATGATAACATAAATGTAGGATCAGCGGTGCATCCGCATGACATGGCCTCATCCCTTGACGGTGACAACATCTCTGTCAGGTCAGGACACCACTGTGCAATGCCGCTGACTCACAGGCTGAATGTCGTTGCCACCTCTAGAGCCTCATATTACATATATAACTCCAGAGATGATGTAAGGATGCTCTTCGAAGCAATAGAACGCATATCAAAGGTGTATTCATGACAGACGCTGATCTGAATTCAGAGATACTGCTGGATCATTACCGTAATCCACACCACCATGGACAGATAGAGAACCCCAGCGCCAAGCAGCTTGAATATAATCCAGTTTGCGGCGATACGATCCAGATCACGGTAAGGATTGAGAATGACAGGATCACAGACATAAAATTCATCGGGAGAGGATGCTCCGTCAGCCAGGGCACAGCTTCCATGCTGACAGATCACGTCCTGGGACTTTCGCTGGAAGAGGTTAAAAAGATAAGCCAGGAAGACTTACTGGATATGCTTGGAATAAATCTGGGCCCAAGCAGGGAAAAATGTGCACTTCTTTCCCTGAATACAATCAAAAAGTGCATTTCACAGTACGAGAACAAATCTAGGAGTTGACAACTTGGCAAAATACATGGTTTCCATAGATAAATCCGGATGCATAAGTGATGCAATCTGCACGGCCATATGCAGCAACTGGTATATGGGCGCCGATGGCAAAGCTAACTACAGGAAAGAAATAATCGACGAGTCGGAATATGAGGAAAATCATGAGGCGGAGATATCATGCCCCACCTCAGTAATTAAAGTCCAGCCTGTTGCCGACTGAACTCAATCAGCTTTTTATTTTCCAGGATGGGTACGGAAAGAAGGTCGTTTACGGATATTCTTATCTGCTTCGCAGTGTCACGATCCCTCACAGTGACCGATTTATCTGCAAGGCCCTCATGGTCGAAAGTTATACAGTATGGTGTACCAATCTCGTCCTGCCTCGCGTATCTTTTACCTATTGAACCTGACTGATCATAAGTTACGTATGGATCTATCCTGCGAATTTGCTCAAAGAATTCCTTTGCCATTGTATCGAGCCCATCTTTGTTCAGATGAGGGAAGACCGCGGCATGATAAGGCGCGATATCTCTGGGCAGTTTCAGTACCTTGAAGCCTTTCTCATTTATCGTGAAGGAGTGCATCAGGACAGAAAGAAACATGCGATCTATGCCGTATGATGGTTCTATTATGGATGGAATAACTTCCCTGTCGTCTATCCTGACGGACATGGATTCACCGGAAGCGTTCTGATGGTTTCTCAGATCATTCCTGTCCGCTATGCCCACAATTTCGACCCAGTCACCGTCCAGCATTGCCTCTGCGTCCCAGGAATCGAAGGAATAGTGTGCAAGTTCATCAGTGTGCTGCTGCCTGAACCTCAGCTTTTCCGGGGCTACACCTATTCTGGTAAGTATCTCAAAAGTCTTGTGTACAAAATAGGCAATGGCATTACTGCTCATTACGTGCTTTTCAAGAGCAGCATAGATATTCATTTTAATTTCCGGTCCGGATCTTGGAACGAGAGTAATTTCCTGTTCGTCTTTAAATTCCTTCCAGTACTTCTTCTCTGGATCAACGAACACCTCAACCTCTCCCTGTGTAAATTCCTTTAACCGGATGAGGCTCTGTCTTGGAGATATCTCATTCCTGAACCCCTTTCCCAGCTGTGCAACAGCCATGGGAAGCCTGTTTCTGTAGAAGTTGTTCAGAAGCTTGAAGTTAACGAAAATTCCCTGTGCAGTTTCAGGTCTCAGGAAGAGATCACCTGAACTTGACTGTCCCGGCATTCGGAACATGAGCTTGAAGTCATAAGCTTCGGTTATCCTCTTGCCGCAAATGACGCATTTTACATTATGATCGCTTAGGAATCTGCCGGCTTCGTCGATTGTGGTCAGTGTTTCATGGAAGCCGCCTGCCTTCAACACGGTCTCAAGTTTCTGCCTGTTGTGGCAACTCGCACATTCAGTGGCAAGATCCGAGAATTTCTCAAGATGTCCGGATGCCCTGAAAACTGCAGTAGGCACAATCACTGGGGAATCTATTAAAATAGTATCGTCTGAGAGATAAGCCTCTTTCCAGATCTTCACTATGTTGTCCCTCAGGATAACGCCCAGAGGACCATAATCGTAAAAACCTGATTCTCCGTGATATATTGAGAATGAGGGCCAGAAGAAACCCCTTCTCTTGGCTAGTTCGATAACCTGTTCATAAACATTCATAGAAACACGCTGAGAATCTGTATATCGTACAGCATTCCGGCCAGGTGGCCGATGCCCTGTAATATCGGCAGCTGGTTGTAGTTTCCGGTCTCCATCTTCTTCACGGCAGTCTCCAGTGTATCGATAGTATTGGTAATGACTGGATGTACTATCATTGCCTCCCTGACAGGGATATCTGGAAGATGAAGATTGCTCTTTTCAATGAGGTATGTCACAACGTTTCTGATGCCGTCCCATGACCATGGGTCCTCATCGTCTGCCATGCCGACCTCTGAAAATTCAAAGTTAGATTTCTTGTCCACCTTGTCGAAAATGTCCCTGTCGGTTATCAGTCCCATCAAATCCCCTTCTGCATTGATGACTGGGCACGCGTAGACCTTTGAGAGTCTCATTATGAATGATACAACATTCAATGGTGTGTTTTCCCATACAGGTACGGCAATTGTATTGGTTATCTCTTTGACCTTTCTGCTCCCATATCTTTCCCTGACCTCAGGAAGGAAGTTCTGTGGCGTCAGGATGCCTGCAATCTTTTCCTGGCTATCCACCACGATGATGTGACGCCTGTTCTGGGAAATCATTTCTCTGGCAGCTTCCTCTATGCTGCTTTCAGGACTTACTGGCCTTGCTTTCCTCATGGCCATGGCAGTCTGGGTCTCATTCGGGTTCTCGAATATGTCTCTCCTGCTAATGATTCCAGCATACTTTCCGGAATTGTCAGAAAGCGGTAACCCCGTTATTTTGTTTTTTATCAGGATTTTTATGATTTCTCCTACAGTGCTGGGGACCTTGTAACTGATGGGGTCCTTAGTCATTATATCCGCGACGGTTTTAGACATATCAAGAGAATAACAGTGTTCTATATTAAATAATATTGAATTTGATCTACGCACAGAATGTTAAGTGTGCATGGTGAAAGCACGTAGCGTACTTTCATTCCTTTGCAATAGAACTTCATGTTCCCATGGCAAAGAAGCTCCAGCCATTTATGAGGAGAGAAATTACACCCCCTTTTGTTTTGATTGAATTCCCCTGTCAGTAAAACGGAAGGGCAAAGGCAATTGCAGCTATTACGAGAATCAGACCCAGGGTGATAAAAGAGGCAATGTGTGTTCTTTTTCTGATGATCTTCGCCTGATCAAGTTTATCCTCGGCAACAAGTCGCATGATCAATTTGCCATGATAAAGATTATTTGCGTACATAAGCGCCAGCATAATCACCACCAGAATGCTTTTTGCCAATAGCAACTGTCCGCTAGGAGTAGTTGTCAGATCTGAAAAATTTGGGACATATCCTAATCCCAGGTAAACTCCTGTTATTATTAATATTATTACAGAAAGGTCCGTTAATCTCCCAAACAGCCTGCCAATCATTCCTACTATTCTTGTCCTTTCTTGCTCATCGCTGGTAATCTTATAGGAAACAGGCCAGACTACCATCCAGATAAAAAATGAACCCCCTATGAAAAATACAGCAGTCAGGGCATGAATCCACAGTACGATGAGGAAAAGCCAACTCATAGCCAAATATAAGAAAAGTGGGATTTAATTTTTGGGTATAACGATGTTGTAAAAAAAGTAGATTATTCTCCATTTTCAGTAGCAGCACCAAAATCATGAAGTATACTTACGCATTCCATGACATGCCAATGAGAAAGGCTCCATTCGCTGAATTCTGGGAAGTCTATGCCATAATTACAAAGAAGCGGTGGCAAAATATGAAATGAAGCGTATGAAATGATTTTTATCCACGATTCCGAAAATAGAAAAGGGTATATATCAATTTGAAAATTTGTTATCTGGTTTTATACATGGTAACACTGAAATGGTTGGGACACGCAGCATGGCTGGTAAGCTTCAGTAAGACGAAAATAATCATTGACCCCTTTTTGACCCATAACCCAAAGGCAGCGATGAAGGAATCCGAAATAAATGGCGTTCAGTACATACTTGTAACTCACACTCATTCTGATCATCTAGGAGACGCATATTCCATATCAAAGCGAACCGGAGCAAAAATTGTTGGAATGTTCGAGCTGTCAATGGAAGCTGGAAATGCAGGATTGAAAGCTGATCACTTCATCGGAATGAACAAGGGGAGCCAGACAAAGCTGGGAGACCTTGACATAGGACTTACTGAGGCCGTGCATAGCGGGAACGAAAGTGGTGTCATTGTCACAGGAGATGGAAAGACAATCTATCATGCAGGTGACACAGCACTATTCGGAGACATGAAGCTCATAGGGGAACTTTACAAACCTGATGTCGCGCTCCTGCCAATTGGAGGATTCTACACTATGGGACCGAAGGAAGCTGCTGTTGCAGCCAGGATGATTGGTGCAAAATACACGATCCCGATGCACTTCAGTACTTTCCCGCCCATAGAACAGGATCCGGAAAACTTCAGGAAGCTGGTTACAGCCGGATCAAGCGTCAAGGTGCTTAAGCCCGGCGAAGAATTCGTGATCCCCTAGAAACGGAGAAACACAGACAATCGCCCCGATTCCTTCTCCGACATCATCTCCACCCTGATGTCTGGAAACTCCTGCTTCATTGATCATTGCCATTTCAAGCATTCAGTTCGCCTTACTTTATCCTATCCCACTCTTTTTTGGAACATATCAGTCTTCAATTCTCCAATGCCCATTAGTATTTGATTTCTCACGTCTTCATCCTTATTAGAAATTTCGCAATTAATCCGCTACCAGAAGATCGTAGCATTCCAGGTAAAATGTTCGCAGTCCCTGGGATAGACAAATCAATGAGTTACGCCAAGAGAGATTTAATATTAATCTGTCTCAATCCCGTCCTGATGATTGGAGCGATTCTCGCAGGCGGATATGGAAAACGTTTGAAGCCAATTACAGACGAAATCCCGAAGGCTCTTGTACAGATTAGGGAAAACTATACAATTATGGACAGACAGATATTCGATTTTGCGAATATGGGCGTAAAAGACATCTACATTCTCTCCGGATACCTTGGAGAGAAGATCGAAGAGAGATACGGCGATGAACACAGCGGAATGAGATTCCATTATCTCAGGGAACAGAAACCGCTGGGAACGCTTTTCTCCCTGAGAAATCTGCTCAATGAGAAGGCAGACGATGACATAATACTCAGGAACGGCGACACAGTTACTGATCTCAACTTCAACAGATTCATAAAATTCGCACAGCAGTCCAGTTACGGGATAGTGATGTTTGTCACCAGGATGAAGAGCCCGTTCGGAATAGTGGATATGCTCGGCGATCAGATCACACAGTTCAAGGAAAAACCGTTCCTCAACTATTTCATCAACGCCGGAATTTACTACCTCAAAAAGGAAACGTTCAATTTATTTTTTGAGGAATACATAGACAAGGAAATTGAGACAACAATTTTCCCCAAACTTGCCAACCAGAAACTCGCCGGAGCCTACAACGAGGAAACCATGTGGCTGGGGATAGACAGTGAGAAAGACCTAGAGCAGATCAGGAGAGAGTATTCCAACAGAACAGACTACGTCTGGGGTTACAAGAAGGCACTTTATTGGGAAAATGGCAAAGGAATAGATGAGTACTTTGTCAAGGGAGATGAAAAGTTTCCCATGGAACTTGGAGAAAGCAGCATTATCAGGATAATTAACGGAAGTGGCGTTTACAGCGATGGGGGAATGCATAAATTCTCGTCCCACGACGTGATCCATCTTAGTGGAAAGATATCCATGGAACCCCTCGAGAACACGAGGTTTGAAGTTATATCGATTTGAATACGAATTTGGAAATTTAATTTACAAAGAAGGTAGAATAATAGTGTAAAAATCCGTATTTTCCTCATATTTCCGGATATTCGAATTTCGAAATGGCAACAGACATCGAATACGAAAGCTTAATATCCAAAAGGCAATGAATATCAGGTTTTAATGGCCGTAATGACTAGGGGAGTTCTGATCAAGGCTCTCGAGAAAACTTATGGACGGAAAGGAATGGACAAAGGGGACGTTGAGGAGTTATCCGATTTCGTACTCTCATTCTTCGGCTACGATGACTACGTACTAGACAACGTTCTTTCCGCTCCCGAAAGGGATGTCTTTTATAACCTTGAAGAGTACGGATTTCTGGAAACACACAGGGAAGAGGTTAACATCATAAAGGGCAGATCGTGGCGAATCAACCAGTGGGTGTTCAAGAAGGATAATATCCGCAGGGTGGCAGAAACAGAGGAAGAAGAGGAGCCTGAGATCAATATATATGATGAAATATTCAAGGAACTCGAGAGTTAGGCTGCTAATTACCAATTTTTTTGACCGAATTTAATGTGATCTGCAGGGACAAAATATCCTGTTGTGTTGTATTTACTACGACGTTAATAAGGAAGATAAAGGCAAAATCGGGAACCTGTCTTGCCGGAGTACAGCAAGGTGAACTCGTTCAAGTGAGTATCAATTGTTTCGTTGTTGACGCAATAGAAGTGAACTATGGATGGATTAGTGTCCATAAAACCTAAAAAGTTAGTTAATTAACGCATATTTTCTTAGAGAACCTTTATTTCTTTGGAAAATTTGTTAAAGGATACACATTTCCCGTTCCTGAATGTCACGGTATCCTCTATTCTAACGCCACCTTTTCCTGAAAGATATATCCCCGGCTCTATGGTGAAAACAGAGTTCTCCAGAACCTTTTCCCTGTTGTCCGGTACCAGGTATGGCTCCTCATGCACAGAGATCCCGAGGCCATGTCCGACTCTGTGTATGAATCTCTCTCCGTAACCTTCCTCTGTTATTACAGATCTGGCGATTCTGTCAGCATCACTATACAAACTATCTGTGTTGAGATCAGAAATCGTCGTTTCCTGTGCATTTCGGGTTATTTCGTATATTTTCAGCATTTCATCGGACGGATCTCCGAGAAATAACGTCCTTGTGGTGTCCGAGGCATATCCATGGAATCTGCCTCCGAAATCTATAACTATGGGTTCTCTGTGGTTGAGTTGCCTTATTCCAGGAATGTGGTGTGGAATTGCACTGTTCGATCCGAATGCGACAACAGATGGAAAAGCTTCCACATCAAGACCAGTGGACCTCATGTTATCGCCAAGGATTCCAGCAAGTTCTTTTTCAGTGATTCCCAACGTTATGGCGTTAAGAGTTTCTTCCAGGGCTCTTTCCGATTTGAGAACGGTAGTGGAAATGGCATTCAGTTCTTCCGTATCCTTCACCTTCCTCAACTTTGAAAACATTTCATCCGCCAGAAACTCTCTGAATTTCCGCGTGGAAAACAACTTCGAGTAATGGAAATATGGGAGGTTCCCGTCCACGGCTATGCTTTTAACTTTCCAGGCCTCAAGCATTTCGTTTGCTATGTGATACGGGTCTTCACCGTCTTTCCAGCCTCTTACTTCATCAATCAGGGAATTCTCCTCAATCTGCTCCTTCATCAATAGTGGACTCAAAATTGAGGCATTTTCATGCGTGACAATGAGGATCGCGAGTCTCTCTGCGCTCTCTGTCTGGAATCCCGTAAAATAGAAAAAGTTCGGTCCGGGCGGTATCAAGAATGCGTCGATGCCATTCTCTTCCATAAGGTTTCTAAGTTTTTCAATCCTTTTTTTCTGATATCCAAAACTATCCGTCATAAATTATTGCTCCGAAGTTGTCATGCGCTGAATCTCTTCTGTGAATATCTGTATAGCCTCATCCAGACGAAGTACGTGATTAGGACGATGATGAATACCATGAACAGGTCGATAGCATCGACAAAGATCAGGTTACCTGTTGCTATTCCCTTGTCGATCAGCAGCATCAGGCCATTGTCCACAGAATAAGTCTTTCCGCCGACTCTTGTATATTCGCCTACCATTAGCCCTCCCCAGTAGCTCCCAAAGGCCGCCATTGATCCGGTTATGAGACCCGGTATGATGCCGGGGAAAGTGAGATATTTCGTTTTTTTCCATCCCTTGATACTGTATGTCTGCGTAATTACTTCGAGTTCCCTTGGAATTGATACAGCGGCCCCGTACACATTGAAGAAGATGTATGCGGCTGCAGAAAGGAATGTCACAAGCAGAACGTCAAATTCATAAGCCATTCCGGAACCGATGTAAACTGCAAGATTCGGAGTCAGAAACTCCACTATGACGGGGAAAAGGATGGGAGCAGGGATTGAGTAGATAATCTGGAATATACCGGTCCCGAATCTCCCTGATCGGCCTCTCCTGCCGAAGTACATTGCAATCGGAACCATGGCGATGAAGCTGAACAGGAAGACTATAAGGATCCTCAGTAGATCAAAACCTGTAGCAACTGCAAGCTGGAAAAGTGTGCCGGTGTTCGTCAGATATTCAAGAAATGCCACAGTAAATCCTGTGTCGGCAGCAACGAGAACTGCAATGCCCGTAAGAGACAGCAGAATAACTCCCGCCAATAAGTTGAGCTGCTTTTCTGAAATCCTAATACGTCTCCGCGGTTTTTCCGCGGAATTCCTGTCGGAACCGTTCAGGGTCAGATAAAGTGCTCCAACTCTGGAAGACAGAACATGAGTGATTCGGCTTCCGATTGCAGATACAAAAACATTGGTCTCCCTTTTCTTTCTTCCTTCTTCAGTGGAAGTTGTATCAAATGCGAACTCATGCGCCCTAAGTATAAGCGGATTTATTATAAAGTAATAGTTGAGGGCGATTGCAATCATGAGGAAGAGGATAAGCACGCCAATCATGAAAAAGGAGGAAGTCGCTGCAAACTGCACCGCAAGCGATCCTACTCCAAATACTGTGTAATTCTCGGAACCTATGGATATAACCTCACTGAGGGTTATGTAAAAAAGCCCGCTGGAGAACGAGGGCATAATGTTTGAGATTATGTGGGGATACGCAGCCGGCATGTA
This sequence comes from Thermoplasmatota archaeon, assembly GCA_023488885.1. Taxonomy (GTDB): domain Archaea; phylum Thermoplasmatota; class Thermoplasmata; order Thermoplasmatales; family Thermoplasmataceae; genus JAJZOM01. The sequence continues at coordinate 514 of JAMDDH010000025.1, read as the reverse complement.
GAGATTGCGAATTTTTGAGATCAGGCCGAGATCGTATGCCTCGGAGAGCTGGAAATATTCCTCGGGAATGTGCGTTGTTGCCTCGTAAACTCCAAGAATAATATTCCAGAGGAGCGCAGTGATAATAAGGAAATCAGAGGCAAGCTCAACACCCATAAATCCTCCAATTCTCTCTATGAAAAAAACAAGTATTATCGGGAAGAATGAAATCACAGGCACGGCCTCAAGAATATCAGTTATGGGAATTATTATGGCGCCGGCAGACTTCACTCTCGCGGCAAAAACGCCGAGAACAAGGGCAATGCCTATGGACAGAAGCATCAGGAACCAGATTCTGAGAAAGGTGGCAATGATGGCAAATACAATGAGGATATAATCTCCCGCATAGAAGCCCATTCATCATCACTCTCCTCGGAAGTCATAAACCGCTCCAGATGGTATGTTTAACCAGTTGTAAAATGTTGTTGTCCTTAACAATGGTCGGATATCAGTGGTGAGTAACTCCCGGAATCGC
>JAMDDH010000046.1 GCA_023488885.1 Thermoplasmatota archaeon | reverse complement strand
CCATGCCATTTCTCATCGTCCCACTGGTTTTCTGACGAAGTCCTGTACCTGGGTTTGGTGATTATCTCTCTTACCTCAAATTTTCTAAAGAATTTCTCACTGTGAGCTGTTTTTACAACAAGTGCAGTGTCAAGGCCCTTGAATGTCCCTCCGCACGATACTATTTCCGTACCCTCCTCTACAGCCCCCGCATCAGTCGCCATCAGTGCTGTTTCTATTGCAATTTTCGTTCCCGAGCTGAAAAGTTCGAGAGTGTAATCGATCATGGCGTCAGCGACAGGATAATCCCACTGGATGCCTCTAGTAGGAGGGGCAAACGGTCGTGTGCCCTGAATTATTTTAACTCCGTTTTCTTCAAGTATCTTCCTGAATTCTGAATATTCCTTTCTATTCAGGCCGATTGGTATTTCGCCCTTTGGCCCCCAAGTTCTGGAAGGATAGTGTGTCACGACGGTAATTCTAATCCCGTCATCATTGAAGACCTCAAGGGCTTTGATTGCGCTTCTTCCTGTTTCCGAAGCTATAATAACGTCACGGATGCCCAGTTCATTGCATCGTCTTCTGGCTGCGTTCAGCGTTGTCATGGTGTTTATCTCTCCACAGAACTCAAAATAAGTAATCTCCTTAGTTTCATCTATCATGATGCTGATTATACAATTCATCAACTTATGAAGGTTTTCACAAGCCAAATAACAAAAAATTCAGGAGACGCAGGCGGGCTGAACATTTATGGAAAACTCATTCAAAAACAACGGCCCTGAATATCTGGACCCGGACGCCTGGTCTTTTCCATTCGCCTCTGGGAAGACCTGCTTTCTCGCATGTAGCCTCAATGAATTCTCGGGCTGTAAGATTATATTCTGTGGCTACCTGTGGCAGGAGAAGCCCTGAAGTATAGTCGTTTGATATGATTAATCCGTCGCGGCCAATCTTAAGCTTGGAAAGGTCTGTTTCAGTCTTTATTTCCACGTCTTCTGGCGGTGTCAGAAGGCTTACCTCGATTTCAATGTCCTTCATTTCATCCTTTCTCACCCGCGGGAATCTGGGATCTTCAGTCGCGGCATAGACCGCTGCTTTTTTAATTCCATCTCTTATGGAATATCGTGGAAGGGGAAACCCGATACATCCTCTCAGCTCCCCTGATTTTTTGAGAGTTACAAATACGCCTGCCTTTTGATCCAGAGAATGATCCTTGACTTCATCTTTAGACGACTCTCCTGTAAAATGGGCCTCTATTGACCTCCTTGCCAGCTTCCTTAGATAACTTCCAGTATCCTCGCCTTCTATTTTATCAGGTATCTCAATTGCCTCCGGCGGCTTTCCGGTCATATGCATGAATGATCCTGTACGGGTTAATACGTATTGCCAATCCTGTCATTTTGTTCACGAAACAATGTAACAGAAAAGAAAATGATGTTAGGAAAATAACATTAAGATACAGATCATGGTCAGACATGGAAAGATCACCTGCTGTCAGTGGCCTCTTCTACCCGCGCAGTCCGGAAGAAGTGAAGTCGATGCTGGAAAGATTTTTCGGCATGGTCAAGCCAGCAAGTGTTCCTGGTAGAATTATAGGAATCGTGGTCCCGCATGCAGGATGGATTTATTCAGGACTGACTGCAACACATTCCTATGCCGCAATCAGGGAACAGGACAGGAGAAGCTTCATAATAATCGGCCCGAATCATCAGGGATATCCATCATACGCAGCAGTATATCCAGACGGATTCTGGAAAACCCCTCTTGGCAGCGCAAGAATCAATGAAAGGCTGTCTAATGTCGTAGCAGGAGGAGGCAATGTTCGTAGAGACACCTCAGCCCATTCCGGCGAGCACTCCATCGAGGTTCAGGTACCGTTCCTGCAGCATATGTACGGGGAGAAATTTGACTTCGTTCCTGTTGTTCTAGGCAGGCAGGACACGGAAATTGCGAGGATGCTTTCTGACACCTTAAATCCAATGATACCCGAATCAGTGGTCGTAGTATCATCCGATCTCACACATTATGAAAGCCACGAAACGGTGGTGGAGAAGGACAAGATCGCCATGAACGCCATAGAATCACTTGATGTAAACGAATTCTATGATGTCATCAGGAAGGAGCATGTTACTGCGTGCGGATACGGTGCAATTGCTGTCCTTATGAATATGACCCGGAAACTTGGAGGAAAGATCATCACGTTGCATCACAGTACCTCGGGTGAAGCGAGTGGAGATTACGACGCCGTAGTTGGTTATCCTTCGATGCTTGCATATGTGTAACCAAATTTAGCAATCATTTAGTGTCAGAACTGCATGTTAATCTGATGAACGAAGCCTCCCTTTTCGTTCCGTTGCCGGGCGGAAGCGTGCGATGCACGGCTTGCAGGAGATACTGCACGTTGAAAACGGGACAGACCGGTTTTTGCGGAGTGCGCAAGAATATCGACGGTAAACTCTATCTTCTTGTTTACGGGAAACCTCTGGCTATCCAGGTTGATCCCATAGAGAAGAAGCCGGTATTGCACATGTATCCGGGATACAGGATATACTCCATCGGAACTGCAGGCTGTGATTTTGCGTGCCAGTTTTGCCAGAACTACGACATTAGTCAGAGGAGACAGGACGTCGGCATTCCCATGACTTCCAAGGACATCGCCTCAGACGCTGTTGCCAGGGAGTGTGACGGAATAGCGTTTACTTACAATGAACCCACCATTTTTTCGGAATTTGCCGGTGAGATAGGAATGCTGGCTCGGGAAAAAGGCATGATTAACATATTTGTGTCAAACGGATATGAAACCAGTGAATCGATCCGGTACATCAGCAATTTCCTTGACTGCATAACCGTTGACTTCAAGGGAAATGCATCCGTGGAATTCTACCGGCGTTATATTTCTGTCCCGGATTCTGACGTTATCTTCGATTCTCTGGAGGAAATGAAGAAGGCGAAAATGCATGTAGAGGTCACCGACTTGGTTATACCGGAGATCGGTGACGATCAGAATGAGGCAAGGAGAATGGTGAAAAAAGTAAGGGACATCTTCGGGGATGATATGCCAATCAGCTTCCTCAGGTTCCATCCTGACTACCGGCTCATAAATCTCCCTCCGACCCCATATGAGATTTTGATCAGCCATTATCGCATTGCCAGAGAGGAAGAGATGAAATACGTTTACATAGGAAACGTCCCGGGAAGCAAATACCAGAATACCTACTGTCCTGAATGCGGATCTTTGTGTGTGGAAAGAGACATGCTCAGAACTGTCAGCCTGAAAATTACGGGAGACGGCAAGTGCCTATCATGCGGCTTCCAGTTAAATATAATCCTGGGAGAGAGGGGTAAATTCAGCCGATCCGTTTCCGCAAAATAAACCTCTATTCCTGCAGTGACCACTCGAAATCGAAAGCAGCCTGTCAACTAACACTACGTTGACCTGAACCGGGCTTATATACTTCTGCCAGTACAAGATCTATCGCGGGGAATCTCTTGGAAGTCTCGTTAAGGATGGAGAGACAAGCCCTTAGATTCGTCTCCATGATTGTTAACCAGTTGCTTATTACATGGCCGTGACCACTGCTCGTAACCCTGATCCTGACAACGCCTTCCTCATCTAACCGTCTTGAGAGGTAACCTATAACTTCGCTCTTGGTTATCTTCTCAAAGAGTGCATCATTTATAAACCTGACATTTTCCCTGTGTGAAGGCTTTTCCATGGAGTTATAAAGGAAACTGATATGGCTGAGCTCACCATTGTATCTTCTCTCCCTGACCCAAGAAATGTGCTTTCGATCAGAAGCACCCTCATTTTTCACAGCTGGCAGGCTCATATCGAAATGAACCGTGGTCATTTCAACCTTGTCGAAGAATTTCGCCATCTGGGCATTCATTCCCCTGTTCCGGCCAAGATATTCAATATGCATCCCAGAAAAGGCATTCATCATTTCTATCAGGAGTGTCGAAACTCTCTCCAGATGACTGCTGTGGAACCTGAAAGCAAAATATCGGACTCCGCTATCCAGATACAGCGGTCCTATCACAACAGATTCTATCAAAGACAGCTTCCTGAAAATATTCAGAGGTTCATATTCACTGCTCGTTATCTTTATTTCCCATACACCATTTGCGAGTGAAGCGCCAATAGTGTGCAGGAATATGGTAAGTTCCCGGTCCTTTTCCGGAGAGTCGGCTATGTGATATGTCAGCTCGACGTTATCATCAAGAATCCTAAGGGAACCAAGGGCAAATATCTTGAACTTTTCTGAAATCTGCATTGCCGGAAGCGTTTCACCAATGATGTCCGGTGGAATGCTTAATACGCATTCATAATCCAGAAATTCCACGAAATCGTTCATATCTTGCCAACCTTCACATGGATATTCTCTATTTATTAATTGCCACTTAGGTGCGAAAAATATGGTGGAAGATGCTACATTACAGCGGAATGAAGATAGAACCATTGTCAAATATTTCAATTATACGGTATTTTAGAGATAAAAATTCAAAAAACGGATCGTCCGCCATTCCCGTTTCATAAATAAATACCTGATATTTACTGAAATCCAGAATTCTAAATTACAATTTGCCTAAATATATGATTAAATATATCGAAAACATAAGTGAACGACACATAGTTAAGACAATTAGGCGCTCCATTCAGTTAATATCGACATAATGTAAACATATCAGAGTGAAACTATAAATTATATATAATCTTAAACCCCATGATAATGAGTAGCAAACATCTTAATTTGAAGAATATAGCGCTTGTGACAGCACTTGCCATGGTAGCGGCATTTTTCGCACTCTTCATGGTGAGAGATTCGCAAATGTCTCATTTGGGTGCCACTGTGACTCCATTCATTGGCAGTGCTCCCTGGCTGAGTCATGGTGATAACTCATGGATGCTGACTGCAGCCACACTTGTAGGACTGCAGAGTATTCCCGGAGTTGCTCTTTACTATGCGGGACTTACAAGAAAGAAATATGCAGTCAATACTGCACTGATGGTACTCTATGCATTTGCTTCCGTAATGGTCACGTGGATTATTTTCGGCTACAATCTGGGTTTCGGTCCTGCATCTGTTAGTATCGATGGCTACGGTATCCTCGGAACCCTGGCTCCGACATTCCCCGGCTGGTTTATGGCATCCCAGACCACATACGGTCCCGCTGCATCAACGCTTGCAATTCCAAATGCAACTTTTGTGTTCTTTCAGTTTGTATTTGCTGCAATAACACCAGTACTCCTTGTAGGAGGAGTTATAGAAAGGATGAACTTCAAGGCATGGCTGTTGTTTGTGCCGATCTGGTCAATACTTGTCTACAGTCCAGTAGCATATTGGCTGTTCGCGGGAGGATGGTTGAATCAGCTGGGGGCAGTGGATTTCTCAGGAGGGTATGTGATCCATGTGGGTGCCGGAGTCGGTGCCCTTGCTGCAGCGCTCGCAATCGGGCCGAGAACACATAAACAGAAAAAGATTGATCCTCACAGCCTCATGCTGGTGATGGCAGGATCAGGACTTATCTGGATGGGCTGGGCGGGATTCAACGGAGGGGACCCCGGAGGAAGCACGATTGATGCATCCATAGCAGTGCTGAACACAAACTTCACCGCAGCAGTGAGCGCTGTTGCATGGATGCTGATGGATTACAAATTCCTTGGAAAACCCACTCTGATAGGGGCCACAAGCGGGGCAATCACCGGGCTTGTCGCAATTACTCCGGCAGCAGGATATGTGAATGGAATAGGTGCTATGTGTATCGGATTGGCATCAGGCATAATACCGTGGATCTTCCTGTACAAGGTTGAGCCGCTCTTCAAGATCGACGATTCTCTGGGAGTATTCAGCACCCACGCCGTTGCAGGCCTGGTTGGAGGTATATTGACCGGAGTTTTCGCAGATCCGAACGTCACACAGTACATAGATCCCGGACTGACTGGGGCTCTCTACGGCAATCTGAGTCTCCTTGGTATCCAGGCTGGAGCTGGATTGTTTGTTGTTGCCTATGACTTCATCGTTACATATAGTATCCTGAGGCTCATAGGTCTGGTAGTCCCTTTGCAGGAGCATCAGACGAAGCTGAAGAAAGGAGATATGGAGATACACGGAGAAGTGGCTTATTCCGATATAATGTATGCTGAATTGCCAGAAGCCGGTAATGCCGGTCCCGCTGAACAGGGATAACTATCCGGCAATCCCTTTTTTTCTTTACTCCGATCTCAATTTTTTTACAGGGATCAAATCAATGTTCTAACCTTAATTTACCTGACATTTTGCCTTTGCAATAAGCATACATAGCATCATAGTAAGGGAACTGCAGACGCATGTTTTCGTGATCATCTGTGCATATTTCCCTGAAACCAAGTGCAGAGGCTTCAAGTCCGGGAGATTCCTGCGGTGCATTTGGCATCTTGGTGTCCGCTCCCCTGACTATTCGCGCGAGTTCGTCCAGTGCTTCATCCTTTAGGCCATATTTCTTTATGATTGCATCGAAGCTGTCGTATTCGATACCATCTTCCCGGAAATGAAAGAGTTCGGCACCCGGAGTATCAAATGGGATGGCACCCTCTTTCTTCGCTGTATCCATGACATTTTCTTTGGGAACAAAAAGGAACTGGGCATCCTTGTCAACAAAATTCTTGATTAACCACGGGCAGGCTATCCGGTCAACCTTAGCTTTTTCTCTGGTAATCCACTTCATCTCAATCCGTATAGTAAGCGACAGTTAATTAAAATAATTCATATCTTGTAGCATGTTCCAATGGAGACCTTCTCTGTGCGTGTTCTTGACAATATATTCGCTGACCACAGGAAATAAATTTTTATGATTTCTTCCAAAAATAATGGTGGATCGTCCAACAGGATCATACGAAATCTGTCTCTGGGAGCATTCGTTCGTGACGCTGGTCAGTACGTAATCTGGGTTATAATGACAGTTTACCTCAATGAGGTCAGGTCGCTTTCTTTTATAGATATAGGCATCATATTCATGCTGGCAGGGCTGGTCAGCGTACCAGTGTCCATAATGGGAGGCAATCTTCTGGACAGGTTCGGAAGACGGAGCATGGCGGTAGTCATACCCTGGATAATGTGCGCCATATCTTTTTCACTCTTTTTGCTTCTCTATTCCAATTCTGAAATTATTCCAATAATTGGCCTTTTTATCATTGCGGGGCCGATACAGTCTTTACAATATGTAACTATGAGTTCCATAATATCTGACGTCACCTCCAATGCGGAAAGAATCTCAGGATTTAGTGCACTCAGAATAGCTTCCAACGTTGGGATAGGAGTCGGACTGGTGTTGGGAGGATTCCTGTCACAATTGAATTACTCGTATGTCTTCCTGATGTCAGTTGCCGGATATGCAGTCGAGGGGACTATTTACTATTTGCAGATTCCCGAGACCTCGAAAAGTATCACCAGTGGTTATGCTGTTCCAGCAGAAGGTAACAGGATCTTCATTCCATACAGGGACGGATTTTTCATTGCAATAGCTATAATGACCTCAATTACATGGTTTTTCACGGGAATGTTTGAAAGCGCACTGACTCCATTGTATATGTCTTCAGTAAATCACTACGATACCTTTAGCATAACCATGCTGTTTGCAATAAATACTGCAGTAGTGATTTTCGGGCAGAGACCTGTAAACCTGTTATTGACTAAAATCAGGGATTCGAGAAGGATCATAGTTGGTCTCGTGTTGTATGCCACTGCATACATGGTGTTTGCGGGTTCATCGGTATATTTAATCATAGGGCTGGCCGTTGTGCTGCTCACGATCGGAGAGAACATGACATCCCCCGCAACTGAATCATTAATTACAAAAATTGCCCCGGAAGATAAGAGAGGCGCATACCTTGGATTCAATTCATCAATCGCAAGTCTCATCAACCCATTCAGGCCCATATTCGGAACCGTATTGCTCGCAGCTACTGTACAAACTCCAAGTTTCTCATGGGTTGCCATCTCACTCATAAGCATTGGCTTCGCAATCATATTCCTGATGGTTTTCCGTAGCATGTCTTCTGAGAGAAAGGATTCGGGGCTTAATCAGCTGTAATTTTTTCAGTTTTCATTCTTCTGGAGAGCATTTCCAGAGAATCCACGTGAGAGTCATCGATTCAGGCACTATTCAAAAAAGATGGTCTTTCCATATACCAGTAGTGTAGGATTCTTTCAACTGGTTTCCTGAACATTCCATCACTTCCAAAACATCTGGCTTTCGGCGAAACCCCTGAACAAGCCTTAATCCAAGGCAAAACTGCATCTCTGGCAAGGTATATATATCGCAAAGCCGTAATATTTGTAGATTAATAAATGAATAACAAAAAGATTGTTCTAACCTTGGCGGTGCTTGTAGCCGCCATAATGATACTGTCGTCGATGGCCCTTTTTTTACCTCAGAGCCGCTCGACAGATCACAGTACGGGCAATGCCAGTTCCAATTCCCTTGCAGTGCAGTCACAGGGTCTCTCTGCACCACATCTCCCGTCGAGGGCCAGTAACACTCTCAATGACCTGAACTCGAAGGGAATATCAAGCAAATACGTATTTCTCCCTAACTTCGGAAAATCCCCCCTCGCTGGCAATCAGGTCAATGGAACATCGTACACGCAGGCTCCTGCCCCATTTGGCATAGGAACTTACGGTCTTGCCCAGAATAACGGGAAGCTTGTGAGATACAACATCAATTCTTCCAGTTTCGAAGGATCATTTTCAGTTAACAGCCTCAAGACCTTCTATGGCCTGGACGACTCACCTAATGGTGTAACAGTGCAACTGAATGCTGTACTGAATAACGTCACCCTGTTTGGCAGCTCACATTACAGCTTCTGGACACAGAATGTAATATTCTACTCGGCCAGAACACACCAGCTTCTCTTCATAGACAACATATGGAACTTCTCAAGCCCTTCTTTCTATATGTCACCGAATGTATTCCATTCCTATGACGGGAATCTGGTGTCCCCGTACTTCTATTATGCAATCGGGAACCTTTTCAACGTAACATATCCGTTCACAGTACACTTTTACCTGAACTCAACCATCATTCAGGGAAGAAACACTGTTTTCTTCAACTATTCCCTGAACAACGGTGGAAAAGTTACGTCAGGCAGCTATGACGAAGTGCAGTTTAACTCTACCTATGGAATGCCGTCCGGGTATTCGGCCCCACAGGCTAACTATCTCGTAACCTCAAATGTCACCACCCCCACAGGGTTCATCCCATATGATGCGGAAATAATGATCGGTGGACCCGGAGGTGGAAGCACAGCAATGATCTACCAGATTGATGCAACAATGACACTGAAATATCTTGGTTCCTCCGGATCTTATGCAAACGTGCCTTCCGCATACAATGTGGGTTCAGAAACAGGCGAAACGTCTGCAGGAGTGGCGGTCACATGGTCACCGAACGGAGTAGCCCATCTTGGTGCCGGGCCGTCATTTGTGTATGGAATGTGGAACGTTTCTCAGACAAATCAGTTCAATCATTATAAGGGACAGGTGACACCATCGAATTCATTCATGTTTGTCAGTCCAGGTTCTACCTTCAGTGACGCAAATGCATCGTGGGCTCCGCTCAGCATGTCCGGTAAATATTCATTCAGCCTACCATCGGGTAAATACAATGCCGGTTTTCTCCTGAGCGACCACTCTCCGGAATACGCAGCGCTTAAAACGAACAGTAACCAGAAATTCAGCCTGCCTGTAAACATCGGTATGGGACTCTACACCCCCCTTTACGCCTATGGCAACAGCCAGTTACAGTACATCTCACAGAGCGGAAAAGGAACGCAGAAAAATCCTTATGTACTTTACAACAACCCTGCACCATCCGGGCAGGTGAATCCTTTATTTGCCTCTATGAATGACTATGCTTTCCCGTCTTTTTCCGGAGTGCTCTTGAAAGATACCAGTGCGTATGTCCTCATGGATAACATGCCGGGGTTCAAGGTGGTATATCCTGCCTATGAACAGCAGCTGATACAGTTCTTCGGATTCCTGCCGTTTAATTACTTGGGCTATTTCCTGTATAACACTTCGCACGCGACCCTGATGAATTCCTATATTTCAGGATATTTCACTACCTACGAGAGTGGATTCCCTGTTGCAAACCTGGTGCTCTGGAATTCAAATGATAACCTCATAGCCTCCAACTACTTCGACGTAATGGACAGCGGCATGCTAATCTACAACCAGCGCGATACTTCCGGCGGCAACATGGTCTGGGGAAACTATTTCATACAGAACTCAACGCTGAACAGCACAAACTATCCGCCCATGAATGTCTGGGGAGGGCCTCTTGCACTATCTGTGTTCAGTTCGGGGAATACAATATACAACAACGCATTCATTGTTTACTACACCGCTTACAGCCCGACTTACAGCATCTACACCTATAATAGCGGTACTATGTATCTGAACATGTGGAATATCACGAAGCAACCCGCTTCCAATGTGAATTATTTCAACGGATATGCACTTTCAGGTAGCATTGTGGGAACAACTTACCAGGGTGGCAATTTCTGGTGGAATTACATCGGGCCAGGGACGCCATACACAGATAACGGGCTCATAGCTTATGGTGGTGATTACGTACCTCTTGTTACGCATACTGGAGGGATCTTCGAGCCTCTGGTAACGGACTTCAAGCACCCCTGAAGTCCCCAAATTTTTTCTGACAAATTTTATTCATATTTTTTCATCTCCTTGACCTGTGCGCATTGTTTAACGCATTCTCCGTTTCTTTCGGTTTTTGCTGGTAATTCGATCACTTTGGCGTAATCCCATACATACAAAGGAAAAGCACATCGAAAAATGCGGAAAATAGTGATATCAGATACGTCGGCTTCCGAGTACCATAAAATTTTTAAGTGCTAAGGCTTGAACTGGTCATGGCATATAGTTCAGAAATAAGCAGAAGAAACCCAGGACTGTTTCTTTTCCTGATAGACCAGTCCAGATCAATGAGCCACAAACTCGGTGGAACACTGAGATCAAAATCACAGGAAGCGGCTGACGCGATTAACAGGCAGATTTATGAATTGATTTACAGGTGTACGAAGAGCGACGGGGTGCGTGATTACTTCGACATTGGAATCATCGGTTACGGCGCAGTTTCAGACTCTGCAGATTCACTGCTCAAGGATGAGACAATAGTTCCTATATCGAAGCTGGCGGAGAATCCATTGAGAATGGAAAAAAGAACAGAGAAAATATCTGACCCGGATGGCAACGAAGTGGAAACTGAATTCGAATTCCCGGTCTGGTTTGAACCTGTCGCTAATTCGAATACGCCAATGGTGAAGGGATTAAAACTTGCTCAGGAATGGCTTGACGACTGGCTTGCCGAACATCATGACTCGTACCCTCCAGTTGTTATAAACATCTCGGACGGTGCAGCAACCGACGGAGATCCTCTTGAGATTGCAAAGGCAATAATTTCGATGTCTACCCAGGACGGCAACGTACTCTTCTGGAACTGTCATCTTTCAGAACTGAAAGGACAGAAGCCTGTTGCTTTCCCGGCTGATTCGACAGTGCTTCCGTCGAATGAGAAATTTGCCACTCAGCTGTTTGAAATGTCAAGTGAACTGCCGGATTCTTTCCTCAATCTTGCGCAGGAAAGGGCATTGGATGTACAACCCGGATCGAGAGCATATGTGTTCAACGCCGGTCTGGATGAACTTCTGGAATTGCTTGACATAGGAACCCGTGCGCCCACAGAGAATCTCCAATAAGGGAACAATTTGATAACCCATTTGTTCCAGATGAGCAAACTTGGAAACAGTGAAGCCGATTGCGAGGATTCATTTAATTCCAATGTCAGAACGCTTAGATACGCAGTAGCGGACGGGGCAAGCTCATCTCTGTTCTCAGACGTATGGGCCAGGGCCATCACTGAGACCACAGTATTCGGAACTCAGGATTTCTTTACGGAGCCTGATAAACTCATTGAGAACATGATCCAGAAAGCCCGGCTTGTCTGGTATGAGCATATCAACTGGCAGTCCCTTCCATGGTTCCACAAAAATAAAGCAATAGCCGGATCGCATTCTACCCTCCTTGGGGTTGAGTTCAAGAAGGAATCTTCCGGATATTCATATTCCACATTTGCCGTTGGTGACACGGTCTTATTTAAATTGCAGCCTGACGGAACATATGAATCTTTTCCGTTGACTTCCCCGAAAGAATTCAACAACACACCCAGCCTCGTATGGAGCGGGAAAGGGTATCCCATCCCCAAGAACGTGAGGATGATATCTCCAAAAACCGTCTGGGCGAGCGGGACCTTCAACTCTTCCCAGTGTATTTTCATAGCAACTGATGCAGTTGCCAAGTGGCTCATGGAATACGGGAAATTTAATGAGGTTCGCAACCTGATGTACGACAAGGAAAAACTCAGGCGTTACTTTACGAACGAAATCAACTCAAAAAAGATGAGAAACGATGATCTCACACTGGTAATTCTCAGCCTAAAGTGACAGAACGTCACGCGGAGAGGCCCCTTCCCATAGCGGACCACGGCCCAGGTAATCTTCAAGCATGGCGCCGAGCCTCTTTATGCTTTTATTTCTAGTTTTCATCATGACGCCAAATGCTTCTGAATTATTTATGTCAAGAAAGTCCTTTTTCCTCAAGATAAGGCAGTCCGGATCGTTTTGATTGTATTTTTCCCACATCTCAGGTTTCTCAGCCAGAGCAAGCAGAGACAGGTGGATAATAAGCGCAGAGAAATTGTCCAGGTTGCTTGCAAATGTTTCTCCAGTTCTCTTCGGGTGCTGGAAATCGGCATGCCCCATTTCCGTTGCCCTCTGGCCCTTGAAATCAGGAATGTATATCCCGTCATAATCGACCAGACGTATCTCTCCTTTCTTGCCTATTATGATGTTGTCGCCAGAAAGATCTCCGTGAGCTATCCCAGCCTTCTGGAGGCTGCTGACTGACAATAAGAGGTTTTCCGAAATTGATTTAAGTATTTTGGGTGATCCGATGTTCATTTGTATGAAATTATTCAATGTCATTCCGTCTATCCACTCCATCTTTAGCAGCGGGAAAAAGAAAGCAGGATTCTTTCTCGTTTTTATTCCCTCCTCGTAGTACCTGAAATGGACCAGGAAATCCATATTGGAAGCTTTGGCACTGAGGTAATTGCTTATTTTCATGTAACGGTCATTGAGGCTGCCTGATTTCCTTGTGAAACACTTCACGGCGTAATACTTCGAATCATCTGCCTTGATTTTGTAAATTGAACCGTAATTACCGGAAGCATAAACGTACCATCCGGTAGTTTTGGAATTTTTCACGACTTCCCATTGATCGATTTTTCCCAGTGAAGGGTTGATGCTCATCCTCAACATCTGGAAGCTCTGCTCATAATCCTGTCCGGAAGGCCAGGGGCCGGTATACGCAGGTTTCAACGTATTTTGTGGTGTACTTGCGACAGGCTGCGTCTGGGGCGGTGGGCTCTTCTGAGGGGGTGCCTGCGGTTTCGCTGAAGATGGAGATTTCTGCGGCGGGTTTGTAGTGGGGGCTTTCGACGGTGTCGGTCCAGGAGGTGTTGTTTTTTGAGCGGAAGGGGGAGCTTTGGGCGGCTGGGTTGGCGTAGCGGGAGGCGGTGGCTGCGCTTTTACGGGAGCAGGATTCTGGCCTGGGTTTCCTGGATTTTTTCTGGATCCGGGGTTAATTCCAAGAATTTTACGGTATATGCCTGCAGCAAGAGATATCGTATCTCTCCACGTTTCCTGATCAGACACTGAGAAATAGTACCTTGCGTTGGAATCATAAACAAGGATGCACAGCCTCTTGCGGATAGTACCCTGAATCGTCGCGTCCATTATTTTCTCAATCGGTATAGTTATGATTTTTGATCCACTGTCTGGCTTGAATTCCAGTCCTTCCGCAGTCAGCACGAGATTTCCTCTCTCTCCATTTGCTACTGCAGATGTTCCCTTTATGTAGGAAAATGCCCTGTTATCTGCCATTATTACTTTCTCTAATATTGCTTCATGTTCATAAAGCTGTGTATTATCAAAACGAAAAAAAGAATTATTGGGAATGTTATCCCGGTTATCGCGACCCTTGCATGAATTCTATCGTGGATTTATAGGAAGAAACGATAGCTTCGCGATCCATTCCGAGCATAAGGAAATTAAACTCTCTCTTTAGTACCTCAGCAAGAACTTCCCGTTTGAGAGGGGAATATATCCCGGTTATCAGCTTAAGTTCATCGGCTCTTTTCTTTATCCGTTCAACTGTTCTGACAAAATCCTCGTTTTGCCACGAGAATTCCAGCCCAAGGGCTATGGAAAGGTCAACCGGGCCGACAAATACGCCGTCTATGCCTTTGACAGCAGTGATTTTCTCAAGATCAGCGTATGCTTTTTTCGTCTCTATCTGCAATATTAGCAATGGTGATTCCTGCGAATACCGGATAAAATCATAACCATAGCCGGATGCCCTTCCCGGGCCGGCGCCTCTCCTGCCGACAGGAGCGAATCTGGAGAATAATACTGCGTTTTCAGCGTCCTCCACGGTCTCTATGCCGGGTACAATTATACCGGATGATCCAGTGTCCAGGACTTTTTTGATTTCGTTCTTCTCTAGTCCGCGTATCCTGGCCAGTACCGGTACGCCCCCAGCAGCAATAACAATAGACTGGAGCATTGTCACGTCGATAAGTGAATGTTCCATATCGGCAATCAGAAGGCCAGGGCCGGAATTCAGGAGTGTTTCTGCAACTGAAGGATCGGAAATTGTAATAAGAGGTCCCGGGAGGTTCTTTGACTCCCTCAAGACCTCTCTCAGCTTCTCAAAATCTTGCTTAAATATCAGGCTTCTTCAACTCCTATTCCCTCATACCTGAGCCCGGAATAGTATCCTATGTAGTAGAACACAAGAGTAACAATTATGAACAGGATCACGTCATATGGGAATACTACGAGATCAATTCCGCCAAAGTTTGAAGATCCAATGAATGAGAGCCCAAGCACAACGATCATGTATACGGGGAGCCAGATACCAGCCATGAAGTCAGTTTTTGTAAGCCCTTTTCTCTTGTGGTAAACAAGGAGGAAGATCAGTCCAACGTAAACAGACATAATGGATATTGTTACGTATGTGAACCCGGACCAGTATATCAGCAGTCCGCCGATCACGAATGAGAGGGGAGCCACAATTCTGTAAGCAGGAAGCTTGTATGGTCTCTTAATATCCGGGTACTTTTTCCTGAATACTGCTAAGCTGATTGCAGAGGGAGAATATGAGAACACAACCGAATCAACGAAGACAGAAAGAATTGATGCGAAAGACGGGAGAAGTATCAGGTATATTATGGATATAATGAGAACAAGCGCAACGGAATACACAGGAATCCCTTTTTTATTGATGTTTGCAAAGATCTTCGGAAAATACTGGTCATATCTGGCAAGGGTGTTCCCTACCCTTGCGGCTCCGCCGTAATATATGATGCCATCACTGAAGGATGCAATTATGACTCCGACTATTGCAAGTACCGCAAATGCTGCGAGGCCCACGTAAAGGGAGTTAGATGCAAACGGAAAACCCAGGCTCGAAAGAAGAGACCATTTTTCGGAGTAAGTAGCCGGAGTGGTAGCAGGCTGGATAACTGTGTTTATGAGATAATGGAAGTTGATGGTTCCCAGGAATGCCAGGCTCTCTATAAGGTAAAAGACCATTACAAAAACGAGAGAAACAAAGATTGCTCTTGGAAGGAATTTCTCTGGACTGTGAACTTCCTCGGCATAGTCTATGGGCTGCCTGAATCCGGCGTAGGCGAAGATCGTTGCAGAAACTGCAAGAAGCACTCCGGATGCGCCCATTGGAGCAAATCCTCCGAGGTCTGTCATGTTCGAAGACCTGAAAAATGCCAGCAGGGCCAGACTTACTGCAAGCACGATTATTATCTTTATTATGGTAAGTCCGTTGTTTACATTGCCCATCAAGCTTATTGTTCTCATGTTGATGAAGAAAATAATTATGACCGCAACGATGGACACAGCTATTCCGATATAGGAGAGACTTGATCCGTTGTAAAACGGGGGATAGAAATAACTACCATACTCAACTATTGCCGCAACAACCGCGGGCATTGCAAGTGAATATCCCACAAAGGCTGCCCATCCGTTAAGGGTACCCACAACAGCGCCATGGCTCTTGGCGGGATAATAAGCAACTCCGCCGGCCCTTGGCCACATAGTTCCAAGCTCCACATATACAAATGCTATGGGGAGTATCAGCAGGAATGCTATCGGCCATGCCAGAATTCCGGCAGGTCCACCGTCAGCAAGAACGGTTACCGGTATGTATGCGACAGCCGGTCCCAGTATTGCCCCGATGGTCAGAAAAACTACGTGCCAGAATCCAAGCCCCTTCTTGTATGTTCCTTTTTCTTCCGTCATTTTTTCACCTCAAACTACATCCAAGGCAACGACTCTAGCCATTGCCCCGCTACCATTTTCAATCTTTAGCGGCAATGCCACGACCAGATATTTTTTTCCTTCCTTCAACTGGTCCAGGTTTGCCATATCTTCAATGAAAGCCATATCATGAGTAAGAAGGGCTTTGTGTACCCTGAAGTCGGAGTGATCATATGGCTCAATGCCCAGAGTATCGATGCCAATTACCTTTGTCCTGTGTTCTACGAAAAAATCAACAGTATCCATGGCGAGTCCCGGAAAATCGAACTGGAATTCCTTCGAGAAGTCTCTCTTCCTGTCCCACCCAGTGTTAATGAGGATTATCTTTCCATCATATTCCGGTTTCCATACCGCTGTGAGAGCGGATCTGCCTATTTCTTTCCCATTAAGTTTCGGTCTGATGCAGTAACCTTCTCCAATAAGCTTGTCAAGTTCTACTTTATCAACGGTCTTTGCCTTTTCAATCATGTGTGATGGAGCGTCTATGTGGGTCCCGCTATGTGTAGCGGAAGCATAGGATTCAACGCTGTAGCCGTCTCTTGCCACAGTCCCGACAGGATTAATGGTTATAAGGGGGTTTGTCGGCCACGCAGGCATATTAGTTTTTAGCGTAACGGACAGATCATAGATTCCATTGATCTTCATGTCTTAACATGAACTTGGATATAATTAAACTTTTTTTACATTAAATACATTATTTTACGATATTCATTCATAATACGAATAAATTATGAGCCATATGCCGGCATATGGTATGCAATCTGGGATAATCCATGGCAATCAATAGGGATATCTTGTTATTCCTCCGTCAATTGGTATATTGGCTCCCGTGATGTATGATGAAGTACTCGAGCACAAGAATGCTACAAGACGACCGATTTCCTCAGGTTCTCCAATTCTTCGGAGAGGAATCTGCTCCTTGATCTTCTGAAGTTCCGTATCAATATCAGTGCCGTTCTTTGTTGAATTTGTTTCAAGAACCGCCTTAAGCCGATCAGTCAGAAAATACCCCTGAGAAATGGAATTCACGTTGATCCCTACAGGACCAAGTTCCAGTGATAGAATCTTTCCAAGATTTACTACGGCAGCTCTCAACGACCCGGAAAGAGAGAAACCCTCGTATGATTCCCTTGTGGTCATCGAAGTGATAAATATGATCCTTCCTCCAGGTTTCTGAAGGAGGGGCAGTAATTCCCTGACCAGGGTTGTTGTTGAACCTATGAACATATTCATGTAAGTGGACCAGTCTTCTTCCGTTAGTTTCTGGAATTCTGAAATTTTCGGGTCTCCATAGTTAACTATTATATAATCAAGTGTTTCAAATTGCTTCTGGACGGTCTGACGAATTGAGTGAAGATCGCTTTTGCTGGTCAGGTCACATTTCTGCCATATGATCCTGGCATCTCCGCCTGTGGCGATATTTTCTGCGGAAACCTTAATTTTTTCCCTGTTGCTTGAGCTGATTAGCAATTCAACACCGGCATCGTGCAGCACCTTGGCAACGGCCTGTCCTATCCCGGAACTGGCTGCCGTTATGATGCCTCTCTTACCCTTTAGATCGTCCATGGCATATAATTCGGGCACCCCTAAAAAAGTGTTCGGCTCTTCATCTCTTCAGTTAGGAATAAGTACCATTTCTGCATCAATAAAACATGAAGGTCTTGATTTTTTCGGACATTCACTCCAATTTTGATGCCCTGAAAACACTGATTAACAGGGAGTCATACGACAAGGCAATCTTCCTAGGTGACATTGTTGACTACGGCCCGGAACCGGCTGAAACCCTCGACCTTGTGTTTCAGGAAGCCGATTACATTGTGATGGGCAATCATGATTATGCAGTTGCAGAAAACGAAGACTGCAGGTGTGCAGCCGAAATGCATGATCTTAGTGAATTCACGAGAGAATTCATAACTAAAAAATTTCTATCGGCTGGAGATATTTCCAGGCTCACTGGGCTGAAGCATCAGAGCGAGATAGAAATTGATGGCAGAAAAATGTTGATCACGCATGCCTCCCCCAACAACAACCTTTTTGGTTACCTGTTTTCCACGGAGGCTGAGATGATATGGAGAAATGCAAATTACCGTAAGTTCGATTACATTATGGTAGGACATACACATTTCCCTATGCTGTACAGAGGAAAAATCGTAAATCCGGGGAGCTCCGGTCAGCCCAGGGACGGGAACTGGATGCCGATGTATGCTCTGCTTGACACACAGAACGATGAACTGGTCTTCAAACGTTTCAGGTACAATAACGCCAGAACGATTTCCAAACTGTCAGATATACTCAGGGATCATCAAGACCATCTAAATTCTTTGAAAAAATTTTATCTTTAGTTTCCTGCAATTTTCCTGAACGGCGCAAAAACTGAAAAAAGGAGAATGGCTTAAGGTACCTGTTTAAGTGGAGGAAATGTGCCGGACACCAAAAAATGCCTTTGCCGGAAATAATGGGCATGTTTTCAAAGGAATCTCTGGCCTGCCTGCGCCTTTGAGGCTACCCATTCATCGGCCTGGCTGTTGCATTTTACGGAGTGTTCCTCTGCAATATTCTCAATTAATTTCGTGACTCTGGACTTCCATGATTGATCACCATGAAACGCATCGTCCGGAACATAACCTGGAAATTCTTTCATCATAAGCTCCTTTGATCCGTTATACTGAGCGTAGAAATCGTAAATCACTCTTGATCCGGTCATGGAGGCAAGGGAAAATATTCCGTTCAGGTTTTCATAATTATCGTTGAATTCCCTGATTATCGGACCCAGAAATATCCATGTCGGGATTTTCTCTTCTTTCAGATCAATAAGCAATCTGGATCTTTCTTGCGGTGATGGGGTCTGTGGTTCGATTATCATGGCCTTTCTTCTGTCAAGAGTTGTTATGGTCACTCCAAGGTCCAGGCTGTTACGGTAACGTTTGAAAATTTCAATGTCCCTTCTTGCAAGCGGAGATTTGGTCTGGATCGTTACGCGGAACCCGTTTTTTGCCAGAAGTTCTACAGTACCTCCAGTTAGCTTGTATTTCGCTTCCGCAGGCTGATACGGATCTGTTATGGTGGAAATGCCGACGATCCCGCGTCTCAGGCCGTTTATTTCCTGTTTTAATAATTTTACGATATTCGTTTTGGCATACACAACTTTCCCCCAGTTTTCCCTGGCTTCTGGCACGGAGGTGAAGTTTATGGCAAAACAGTAAAGGCACCTGTGTTGGCATCCGCTGTAGGGATTCACTGCATAATCCAGTTCAGGTAAATTCGATCTGGAAATTCCCTTTTTTGCTTCATATTCTACGATTTTCATCTCAAATCTTGAAAAACCTGTCGAGATTGTTGTATTTCAGGGTCTTGACCACATTTGATTTTGCAGTCCACTTTGCCAGAGGAACCTTCATGAACCTGGAAATATACTCGAGTGCCATGTCAAGGGTGTCGAATTCAACCGGTTCTGAGTTGAAAAGTGCCCTCATGTTCTCCCTGACGTACCATACCCCTACCGGAAGGTTGAATCCCGGATATATTTCCCGCCATGTTATCGCTCCGCCGCTTCTCCTCATCGAAGTGAATTTCTCGGCTGTCGCAAGCCTTGTCGAATAATAACAGCCTCCTATCCCAGGATACTCAGTCCTGCCGTAATAACCCTCATCATCTATCTCCACATATGCCTCCTCTCCCCACTGGTTCCAAGTGCTGCCCGGGAACCAGGATTCTCCCCACTCGTATATCCAGTTTGAAGGAGTAAGTACAGCCATGAAAAGATTTCCAGGAGTTTCCCTCACAAATGCAATGAATTTGTCTATCTGCCTGAAGTCTTTAACCACTTCCACCATGTGATCCGAGAGATTCTTGTCGACAGCGGTTATAGACCATCTCGTCGGGACAACTTTTCTGGAATTTTTCTGTCCTACCGCGCCAACGCTCAGTATCTTGGAAATTTTAGAAACGTCCTGTCCGTTGGAATACAGGTAGATCATTGCATCCATTGCCTTCAGATCTGTATCACCATATACCTTCTCCATGTGAAGACCAGGTGCTGAATAATCTGCGGTGAACCTCTTCACAGGTGCCGAAGGGCCCATTGGGGGAGTATGTTCATCGAGAATGACATCCCTGTCTGAAATGTTCCTCTCCAGCACCATCTCAACCTCAACGGATTTCTCGGAAAGAGCCATTAGCTGTATTTCATGAAAAAGCCTAGAAGGATCAACTGCCTGCCCCACCTCAACGTCCACGCCCCCCCTGATCATGGAAAGCCTCATCGATAGAAATTTCTCAAGAGGAATGTTCATCCACTCCTTCGGGTCCTCGTACGGGGAAGTGTCGCCGTGGATCGGGGGTGTCGAGGGATACAACTTAACTTTAGGATAGCCGTATCTTCCAACAAAAATGCTGGGAGGAGACGCTCCGCTGAGTGTGTTACCCCTGACCATTTTCAGGCTTGGCTGCGTCAGATACTTTACTGATATCGGGCAGTATGAAAGTCCGCATAACATCTTGGTGCCTCTGCATCTCAGGCACAGAGATGCCGGAATCTTCATGGTCGCTTTCACCTGCACAGTACAATCAGTATCATTGAATATATAATTGATTTGAGATTTCTTTCGAACACAAATCAAAGTAAATAAGTTTTACAATGATCGCGACATAAGGAATACCTCAAGATATGGGGATAAGACTTCCCGGACCTGGGTGATCATGACGTTGAAACTGGATGCAAGGCTGCTGTATGAAATAATGTCAGAATTCCACACTCTCGGAGACGAAGAATACGGCGGACAGGGTACTTTTCAGGAGGCTGTCCTGGTTGGATACATTTACGGGCTGTTGACAGAGAACAGTCTCAGCAAGCTGACCATGGATTCAGAGAACAGGAAAGTGTACAAATTCGGAGGTTACTGTTACATAATCTGGTTTGACGAAGTATACGCCAGAGAGGGTGAAATGGAAGACGAGACCGCAGAATCCTATCTCGATACGTTTGAAGTGCATTTAGAGAATATATCAGAGGAATACGACGACAGTGGCTTTGAAGAAGAGCCCATTATGCTCCCGGTAGCAGTGGAAGGCCCGTACAGCGACGATGATATCAGGGATTTTCTCGCGAACGGCGATCTGTGAACATTCCGTATTTGTGATTATGGATACAAATTATTTTTAGCGTTGCTCGCTTACTTTAATGAGTTGAACAAGGAAGAATTCATAGAGCTATTCAGCCAGAACATAAACATGATCGGCAGGAAGGGGCGCGTTTATGTTAGACTGTTATTTTCCGCCGCAGACACAAGCCTTCTTACGATGCAGAATCAGTCCCTTAAGGTGTTCATGATACCTGTGCAGGAACGCTTCAAAGTTGCTATGACACAAAATGAACGTTATCTTTCTGCTTACGTCGCATCAGGCCAGGTACACATGGTCCGTGCATTTTCCGGAACATTCTCGAAGTTCCCCGATCTGGCCGCCGGACATGGATACGTAATGACAGATCTCACCCTGTCCAGAGGAAACGCAACTGTAAGCAACGTAATGGACGACGCATCTCTGGCTGAGAAAATGTGGCTTGAGGCATCAGGTGACCTAGCCAGGTGGCCTGTCAAATTCGGATTTACCAATACAGATTGCAGAATCTACGTGGACAATGAGATGACCTTCACATTGAGCAATCCAGATGCCGGGGCTGCCGGACTGATATTCGAAATGTCCGCTGGAGTCATGGGACAGAGTAGGGTATACGAGGACGCGTTCCGGGCATTTACTCCAAAAAGAAACGAGGATGAGGTTGCAATAGTCAGGCCAATGAAAATAGCAGGGAGAGTAAAGAATGTCAAGAGTCTCAGTTCCGCACTTTCTTCGAATTTCGCACGTGAATGTTCATTCAGGCCTTATCCACCTTACGGAATAGCTTTCGCCGGCAAATCCGGTGAGAGAGGCAGTATAATTGTTGAAGAAGGCCGCGTTATCCTTAACTTCCAGTCGGAAACGCAACTGGGTTTCCGCATAAAATTAATGGATGCCACGGAAAGGTTGATTCGAAATGACTAGTACTTACAGCGACAGGAATGCGGTATTCCGCACGAATCTGAACAATCACACAATAATAGGTGAGGTATTCTCAAGACTGCAGGACGGGCATGAAATCACCGGCCTGATTCCGCTGGATTTTGGTCTCAGTTCGAACGCGTGGTACATTCTTGCCGGGAGGAAATCCGGTGCAATGTGCATTGGGGATTTCCTCTTCTACACTTTCTCTGAAGACAGGAAAGCTTCGGAACGATCCATAGTGACTGAAATAATTGGTGGGCTTCAGGAAAGATTCGGATCTGGAATCAGGGCCGTAAAACTCATTACACCGGGAGATGTCGGAAAAACCGTTGGTGGCAGTAATAATCCAGCAATTTCCATGGATGTATCTGCCGGGACTCTTAATTTCACTGGCGGATCAACAGAAGGATTTGAAGCCGTAATGAAACTGGCCAGTGCGGAAGTTCCAAGGATGATCAATTTTCCCTCTCCGTATCACCCTGATCTTGATCCGCTGATCAGGTCTCTATTCCTAACAAGAAACCTGCTTCTCATGCAGCCAATAAACAGGAATCTAATCGTGACACACAGCCTTAATGACGCCTATGAAAACTCAATAGGGATCAGAAAAGACCAGATAAAGAGGGATTTCCAGGACCTTTTGAAGAATATTGTTGGTGCGGGGATCTTCAAGTCAAGGGGGCAATACCTATACTACCCGGCTAATTTTGATGAGTACAGGCGGCGTTTTATCAAGCGATACTATAATTATATGGAGAAAATATCAAAAACAACCATATTCGACTACGACACCCTGTCAGGCAAGTAGTCCGCATATTATGCCAAGTAAAGGAGACAGTATCCAGGTGGCAACAGTGATCAGAAATGGCCTGATTTCCATGAGCTTGTTCCGGTAGGAAAGCCCGGTTCCAAAAACACTGGAGGTCAGGGTCTGGGTGTTACTGAGCGGGAGTCCGATCAGTGTCGCTCCTTCAACAAGTGCTGAGGAGACGATCAGCGCCACAAAAGCATTGGTGTATCTCATAAGATACATTTCCTGCCCTACTCTCCTGATTACGCCCTTGCTAAGAAAAACCGATCCCAGAACTATGCCGATGATCATATAAATCACGCCGAAGCCGCCCAGTCCGGATATCTGCTCTATAAATCCGAGTGTGTTGGCACCAAGCGTGAATGCGGTGAGGAAAGATACTGCCACAAGTGCCAGCTTCAATGATAATGCAAAATTCCATACGTTCTTGGGTTGCAGGCCTGTAAGTTTCCTGTTCAAGGCAAATCCCAGGGCAATTGAAGCCAGGGGGGCAATTATCCATGTCAGTATTATTATCCTGATCAGGTAGGTATGCTCGGGATACCCAAATCTGTATGAAAGTCCTATAGAGACTCCCACCAGTGCCATGATCAGCGAAAGTGGGACGCGGAAGTATGTAGCGAGTGCAAAAATTATAAGTGCAATCAGAAGTGCAAATACTATGATCTGGCTGGATCTCGGTATAAGCTTTGTCGCAGTATCGGCAAGACTTTCCCCCTGTATCAGGAGACCGGAGGTAAAACCGAGAATCCCGATTATGATCCCTCCGATCCTTGATACGATCCTTGAGCCTATTAGCGTTCCTACCGCTGCTGACAGGTTGTTTCCCGAAACAAGCGCGGTCAGTATAACCGCAAGTACAATAATGAGGTAGCCGTATAACATTTTACCGGGTTATTGAGATATTGATTGTCTGCACAAGATCAGATATATCCTCGCAGTCATCCAGCATGTCATCGAGTTTATGGGCCAGCTCGATCAGGTGAATGAAGATAAGGTAAGGTAAACTGTCCGCATTGTTGTATACTTCATCAATCAGGTTATCCTTCAGATCATCAACTTTTTCCTCAAGAACCTCAATCTTTGCCCTGGATTCCAGCATTTCTTTTGTGTCCCTGGATTCAAGCAATATCCTTACCTCACCAAGAGCTATCAGAGTATTATCAAGGATTTTTACGCAGACGTTATATCCGTCCCTCAGGATGGCTCTGGCCAGGTCGTCAAACTTATGCTTATTTTCATGAACGCGCTTGAACTCTCGGCTCACAAAATAGGATTTATCAAGCAGATCATCGCAGGTTTCAACCAGGGTAATAAGATTATCCATCAAGTTGGAGCTTATTGCTCCGCCTGTTATATGTTGCTTCACCTTCATGCAGAGTGTGTCACCCTTTTTCTCTATAAACTTTATTTTATCATTAAGCTGGCTCTTCTTGTTTTCCTCTGTCATCAACATCTCTTTGAGGGCACCTGTGGAGTCAACTGCCAGGTCTATAAACTGGGTAAGCTGCTGAAGCACGCTTTTTTCTCCGACAACCATTATTTTCTTGAGAAAATTGGCATTAACCATCACTCCCTCATCTTTAGCCTATATAAATACAATACCCGGGTGAAAAGCAGTGCACAAGCTGTGCCAGAAACAACAATAGGCAACAATCCCGAAAGTAATTTAGGCTGTAAATCTATGACTCTGTAGATTGGTCAGCTTAATATTCCTCTACATATCCACCGTATTGACCATCTTTGCGATTCTCAATCCTATAGGGGCTGTACCGACACTTATGGTACTGACCGAAAATTATACGAAGAAGGAAAAGTCGAGGGTGATTTTCAAGAGCATCATGGTTGCGACAGGCATGGTACTGGGTTTTATGCTTCTGGGAGTATACATATTTTCCGTCCTCGGAATTAGCATCTCCGACTTCAAGGTAGCGGGTGGTGCCCTGCTTTTCATAGTTGCTTTCGACATGCTTCAGGGAAAAACTTCACGCACCAAGCTTACTCAGCAGGAAACGGATGAGTCGCTGGAGAAGGAAGCAATAGGTGTTGTACCGATTGGAACACCACTTCTTGCCGGTCCCGGAACAATAACAACTGCCATAATTTATTTCAATACAAACGGGTATGGGCCGATCGAGAAATTTGTTGTGTTTATAGCAATCATCACAGTTTTGATTTTTTCGTACATTATCTTAAGGTTGTCAACTCCTCTGTTTGAGAGACTGGGTAAGACAGGGTCTCTCATAATATCAAGAATAATGGGTCTTCTCCTTGCGTCCATAGGTGTCGAGTTCATGGTCACAGGGCTGATTGCAATTGTAGCCGGAATTTGAAACGAACAGGCTGAAGTTTCCGAGTCTATAGATTTATTAATTTTGTACCGTTAGGCAGAGAGGTATTATGTTCAAGATGACGGTAGTATCAACGCCAACCAGAGTTCTGGATGAAGACCTCGACAAAAACATCGCATTTTTCCTTTCGGACATTGGATACATTCCCAGGCTTAAGCCCAGCACTGATTTGCAGGTGATATCCAGGTCTGCCTATTTCAGGCTATTCAAGGAGTGCTTCCTTCTTAATTCCGACAGATACTGGACAGGAGAAGAACTTCTGGCATATCTCAAGACAAGCAGGACAACTCTGTACAGGCACCTTAACAAGCTGAAATCCATGGATATACTGGAAGAGGTGCAGGACGGAAAAACAAAGAAATACCGGCTAAGATCCGGGGATATCATGAGGGCATGGAACTGGGTCGAAGTTAACCTGAAGATGGCAATTGATAACTACCGGAAAACAGTGGAACACATTTGGCAGTTATCGCGCCTCAAATCAAAGCCATAGGTTAATAAAATCATAAAGTTTTATATGACATCTTGAATGAGCGTTTGAGTGGGAACAGATGAAAATTAACCTGTCCCTGTTGTCAGAGTTGTTGATGAATATGGATTTGATCGAAATCAAGAAAGGCGGGAAATATAAAGTAGTCTCAAACAGCGGTAGGGAAGAACCAATGGAGACCACTGGCGAATTTGTAGGTTACACTCTTCTTGGGGAAGAAGGGGCTGTATGTTTCAGGATTAAGGGGGAGGAGGATAAGAGCATCCTGCGTCTCATCCCAGTCTCCGGTTTAATTGCCATAGAATTTGGGGACGATGAGCTTATGGCAGCGAAGAAAAAAGTCGATGATTCGGAAAAGACCACCTATTTCAACTGAAGCGCACAGATCTCGTCGTATTCCGGGCCGTGTTTTGAAAGAACGCTCCTGAATATTGATATTTTCCGAATCTGCTGTGTAAAGCCAATATTTTTGTACTTCTTCACAAGGGAACCGGTGTCAAAGGGAATCCCGAACCTGCAGACGGTTATGTGGGGAATCATTTTTCTTTCAGGTAATACTGTATTTCCAGTCAATTTGGCTATTTTCCGCCAGTTTTCCATAATCTCCCTATTCTGTTCAACACTGATGAACAGAACTCTTGACCTGCCGGTGGTGGGGAAGGAACCCAGTCCTGAAAGTTTCAGAAGGTATTTGTCGCACCGGAGTTCGAGAAACCTATTCTGGATCTCGCGCAGATCAGCCTCAGATATCTCACCTAAGAAACTGAAAGTAAGATGCAGTTCTCGGGTCTTAACAGGCCTGCTCCCTTTTATGACTTCCAGGTCCTCTATGAGAGGAATTAAACCGGGAAATCTCTCAATGGAACTCGCTATGAATATCCTCAACATTATGTTATCTACGACTCATTATATAAGGGGTATCGTGTTTAAATTCAGCATCCGGTGCACCTAAAAGACCGGGTTCAATCTGATAGTCTGTTCTTTTCATTCCTCATAAAATAATTATATATCATCTTAAGATAATGACAATATGTCCAAGATACCTGAAGAATTAAGATACACTAAAACACACGAATGGTTCAGTGCGGAAAGCAGCACCGTTGTTATGGGAATATCTGACTATGCCCAGAGCCAGCTCACAGATATAGTTTTTATAGAGCTGCCGAAGATTGGATCTAAAAAGAAGGCCGGGGAAACGCTCCTGACGATAGAATCAGTTAAATCAGCAGAGGATGTCTATTCTCCTGTTGAAGGCGAAGTTATAGAAGTGAATGAGAAACTTGTTGACAAACCAGAACTTGTGAATCAGGATTCCTATTCCTACTGGATGGTAAAGATCAGAAAAACTGGACCTGAGAATGCATCCATGTCTGCCACGGAATATCGGAAGTTCATTGGAGAATAACCGTATAAATGCCTGATCACAGAGACCGTTACTACTATCTTGCCAAGAAAGAGAGATACAGGAGCAGGGCAGCATTTAAGCTCATAGAGCTCCAGACAAAATTCAATCTCCTGTCCGAAGGCCAGAGAATTCTTGAAATTGGTTCCTCCCCGGGAGGATGGAGCCAGATTATAAGCAGCATAACGAGGTCAAAGGTCATGTCTGTAGACTTAAACCAGATGGATCCGCTGGAGGGAGTAATATTCGTGAAAGGAAAAGTCGGGAACAAAGATCTCAGCGGAAAAATCAGGGAAGAAATGGGCAAGAACTCTATCGATACTTTTCAGGGCATTCTTTCCGACGCAATGATCAACACTTCCGGCAACAGCGACATCGATCATGCATCTTCTTACCTCATATGCCAGGAAGTGATGAAACTGGCGACTGAGTTTCTCTGTCCCGGCGGGTTTGTTGTTACGAAACAGTTCTACGGTGACCTGACGACAGAGTTCGTTAATAAATGGTCAGGAATGTTTCAGTATTCCAAAATCACGAAAGTGGCGGCTTCAAGGGATGCAAGCAAGGAAGTTTACATAATTTTCAAGGGATACAGAGGTTAGACGGTAGCCGGACCCATGCAGCCTTTCGCGTTCAGCCTGGTAATTACAGGCTTGTAAAACTCGTGATCAATCACGATCAGGTGATCCGTGGTATATTTTTCATGGAGAAATTCCGTTATCTTCCCGACCATGTCTTCCGCACGTTCTATATCTACCAGTGAGAGCCCTTTTATCGAATTCACCCTGGAGTTCCACGCTTCGGCAAACTCGTATGGTGTCGTGTCATGGTAATCTGCATTAAGGACTCGTTTTTTCCTAATCGAATGGCGTATGAGGTGGGAACCTTTTACGTGTTTTATGTAAGTCTCCCCATACTTTTCCTCATCCATGTCGATTCCTGCAATTTCCTTCGCGTTATCCACTGAGTATTTCACGGCCTCAATATATATTGGCGGCGGGGTCATGACTTCGCCATATTTAGCAAGTCTGACTCCATAGATTATTTCATAGTCAGAGAGATTCATTTCAAAAGGGGATTTAAGAAACATTTTGAGACCATCTACCTCTGGGGGTGATATGGAAACCAACACGATTTCAGGTCTGGTAGTGTCAAGCAAACTCCTGAGTTCATTCCCGTGGGAAACGAGTCCCTTCACCCCGGAAAAAATGTTGATCATCCTGCTGTCCTGGCACATCAGCTTAACAAACATCAGGCAATCTTTCTCTTTTCTATCAGCCTTTGAAGGCGCTCAACTTCCCCTATATTCCTCAGTTCCGAAAGATTTACAACCGGGCACCCTCCAATTGCCTCCTTTTCTGTACTGGAATGGCTGATGATGAAAGCCTCGTTTTCAAATATCTGGCTGATGTTCTTCATGGCACTTATCCTTTCTATTTTTTCGCTCAGTGACTCCAGCAGGCCAATCAGGAAGGATTCTTCCATACTTTCACGTGCTATTGCATCAAACGGAGACTTCTTTATTGTGTGGAAATCAAATCCCTGATTCATCATTATGCTTATTACCTCTTTCAGAAACTCGTTTTCAACGCTGGAATCCTCAACCGGCATTTCCAGTCGCGTCGCAATTTCAAGGAGATCAATAGCCTTTGAAATGTCGCGATTCAGAATCTTCTCCAGCTTCAGGAATACGTCAATGGTTACTGCACCACCTGATTCGTAAAGGGATATTGATCTTCTTGAGGTTCCGATCTTGTTTGAAAGATAGCCTATAGAGAAACCAAGTTCTTCTCTTCTCCGGTGCAGCAAGTCAACATCCATGGAGACGTAAAAGCCCCCAGGCCCGGAAGATATGCATGGCCTGTCTCCCTCAATGTAATCCGAGAAACTTTCCGGGGACAGGATGGGGATGTGATGCCGATAATAAACTACGTTCCGTTCCAGAGGGCCGCTTCCAGCTTTTTCTCCTATTACGAGAGGAGCAGAGTAAGTGAGTTTTGAAATCCTGATCATTTCTTCAGCATTTGATCCTCTGAAAGTATCTATATTCTGAAGCACCTTTATGATGAACTTCATGCGCTCTCTTTTTGCGATAAGGTCAAAGCTAACCAAGCCTCCCAGATCGGGATTAGATACTCTGAATCCGTCCCTAGTTAGAATTTTAAAAATATGTCTAACCAGTGCATAACGCCGGTCTTCCACGTATTACCAGTACAAATGATTATATATAATTGTTTTTGTTGACGATGACAAACTTTGACATGGTATCAAAATAGCCTTAGATTTTGATTGATTCAACCCATGTTTCCGGCTAATTTGCTGGTAGATCGCCATTTGTTTCCTGTATCTCTACGCCCGTTATCTTAGAATTCATGGCTTAAGAGTTTTTCACTGCATGAATCAGTTGAGCAATGTCCATAATTATGCTTAAAGTGAAGGACGACTCTCCAAGACCAAATCGGTGATCTTGTGTCCTTCTGTGTATCACTCCCTTTGTCATCCGCATTATTTGTTTTGTCAATACGAATATTTATACCAAACTACGCGTTAGTAATACGATGAATATAAACAACATACTGAGGGATCAGCACTCTGAGTTTCAACATATTATCAAGAAGGACAATTACATCGACCGTGAGTTCAGGAAGGTTTATGACAATCACAACGGCAGCAGTCTGA
Organism: Thermoplasmatota archaeon; assembly: GCA_023488885.1. Lineage (GTDB taxonomy): Archaea > Thermoplasmatota > Thermoplasmata > Thermoplasmatales > Thermoplasmataceae > JAJZOM01. The sequence continues at coordinate 30,530 of JAMDDH010000046.1, read as the reverse complement.
TCAAGACTATCATTGGAGTTAGGAGATCCGGCAAATCAACATTTACAGCGTCCATGCTGGCAGGGAAAGATGTTGGATATGTGAACTTTGACGAGAGAATACTACTGAACACTGATCCAGACGACATAATGTCAAATTTGATTGAGCTGAGAGGTAATTTCAAGACTATTTTCCTTGATGAAATCCAGAATGTGGACAGATGGGAATTGTTTGTAAACAAGCTGCACAGACAAGGGTATAATGTGTTTCTCACTGGATCCAACTCAAGACTGCTGAGTAAAGAACTCGCATCCCATCTGACCGGGAGACATATCACCCTTGAAATTTTTCCATTCAGCTTCAGGGAATTCCTTGTTTCAAGAGGAATCAAGGGAAGTCCTGGAACAACAAGGGAAGAGAACCTGATCAAGCATAACCTGAAAAATTACATAGATAACGGTGGTTTTCCGGACGTTGTAAATGGCGAGAATCCGGGACCATACCTCAAGAACCTGTACGACGACATATTAGAAAAGGACATCATCTCCCGGTTCAACATCTCTTATAAGAGCACATTCCGGGAAATGGCCATGACCCTCATGGGCAATGCAGGAAAATATGCGAGTTACAACAAACTGAAACACGACTTCGGGTTGAAGAGCGAGCACACTTCGAAAAACTATTTATCGTATCTGGAGGAATCCTATTTGATTCTCCAGCTCAAGAAATTTTCATTCAAGCCAAGAGAAGTTGAAAGGAGCGCAAAGAAAATATATAGCATAGACACGGGCTTAGTAAATCATGTGACATCGCGGTCCACCGAAAACCATGGAAGCCTGATGGAAAACGTTGTTTTCATCGATCTTCTGAGGAGGAGGAACTATTTTTCCAGGAATATGGAAATATATTTTTTCAAGGACTACAGTGATCACGAAGTAGATTTCATCATCAAGCACGGAACTGAGGTAAGCGAACTCATCAATGTAACATATTCGGAAGATCGGGGAGATATGAACAAGAGGGAGATCGCATCGCTCATAAGCGCATCTAAATTGTTAAACTGCAAGAAACTTACCACGATAACGTGGGATTACGAAGACACCATACAATATGGCAACGTTGGAATTGAAGCGATACCACTTTGGAAGTGGCTGCTGAAGTTGTGATTTCATGCTGTGTGGTTTAGCCTGTATGAACCAATAGTGCATCTTATTGGCTTTGACGACACTATGGGCGGTCGGTTAATGCGGGGTTTATAATCCGTTGATGCCGGCTGTCCGTTATTTTCCACGGAATCAGATATCCGCCAAGTCTTATCTACAATGGTCGCCTTTTCATTCCATGAAGCCAGTCGTATTGATGCCTATGATCACCCCTTTTGAAAAAGATGGCAAGATAGATTTTGACATGACCGGTCATTTACTTAAAGGGCTTTCAGGTTTTTGGGTTGACGGAAGTCTTCCCGCTGGGTTTTAGCCGTCCTGATTCCCTCCTGTTCATCCTTCAACTGCAGACACTCAACACACGCCATTATATCTCAGCAAGCGTTTCATCGAACAGTTCTGAAGAGAGTTTTGACGGGCACAATTTTACTTCGCATTTGCTGCAGATCGTGTCCTCATCCATAGTTCCTGAAGTTTCAATAAGTATTTTCTGTACACCTTCAATTTTGCTCATTTCCTCGAATATTTTCCTCGGAACAGTGTGATGGATAATTGCCCTCAGGAAAACCTCATTCCTTATCATATTCCTGCCGTAAATCTCCTTGACATAAGAACCATATCTCTTTGCCACGTCCATGACGCCGGACATTGTCTTCGAGAAGTAGCCGGGAGATATTGATACAGTAACGACCTGATCACCCATGAGGGGAGATATGCGGGATATATCTGCAGCAGGCAGCAATTTCGACATTACTGTCTTTATTGCAGGGGACTCTTCAATCAGGCGTATAGTGTCATAGACAGTTCTCCTGTTTACGCGGAAGGTCTTTGCGACTTCGCTGATCGTGATCTCGATGCCATCGGAATAAAACTTGCTGTTGGCTACAGAGATACCTCTCCGGTAAAGTCCTTCCACTATCCTTTTTTTGATTGGATGATCCTTAAAATATTCTTCGAGAATCAACAGCATGTAAGATGCCTATTTTTTCTAACTATAAATATTATATAGTATATAGTTAGGTGACAAGAAACTTCGATTTGAGATTTTCCGAACCATTGTTCGGCTGAGGATCATCCAGTATTTCGTAATACTCGTAAGGAGCACTGGATAATGTTAGTTCCACATCCATCAGAATGCCTCGCCTGAAGAAGTTGATCCTGACCTTGCTGTCGGGCTCATAATCTGCGAGATTATCGAGCCTGAGTTTCTTGAAGTCCTCTCTCAGATCTTTCAGAAATCTATCTCCGAACCTGAAACCATTGATGGCCACAATTTCGTCCTTTGGGTTGAGTCCTGCTTCGAATGCCGGGGATCCCTCCAGTACAGAATCCACAATGTACCGCCCTCCATTCCCCTTTACAATTATCCCGAGATATGATTTTCTCTCAGGCTCCGTTCCATCCACTTTCCGGTATCCTTTCCTGATGGTGAGGCCCAGCTTTTTCAATTCCTGTGAGAAATCAATTTTGCCTGGCTTCCTTACATAAGTCTGGAAAAAATCAGAAAAGTCGTGTCCGGTTACCTCCCTGATAGAATTTATTACGTCTTTCTCAGAATAACCCTTGCCATCTCTGTTGAATTTTTCCATGAGGTACCTGAAGAGATCATCCAGGGTCTTGCTGCCTCTGGTTACTTCTATTATCCGGGTATTAAGCATAAATCCAAGTATTTCTCCCTTGAGATAGTACGATATGTAACTGTTGACATTGTTGGGTGTGGGTTTGTAAAGTTTGATCCATGTATCGAAAGACGATTCTGATGCGGATGTCTTGTCCGACCCTGGAAGGAAGTCGTGATATCTCATATTCTCAGCAAGGTGCTTCAGATATTCTTTCTGGTCTATGAGTCCCGCTCTCAGAAGGATCAGGTATGCATAGAAATTCGTGATCCCCTCAGCCATCCAGAGCATCGTGGTGTAGTTTTCTTCCTTGTAATTAAAAGGGCCCAGTTCCTGTGGCCTGATTCTCTTGACGTTCCACAGGTGGAAAAACTCATGTGATGTTACCGACAGAAACTGTTTGTATTTATCAAATGGAGAGAATATAAATCTGTCGACATCTATCGTGGTCGAATTTAGGTGTTCGAGTCCGCCTATGACATCGTCATCTCCTGAAACAAGGTGATAGATAAATACATACCTCTTGTAAGGCAGGTGACCGAACATTCTGTTATACGCCTCGACAATCTTTTTCAAATCATCTTTCAGTTTTTCTTCATTCTCGTTACCATGGCCATAGATCACTATTTCATGTTCCTTTCCCTCTACGCTGAAATACAGGCTTCTGTGGAGTCCTATTTCAATCGGGCAATCGGCCAGAATATCATAATTTATTGCCCTGTACCTGTTTTCGCCGAGTTTCTCCAGACCAGTGGAGATTTTCCAGCCGGAGTATGGTTTTATCATTAACTCAACCGACTGATCTTTATAACCCTCTACGTAGAGAAAAACACTGGTTCCGTTGAGATAAGCATGTGTAAAATCTATCTGGCTTGTATGAACACTCAGATCGTTGGCGTAAACTTCATACGTCAGCCTGATGGAGTGATTTTCCCTTGTAACGATCTTCCAGGTCGACTTATCCTTTTTTATGACTTCAAGTTCATTTTCTCCTGAGACTGCTTTCAGGTTCCTTACAAACCTTGCAAAGTCATAGATTTCATATGAACCCGGTGCCCATGCGGGCATAGTAACAAGCATGTTCTCTTCGGTGAAGTCCTCAATGTTCATTGTTATGTTGAAAAAGTGGGTTTGAGGCTTTTCCATCGCCAAGACGTACTGAACCTTCATTTTTGATATCGAAAATGTGTTAGCGCGAATTATAGTTAAATTTTTGCCTGATCACCATTGAAAAATTGCAATCGGCATCGAGGTCAGTCATATGATCTATCTTCTCTGTAGTTATGATAGTTCATCATGTATTCCTCACTCCTCTGTGAGAGGGTGCTCTCAGACGATACGGCTGCTCCCATGTTGCCGTAATATTTCTTTATTTTTTCCTCTACCGGAAGGTACATCTGGAGAGCTTCTCTCACATCGGACGTTTCTATGAGTTTGTTTTTCTTTGAGACAGCGATATCTCCAGAAGCCCGTATTAGACCGCCAAGTTCCCTTAGCCTGAGAGTCAGGGAATGATCTTTATGATCAATTTCTTTGGCTCGTCTGATGCCCTCTTCAATTATTAATTGGGCAGACTCCATTGTCATGTGGGGAATCTTCCCATCGATTATTATTTCCTGTGCAATGAACTGTAGATATTTGAAGCGGTTCTCCGGGGTATCAGGCATGGAAACTGCCATGAGCATTTCGTAGCCGCTTCCGACAATTCTTGATCTCAGCGGGCTAAGTATGTACTGCAAGTCCTGTATGTTACAGGCAGCCACAAGTATGAAATTGGCAGGTACGCGGTCTACTCGGACACTGGCTCCGGCGCTCTGTGGGTTTCTTCCAGTTATCGGGAAGCTCCTTTCCTGCATTGCAGTGAGGATAAATCTCTGAAGGTTTCCAAGGTGGGTGATCTCGTCTATGAAGAGCACGCCCTCGTGTGCTTCATGAACTGCTCCTGCTATCACTCTTTCATACGGCAGGGTGCCCAGCTGAGGATGCCCCCCGTATGGATCATGCCTCACGTCTCCCAGTAGTTCAGTTTCGCTTGCACCGGTTGCGAGCACGAAAGGAGTCCGATCTATTGGCACAATAATTTTGCTTGGGCTTTTCTTCTCTATTTTCCTTCTTCTTTCAAGCGTTTTTTCATCGAGAATCCTTATATGGTCACCGAAACGTTCGTAGACTATGACTTCCTCCCGCTCTCCGTTCCTTCTCGTTGACGTTATTTTTTCAGTATTATTCTGGACCCCGAATGCAGCGCCAATAACATTAAAGACGTCTCCGAAAGGACCTTGAGTGGTTGCCTGGATTTTAGGATTGCTGCAGTTCGGGCAGGTAGGTTCAGTCGGAAATGAATAATATCCACATCTCTGGCATCTGTATCCCAGCCTTTCAGAAACATTGACCGGAGCGTCTCTGGGATCAATGATCTCTCCCTCAACCAGGTTCTGTTCCTCTTTTTCCTGACTTATCTGAACTCCAGTCTTAACCTCGATAAACGGCCTCTCTGGATATTGTGGATTATGTACGACCCTTATCTCTTCACGCGGTCTTGATATATAAAACGAAATTGCCTGTGCGATCATTGACTTTCCCACACCAGGTGGTCCCACTAGGAGCAGATGTCTTCTCTGCTTCGCCGCAATTTGAGCCATCCGGACAGCTTCATCCTGTCCTATGACTCTCTCCAGGGGGTTGGACGGAATTGGAATCTGGGAAGTGTCAGTCGCATCCCTGATCTCGGTATTTATGAATGGCGCTCCCATGAAATTACCCTGACTTCTGTCGGCTTCTTGGTTATGTGCCCCAACTTGGCACCATATATGTTCTTTATCCCGGACTTGAAAGCAACATCAACAAGGCGCTGAGAAATAACGCCTCCGGTAATTATTGTTTCACCGGAAGTAATTTCACTCATTTTTTCCACTGCTTCAGCAACCTGAAAAGCTGCAATTATGTTTCCATCATGACTATAGACCTCGGTCATCTTATCCTTTGTGAGGACGATGCCCCTCTTCTCAATAGACCTTGTATTGGATAAATCAACCTTTCCAGGAATTTCTTCCGGTTCTGGCTGTTCTATCTTTACTGGAATCTTTTCTTTTGGAATTTTCTCTTCTTTCTTCTCCTCTTCATCAAATTTGAGGGATTTTATCTCCACGACTGACTTGGCGTCCTCGTAGCCTCTCTTGATCTGTTTGTTCTGGTTTTCCGGTGTGTTGCGTTCTGTCAGTTCCTTCAGTTCATCGGACATTCCCCTCATCGACAGGTACTGATCTATTGGAGTTTTGTATCTTAGCGCCTTAACTATCTGTTTGTAGGTAAGTTCTTCCACTTCGGTTCCTGGAGGGGCTCTGGCAACAAAATCGATCTCTGCTACCTGAAGCATCTCCTTTAGAATCAGGTCTCCTCCGCGATCTCCATCAAGAAAAACAGTAACCGTGCGCTCCCTGGATAATTTCTGTACAGTTTTCGGAATATTTGTTCCCTGTACGGCTATGGTATTCTTAATTCCATATCTCAGCAGGTTCAGGATATCACTCCTACCCTCCACGACTATTATGGAATCTGAGTCTTTAACTGCCGGACCCGCAGGTAATTTTTCTTCGCCGTAAGATGTAATTTCTCCTTTTTCGACCTCTTCCCTTACAGATGCAACAATACTTTCGCTGACGCTCTTTCCTGAATCGCTCATTTTCTTGTACAGTTCTTCAGCTCTCTCAACGATCTTGTGTCTCTTCTGTATCCTGACATCCTCAAGGGATTCAACCTCAACCTTTGCTTTGCACGGACCAATTCTATCAATGGTCTCAAGAGAAGCAGCCAGAATTGAACTCTCTACCTGGTCAAGACCTGAAGGTATCAAAACGTATCCCTCGGTTCTTCCTTTTTTACTGTCTATTTCTACTTCAATTCGACCAATTTTTCCACTTTTCTGCAGGTCCCTGAGATCAAGTTCTTCACCCAGAAGTCCCTCAGTCTGCCCAAATATGGCTCCTACCACATCAGGCTTCTCAACCACCCCATCCGTAGAAATCTTTGCTTTGATTAGATATTTTGTTAAATTTGGATCTACATTCATTATGATCACCCGAATAATTTCCAATGGAGATAATTATGGAAACGTCCCCTTTCCGATTAATCACCATCGCTTTTGAATGTTTTGATAATATTTAACATATTCGATGCAGATCGTAACAGGAAAAAATAGTGGTTTTCCATTCCTGCTGCAACATACCTGTTGATAAACTTAAATAATGTTTGAGTATTGAGAGTATGCATTATGATAAGGTTTGGAATAGCTGGGATACCCCTTACCAGCAAAGGTAGGACTTTTATAGAATCTGTTGAGGATGCACACAACCTTGGTCTAAACGCTCTTGAAGTCCAGCTGCTAAGGGTTAACGTCGAAGAAAGGCCAGCCTTGGAATATGCGGGTCAGAATCCAAGGGATATCGATTCATCCATTATTGTTGATGTTCTGAGACAGGATGAAGACGGCAACTATCAGGGCATTGGGATAGATGCTGTCATAGAAGAGGACGACATAGTTCAGGAACTCTTCTGGAACATGGCAAAAAACTATGACGATCTCAATGACGGCGGCAAGCTTGCGAAAGAGCTTGATGTCAAGCTATCAATGCATGCTCCATACTACATGGACTTGCTTCAGGAAGATGAAATGGGAGACAAATCCTATAACCATCTCAAATGGACCTTGATAATAGGCAAGGCAATGGCTGCTCACAGAGTCATCACTCATACTGGTTTCTATAACGGCAATAAAAAGGACAGCCTCAAAAAAGCTATTGAGGTATATTCCGACATCGCCAAACGTTATTCTCACGATTCAGGTTACCCCTACATTGGCGTTGAAACAACAGGTAAATCAGAAATATTCGGTTCGGTATCTGAACTCATGTCACTTGCCAAAAAGGTTCATGAGATCGAACCAATCCTGAATTTTCCGCACGTTCACTCTGTCACCGGTGGTTCGCTTATAGAAGTCAAGGATTTCGATGCCGTTATCAGTGAATTTCAGAAATACAGCAAAGGCGACCTTTACAGTGAATTCTCCGGAGTTGACTATGAAGACCACAACGAGGGAAAACTCACCGCCATAAAACACGGTGACCTGAAATTTGAAACTCTGGCTGAAATCCTGGTAGACTTCAGTTCCAACATGACAATAATTTCCAGTTCTCCACTTCTGGAACATGATTCTCAGTACATGAACCTTATTTACCTGAGGGCGCTGTCGAAAAAGTTCCAGAAAAAGGCTGCAACAAAAAAAGCGTCAGAAAGGTGAGAACAACGACTAGAGAATATCCCGTTAAGAAAGGAAGAGAAATCACTGGAGAGTTTCTTCTCGAGAAGGCGAAAGCGGTTACCGGCAATGGCGAATCGAAGGATGGACATGTAACCTGCACGATTCCGGGGTTAAAAGTTATAGACCTATATTTCAACGGAAAAAACCTGGAAGTGGTCACAGAAACTGATCATACCCATTCTGATCCGCTTGAAACCGTGAGAATTTTCAACAAACTGATCGAAGAAACGACTGGATTCTCATCAAAAGAAAGAAAGAAGAAAATTTCAAAAAATTAATTTATTTATTATTTAAAGATTATTTGTACTTTATTTTGCTTGATGCTCTGAAGACAAATTTCTTCTTGGACGGTACGTCTATAATTTTCTTGGTCTGTGGGTTTCTGGCTTTTCTGGCCTGCTGTATCTTTCTCTCGAAGATTCCAAAACCAGCAAGGTTTATCTTGCTGCTTCTGTCTGCCTCGGAGACAACAGTGTCCAGGAAGGTCTTGATAACGTTTCTCGCAACCTTCTGCGTTGTGTTCGTCTTTTTCGAAACCGTCTTAGAGAGCTCGCTTATTCCTACCATGTCATCCCTCCAATATGATAATATATTTAGTTGTATTAAAATATTTGTATTGACGTTTTAATACAATCAAGGGAAATTTGGGTTAGCAGATATTATATATTTATAATAAAAATTAACAAATATTAATTGCAGGATTTTACGGATATCACGGATTCTGCGTATTTCCCTGCACTCAACCAACAAGCTAAAAAACGATCTATGTCTGGACACCAGTCCTTGGAAAACCATCACATCTGAATATATAACGAAATTTTTCTCTGCAATTCACCGGATAACATGGATATCTTGCAGAAACGGACGCCTGAAAATAGCTATCACAAGTAAATCTTCTCTCTGCGTGAAATTCTGAAGAAGGTTTGAGGAAGATCAAGCACCATTAGATCCCTGCTCTGAACTCTTAAATATGCTTTAAGTATTGAAGTACCCGTGAAATTAATAGAAAACTGGTTCTCTGAAAGATATTCAGACAATCTGCAACTGTCATTCCGTGTAATGGATCAACTTCTGTCTGTAAAAACTGATTTCCAGAGAATTGATGTTTTTGACACGTATGATTTTGGTAAACTCCTGACAATAGACGGCACTGTACAGCTTACAGAAAGAGATGAATTCGTCTATCACGAGATGATCACTTTGGTGCCATATTTTCTGGCATCAAAGGAACCAAAGTCCGCTCTTGTTATTGGCGGCGGTGATGGTGGCACTGCCGGGCAACTGGTAAAAATCGGTTTTGATAAAATAGTTAACGTTGAAATCGACAACCATGTTGTTGAGGTAGCAAAGAAATATTTCCCTGAACTTTACAGATCATTCGAAGACAAGAGGGTTTCCCTTAGAATCGAGGATGGCGTGAAATACATACAGAATACAAAGGAAAAATTCGACCTTATAATCATTGATTCCACAGATCCCGTTGGCCCTGCCGAAGGACTTTTCATGGAAGATTTCTACAGATCCATACAGGGAATCCTGTCAACCTCCGGTATAGTTGTTACTCAGTCAGGTTCCCCGTTCTACCAGCCAAAGGCATTAAAGATGGCTAGCAACGGGATGAGAAAAGTTTTCAGAAATGTCTCGACCTACACCGCATTCATACCAACCTATCCAAGTGGCTTCTGGTCGTTTACGATGGGTGCAGACTATGAACCCACACTGAGGAGAGGAACGAAAGCCAGTACAGGCAAATATTTCAACATGGAAATTCTGGAAGGAGCTTTCAAGCTTCCACAATTCGTGAAAGAAATCATAAAGTGATTATTTCACTTTCCACTTTTCCATTGAACGTTCCAGCTCAATAACGTATTCCGGCCCGAGATTTTTTGATATTTTCTGCAATTGTCTGAGATTTTTTACAAATGTATGTTTACTGGAGCTATTTATCAGGGTCTTGAACTTCTTTGCATCATTTGTAACCTTTATAAACATGTAAACAAAAGTAAATGCCATAATGAGGGAAAGAGCAAAAATCCAGTATTCCCAGTTTCCTGCTGCAATGAGGGAGAAACCGTTATCGATGAGAACCTGGTTGTGAAACAGAAGATCGTTAAAAGTGATCAGCAGTAAAACGGCCCCAACAGCCATTAAAATAGCATATATGTAAGACTGAAAGCTTCTCCAGGATGTCGCCATAATCTCACGATTCATCTATCGGACTTATATAATTTCATCGCTGGCATTAGTTTCTCATAAATCTATGGGACGGATTTTCCAGGTACAACGCAATCATTTTAATATTATACTGCTTTTTGCGCTAAATTACAGAACTTTTCAGGTATTCCACGAATTTCCCTACTGCCTTTGATCTGTGGGAAATCCTGTTCTTATCAGTTACACCCAGTTCTCCCAGAGTTTGAGTATAGCCGTCCGGTATGAAGATTGGATCATATCCGAATCCTTCGTTCCCGATGGGAATATTTGAAATATTACCTTTCAGTTCGCCTCTGAATTGCAAAAATTCTTTTCCGGTGAAATAAGTCACTACAGTGATAAAACTGGCTCTTCCTGGTATACCGGCCAATAGTTTGAGGATGCCCTGATTCCCTATGGTTTTGAATACATATGATGAATACGGGCCTGGAAAACCTCCCAGATCGTCGATGTACAATCCCGTATCCTCAAGGAAAAAAGGCTCCTGAATCATCAATGAAAGCTTTCTGGCACTATCAAGGGAGATTGCCTCCGTCGTATCCTCCTGTATCTCCTCATAGCTCATTTTTTTCCACATTATGTCTACGCCGGAGGCATTCATCATCTCCTGTATTTCCCTGAACTTGTGGGCATTGCTAGTAATGAACAGTATCAGACGTATCTCCTCCGCATTTCCAAACGACTCATTGTTTCCACAACTTCACTCCATTTCCCGAAAGCGGATTTATAGCCCTTCATAAACTCTCCAAAAAGTTCAGCAGAGTTAGCAGAGGAAGCCTTCAGAGACTCCATGAAGAGGAAAAGGTCAACGGCCATATCCTCTGTCCCGGAATCACTCTTCCCCATACTTGGGTCAATGAAGTATGCCTGAAAATCAGACGAGATCAGTATATTTGCAGTAGTGAGATCACCGTGTGTCATTTTTATACCGTGTACCTTTCCTATTCCGGATCCTATGGAAAAAAGCACCTCATGTAAATTATTTTCCTGATTCAGGATAAACGTCCTGAGTGTGTGACCTTCAATTTTCTCGTAGGTAATGCTCAATTCTTCTGTATCTATATCATAAACCACAGGTGCACGGGCGCCAGCATCCTGGAACCTGAGAATAAGGCCAACCTCGTTTCTCAGCCTTACAGTTCTAATATTCCTGTCAAGATCAGGGTTTCTGTATTTTTTCCCGATCCTGATTTTCCTGATCACTGATCTCCCCCTGAATTCACCCTTCTGAATCAACGATTCAGCACCTCGGAACTCAGCTATTTCCCCGTCTGATCTGCTGATCCATGGAGCTTCGACCTCGTCAATTCTGTATCTCTGATCGACAGTTGCGGCATCCACCGTATCTTGCATACCATTCTTGAACATCAACAGTCCGGCCTGGGCGATCATGGCACCATTGTCCATGCAGTATGCATCGTCGGTGACATAGGCTTTAATTCCAAGATCGGAACAGAGGTCATTGATCATGCCGCGCAGTCTCTGATTCCTGGCAACTCCACCAGCAAGAAGGATTTCGGATTTTGATGTTTGATGAAGACCTCTTTCGAGGACTTCCAGCAACATGGAAAATGTATACTCCTGAACGCTGAAACAGACATCCTCTACACGTTCACCTTTCCTCAGGAGTTCTCTGGAAGCAGTATATATCCCGGAAAAGGAGGTATCCATCCCCTTCACCGAATACGGCAGGCTGAGAAGCTTATGGCCGTCTTTTGCCAGCTTTTCAATAGCCGGCCCACCTGGAAAAGGATAGCCAAGATCCCTTCCAAGTTTATCCAGCAGGTTCCCCAGGCCAATATCCATTGTTTCACCCATGACCCGGTACCTTCCGCCTATATGGGATATTATCTGTGTATTTCCGCCGGAGACATAGAGCATAACCGGATCGCTGGCACCAGTCAATTTCCTTCCGATCTCAACGTGTCCCAGAGGATGGTTTACGCCAACTATTGGTTTTGCCGACTTAATCGCTAAACTTCGTGCAGCGGTAGCAACGATTCTCAGGCATGGGCCGAGTCCAGGCCCTCTGGAATACGATATAAGGTCTATATCGGAGAGACTGGTGCCTGATGAGGTGAGTGCCTCCTTTATAACGTCGTATATGTTCTCTGCATGGTGAACTGCCGCTTCCCTTGGGTGTATGCCTCCATTCGGGTTCAGGTAAGTTCTGGAAGAATTACTGAGAATGTGCCCCTCATCTACGATTCCACAACTTACTGTGTGAGCAGTCCCTTCCAGGCCCATAACTATCAAAGCTTATCTATGTTCTGGAGCGCAAATAAATATTTAACTTTGGAGAAACCGGGGAAACTTTGTGATTAACGGTTCCTCAATAGATTCTGTGACAGAACAGTAGAATATCTCTGCATGAATGTTCCGGAGCTTCAACATTTTCTTTCTGACTCCCAACAATATTATAAACGGGGTTACCATTAGCAAGAACCTAATTTAGGGTAATACCAGTCAAATCAATTAGAAAGAGGTAAGGCATGGCAAACTCAGTTGCAATAATTGCGGATTCAAAGTCAGGAAAAACATATAAAAAGGAAGTGACACCGGAGAATCTGAACTCTCTGGCAGGAAGAAAGGTTGGAGACGAGGTGGACGGAATTTTCTTTGAGTTGCCCGGATACAGGCTTAAGATAACCGGTGGAAGCACCAATGATGGTTTTCCCATGAAATCAGACCTTCAGATATCGGGAAGGAAGCGAATACTCAGAATTTACAACAGAGGGAAGAGAGCTAAGGACGGCTACAGGAAAAGAGTTACGTTCAGAGGGTCAATAATAGGCCCAGACATTTCCCAGTTGAATCTAAAAATTATACAGTATGGTCCGACACCATTAGAACCAGATGCGCAGAACGACCAGAAGAAGGAGTAAAATGGTAAGGCTTCCACAACCCTCTGTGAACATCGGAATGGTAGGCCATGTTGATCATGGCAAAAGTACGCTTACCAAGGCTCTGACTGGAACAAAAACTGATATACATTCCGAAGAAATCAAGCGAGGTATTTCAATTAAGCTCGGATACGCTGATACTCCAATTTATCGCTGTATCAGGGAGGATGGAGAAGAATTTTATTCCAGGGAGAAAGTGAATGAGAGCTGTGAACTGAGCAGAGTCATTTCATTCGTTGATGCACCAGGACATGAAACACTGATGGCAACAATGTTGTCCGGTTCCTCCATAATGAACGGAGCACTCCTTGTAGTGGCCGCAAATGAAAAATGCCCGCAGCCCCAGACAAGGGAACATCTCATAGCCCTTGAAATAATGGGCATCAAGAATATTATAGTGGTACAGAACAAAATTGATCTCGTAACCAAGGAAAGGGCTCTTGCCAGCTACAAAGAGATCAAAGATTTCCTCAAAGGAAGCGTAGCCGAAAACTCGCCTATTATTCCTGTCAGTGCTTATCATAATTCTAACATAGACACCCTGCTGAAGGCGATAAATGACCGGATACCTGATCCAGAGATCATTCCGGGAATAGATCCACGAATGTATGTTGCACGTTCATTCGACGTAAACAAACCTGGTATAAAGCCAGAAAATTTGAAGGGCGGTGTACTTGGTGGTTCGCTCATCGCAGGGGAACTTTCGCTGGGAGATGAAATTGAGATAGTCCCAGGTCTTCAGACCAGCCGTGGCGGAAAACAGGTCTGGGACAACGTAATTACCACAGTTACTGCATTGATGGCTGGTAAGAATACTTACGAAACAATCAGACCTGGTGGACTCGCTGCGATAGGTACCAAGCTTGACCCCTATATGACAAAGGGAGACTCTTTTACTGGCAGAATAGTTGGTAGAACTGGAAAAGTACCGCCTACAATATTCAGCCTTACCCTGGATTCAAATCTTCTCAAGAGAGTAGTCGGTTTTCAGGAGGAACAGAAGGTTGAACCTGTAAGGAACAAGGAAAATCTCATGCTGACTGTAGGTACATCAAACACTGTGGGCGTCGTTTCCAACGTTCGCGACAACAAGGTGGAAGTTAACCTGAAATATCCGGTTGCAGCATACGAAGGGGAAAGAATAGCAATCGGACGGAGAATTTCCAACAGGTGGAGACTCATCGGCTACGGAAACATAATTGCGTTCGGGTAAGTCTTATTTCCTGTTCGCCTTATAATAAGCGCAATCGTTTCGGACCGGACATTCATCGCATTTTGGTTTCGTTTTACAGAAGTCCTTGGCAAGATATACAAGCATTCCATGGAAGTTCTTCAGCATCGGGACATCATTCCCGAGGTCTTTGTTGACAGCATTTTTTACAGAATATAGCGTTGGGTCATCTATTATCCCAGTTCTTCCGAAGATTCTAATTGTATATTTATCCACTGCAAAAGCAGGTTTATCAAGAGCATAAAGCAGGACGGAATCCATGGTCTCCTGCCCGATACCATTGATCGGGAGCAGAAAATTCTCAAGGTCTGTCATGGATTCCACTGACATGAAATCGAGCTTCCCGTATTTTTCAAGAATCTTGGTCGCGAGGTTATGAAGTCTTCGTGATTTTTGGTTATAAAATCCGGAGCTCCTTATGTATGTGGCGAGCTGTTCCACAGGGAGTGAAGCGATATCCTCAAGGGTTCTCACTCCGTTTCTTTTCATCTCGAAGAGGGCTTTTTCGACGTTTGACCAGGAAGTGTTCTGTGTCAATATTGCACCGATGACAACCTCATCCCTAGTTTCAGCAGGCCACCAGCCTGTTTCTCCAAAATATTCATAGAGCTTATTGTACAACCCTGAAATTGAAAGATTCAAATGATCCCTTAGCCAAATGTGGGATATTTTATTTTCATTCAAGCATCATTTGATCCGCGAAGTTCCGGTAAATTGGTCAGTCAATTCAGTAAAATCTGGGCTCTACTTCAATCTCAAGAAAAGAATTATAAGTTATCTTTCAATCCGTGGCGCATGAGCGAATTTGACGCTATCGTGGTCGGCGCAGGTCCGGCTGGGGCATCAGCGGCTATTAGACTCGCATCTTCCAAAAAAAATGTTCTTCTTGTTGAGAAATCCGATCCACCTGGAAGCAAAAATGTATCCGGCGGGGTATTATGGGGCAATGGACTTTCAGCGATCATACCTGATTGGGAAAAGAGTGCTCCGGTTGAAAGATTTGTAGACACAAAGTCTGTGGCTTTCCTGACTCAGGATTCTAAAATAGGTATAGATTTCAGTTCAAAGAAGCTTGAACAGAAAAAAACAGGTTATACGGTTCTCAGGGCAAGGCTGGATCAGTGGCTGGCTAGAAAGGCAAAGGAAGCTGGCGCAATGGTTATAAACGGAATCACGGTTGAAAAGCTTCACATAGAAAATGGAAAAGTCACCGGTATTGAGCAGGATGGAGACGTAATAACTTCCGACACAGTAATACTTTGTGAGGGAGCAAATCCCCGTGTTGCCATAAATTCCGGGTTGCGCAAACCACTAACTGATCATGATGTTGCAATAGGAGTCAAGGAAGTCATAAAACTTCCGGAAAATACTATAAATGAAAGATTCCACCTGAAGAGTGGTGCCGGATTTGCATGCGAATATGTCCTGGGATACCTTAAGGGGGGCGTTGAGGCAGGCGGTTTTCTTTACACAAATAAGGATAGCATATCGGTCGGGATCGTCGTATCGATGTCCCACCTCAGGAAAAACGATGCTACCCACACCTATGACATGATTGAGGAATTTACTGCCCACCCGTACATAGCTCCACTCCTGCAGGGTGGAGAAATGCAGGAATATAGTGCTCACATGGTACAGGAAGGGGGGTTCAGTTCAATCCCAAAACTGTATGGAAACGGGTACATGATTGCTGGCGACTCTGCAGGTTTCTCATTCAGTAATGGCCTTGTCTTGCAGGGCATGAATTATGCAATTGATTCAGGAATAGCCGCTGCCGATACGTTTGCAGCGGCATATGACAAGAAAAATTTCACTGAAAATGCGCTCAAATCGTATCAGGACAGGTTGGAAGGTTCTTACGTCATGAAGGATATGCGCTCTTTCAAAGGTATAGGGGATGTGACATGGAGTCCTTTTGTCCACAAAAAGATCCCGGCTATGCTGGAATCGCTGATGATGGGTCTCTTCATGGAGGAAGGCAGGCCGAAGAAACACATGACGAGAATGCTGCTTGACGCATTATCCCAGAATGATATGCTAAGGGTATCCAGTCTGATGGACGCTTACAGAATGATGAGGAGGATGTAGA
This sequence comes from Thermoplasmatota archaeon, assembly GCA_023488885.1. Taxonomy (GTDB): domain Archaea; phylum Thermoplasmatota; class Thermoplasmata; order Thermoplasmatales; family Thermoplasmataceae; genus JAJZOM01. The sequence continues at coordinate 14,015 of JAMDDH010000046.1, read as the reverse complement.
ATGAAAATCGAAGACAGATTATCTCTGCTTAATTATAAAACCGACAAATCCTATGCGCACATTACAGTTAAACCAGATATTTGTGAAACCTGCCCTGATCATTTCTGCACTTTCGCCTGTCCTGCCAAATGTTATACGCTGATTGAGGGGAAACTGAATTTCAAATACGAGGATTGCGTGGAATGTGGAACTTGCGTAGTTGCTTGTGCGCATGACAGCGTTACCTGGACAAACCCAAAGGGTGCCCATGGTATAAAGTATAAATTCGGGTGAACAGAGATGACTTTAGAAATAATTGTTATGGTGAAGCAGGTCCCCGACAAACAAGAGGTTGTCATTGACCCGGTCACAATGAATCTGAATAGAAGCCTTACAAGAAACGTTACCAACAGTGCAGACGAAAACGCTCTTGAAGCCGCCTTAAGAATAAAGGACAAGACCGGCGCAAACGTTACTGTAGTTTCAATGGGTCCCCCGCAGGCTGAAACCACGATGATTGAATGCCTTGCAAGAGGTGCGGACAGGGCAATACTTGCGTCGGACAGGTTTTTTGGCGGAGCAGATACCTATCCAACCGGATTAACTATTGCCGCCACCATTTCAAAGATAGGCAAGTTTGACATAATATTCGCCGGAGAGGAGTCCTCAGATTCAAGTACCGGACATGTTGGTCCAGGTGTTGCTGAGTTTCTGGACATAGACCAGATAACATATGCAAGCAATGTGGAATATGAAGATGGACATGTTATCGCTGATAGAGAACTGGAAGGCGGGACAGAGATTGTCAAAGTCCCCCTGCCCGTACTGGTAACAGTTTTACTGAATTCCAACACTCCAAGGATGCAGACGCTTAGAAGGAAGATAGATGCCACCAGAAAAGGGATCGAGATGTGGGACCATGACAAGATAGGGCTCCAGCCTGAATGGGTTGGCGTCAGGGGATCTCCAACAATAGTCAGGAAAATGAATCCAATCAGGGAAAAGGAACGGGCTGCAAAGAAAATAGAAGTGAGAAATATTAAAGAACTGGTGGATGAGCTTTATGAGAAGAATATACTCAAACTGGAGGAGGAGTGAAGATGGCCGGCATTAAATTTGCAACTCCAGCAGCTAAGCCAGACGAGTACAGGAATGTATTCGTATTCCTCGAGACAAGGGAGGATAAGCTTATCAAGCCGGCGCTGGAAATGATAGGGGTTGGAAAGAAGATCGCAGATAAGGTTGGAGAAAAACTCTATTGTGTATTACTTGGCAAAGATATAAAGAAGGAAGCCGATGAGGCAGCCTCTTATGGCTGTGACGTTATCCTTGGAGCGGAGTCACCTGACCTGGGCACTTACAGGACACTGCCATACTCGCGAATAATATCTGATTTTGTGAAAGAAGAGAAGCCCAACATATTCCTAATACCGGCTACAAGAAATGGACGCGATCTGGCTTCGAGAATTGCGGTGAGTTGTGAAGCAGGTGTCACTGCTGACTGCACGGAACTGGATATTGAACAGGACACAAGAATTTTATCGGCAAACCGACCCACATACGGGGAGAGCATGCTTGCTGAAATTCTCTGCAAAAAGCACAGGCCCCAGATGGCTACTGCAAGACCAGGTATATTCCCGGTGCCGGAAAAGGTTAAGTCACCAAAAGGAGAAATAAGGATCAAGAAAGCAAATATTGACCCGTCGCTTCTCAAGAAGGAAGTGCTGGAATTCAGAAAGAAAAACACAGTGGACCTAACTGATTCAAAGGTTGTGGTTTCCGGAGGGATGGGACTTGGCAAACCGGAAGGCTTCGGTATCCTCAAGGAACTGGCAGGTGAAATTGGAGGAGTTGTTGGTTCAAGCAGGCCCGCTGTTGACATGGGATGGATCACAAGGGATCATCAGGTCGGGCAAACTGGACAGACCGTGCGTCCGAGGCTATACATTGCAGCGGGCATATCGGGGAAAATACAGCACATAATGGGGATGAAGAACAGTGAAACCATTCTCTCGATAAATACAGATCCCGGTGCAGAGATATTAAAATATTCAGACTACGTCATTAACGCAGACCTGTACGAGGCTATTCCTGCTCTCATTAATTCCATAAGGGAAAAGAAGAAAAGTCCTGCAGCTGCCGCAAAGAAATAGTTTTGGAAGAGATCAGGGAAGAAGACTTTCAAACGGGACAGGGGGTTCGAAATCGCCTCACCCATACATTTATTATATTCGCCTTTGATTTTTACCAGACTTGCCGAAAACCGTAATTGTGCACAAATTTGAAAAGGGTTCCAGCACAACCCTCAACGACGTAATAAAATACATGGATGAATACAGAAAGCATCATCCGGAAAGGCAGGTATTTTTCGACGGAGATATGTACGCAGTCTGTTACGTCAAGAAATGATCAGATGGATTGATCCAGCCTGTAGGATTTAATCTCATCTTTCAGTTTTCTGAGGAACTCATCAGCGGGCATGACCGACTGCCTGTCGGACCTGTTCCTGACAGATACCGTCCCGTCATTCTGTTCCTTCTCCCCCACAACAAGGATGTATGAAGGTCGCATCTTTCTTATGGTCTTTATCTTCTTGTTCATTGTTTCAGAACCCAGGTCTATCTGTGCCCTGATCCCTTCATCGATGAGCTTTGCATGGATCTTCTGGGCGTAATCATTGAATTTCTCGCTGACCGGAACAATATAAGTCTGGAGAGGTGCCAGCCATGTCGGGAATTTTCCCGCAAAATGCTCTATGAGGATGGCCATGAATCTCTCATATGATCCGAACACAGCCCTGTGTATCATAATTATCCTGTCGTGCTTGCTTTCGCTGTTTATATAATAGAGGCCGAAGTTTGTGGGCATGAAGAAATCCACCTGCACTGTCGAGAGCTGCCACATCCTTCCAAGTGCGTCCTTCACATGAACATCAATTTTAGGCCCATAGAACGCAGCCTCTCCGGGATTTTCTGTGTACTTCAGTCCCTCACTGTCAAGGGCATCCCTCAGTTGATCCGTCGCCTGGTCCCATGTTGAGAAGTCAGGTTTCAGATCTGTCGAGGAGCAGTTAGGGCAAGTGAGTTCATCTGACACTGACACCCTGCGTGTTTCAATCTGGGTTCCGCAACTGGCGCATTTGTAAGTTACGAGATAATTGCCGGGGTTATCACGATCAATGACACTCAGATCGTATGTCAGCTGGGCCTCTCCAAGTATGGAGGAAAACGTCTCCTTGATCATGTACATTATGTCCCTGACCTCCTGGACAATCTGGTCCAGCCTCAGGAAAGCATGCCCATCATCAATTGTGAACATTCTCGGCCTTGTAAGGCCTCCGACTTCGCCGGATTTCTCGTATCTGTAAACCGTCCCAGCTTCGCAGTATTTCACAGGAAGTTCCCTGTAGCTCTTGGGCTCACGCTCAAAAATTGTTATGTGCCCCGGGCAGTTCATAGGTTTTACCCCATAGCTGTCCCCGTCCTCCAGCGTGAAGAGAAACATGTCTGACTTGTATTTGGCATAGTGCCCTGACTGCTTCCATATTGTGTCCCTGTAAATGTGAGGCGTGGCGACTTCCTGCCATCCGTGTTTCCTGTTGAGCTTTCTCATGAATCCTGTGAGCTCTTCTTTAAGCACGAGTCCGTTTGGAGTATACAGAGGAAATCCAGGGGCACGTTCCGAATTGAACACGAGAAGATCCATCTCCTGTGCAATTTTCCTATGGTCCCTCTTTACGGCTTCCTCCCTGTTCCTGAGATATTCCTTCAGGGCCTTATCGTCAGGGAAGGCCGTTCCGTATATCCTGACGAGCATGGGACGTGTTTCATCCGCCTTATAATGTGTACTGGCAACTGAAAGCAGCTTGACCGCCTTAATATATCCTGTTGAGGGGACGTGCGGTCCCTTACAGAAATCAACAAACCCGCCCTGCACGTAAACTGAAGAAGCTCCACCATCAGGGACGTTCTCATTGATCTTGTCGATCTTGTATGGATTATGTGAGAATTTTTTCAGCAAATCAGGTTTGGACAGGACTTCTTTCTGTATCTTGAGATTCCTGGAGACGATCTCCCTCATCCTTTTTTCAACGCTTTCCATTTCTTCTTGGTTTATCGCCTTCATGTCGATATCGTAATAGAAACCGTCATCCGTAGGAGGGCCGGCATTCGGCCTGGCATCAGGAAAGATTTCCGTGACCGCCTGCGCCAGAAGATGGGCCGCGGAATGCCTGAGTATCTTAGTGCCTCTGGCGGACTCCAGCAGAATCGCTTCAACAAGAGCGTCCTTTTCCGGGACATCGCTCAGGTCGAACTCTCTGCCGTCCACAAGTACCGCTATGGCTCCCTTGACTCCGGCATTCTTTAAGGAGTCCTCAAATTTTATCCCGGCTTTAGCCAGGATTGGTTTAATTTCTGTCTGAGGCATCAGGAGGTTAAAATTTATACGTATAAATATGTTGACAAATTAATTTTGGAAAAACCTGCCAGCATCTTTCCTCAAAATTCCGGTTCTCATGAGTCCAACTATTTTCCCGATATCAACGGAAGGAGGGCGGTCTTCAAGCAATTCCGGTACGGATTCCCTGATGGTTCCGTGCAGCTTCCTGCATATGTCTGAGATAGGCTCCCTGATAAATTCGATGGCCTGGGAAGCCAGCAAATATTCAATGGCCACAATGCCTTCAAGATTATCGTTTATCTCAATGAGCTTGATTGCCGCGTTTGTACCCATGCTGACATGATCCTCCTGATTTGCAGACGTAGGTATTGAATCCGCCGATGAAGGTGTGCACAGGACCTTATTCCTGTTGCATAATGCTGCTGCAGTATACTGCGGGATCATATACCCTGAATTGAATCCGCTGTTCTGTATGAGAAATGCAGGCAGACCGCTGAGGTTTGAATCGGTTATCCTGGCGAGTCTTCTCTCTATCATGTTTCCAAGATCTGTCAGGGCTATTGCCAGGAAATCGCTGACAAATGCAACCGGCTCTCCATGGAAGTTTCCCACAGAGACATAGTCGTCTCCGTTTATGAGCGGATTGTCTGTCACGGAGTTAATTTCAATCGTAATTACCTTCCTTGCGTACTCAAGGGTATCAAGCACTGCTCCGTATACCTGTGGGATGCATCTAAGTGTGTATGGATCCTGAACTTTCGCGGTGCTTGCGTTTTTTATATTCCTGCTTCCTTTCAGTGCGTTCCTGAAAATTTCTGCCACGAGTTTCTGTCCCGGATGTCCCCTGCTCTCCACGGCCCATGAAGTGAATGCCTTATCCGTCCCTCTCAATCCCTCAAAACTCAGTGCAGCAGACGATAATGCATCCTGGAACATTTCCAGGGACCTTACAAATTCAACCGCGAGGATTCCCGATATTGTTGAGGTTCCGTTAATGAATGCAACACCCTCTTTTTCCCGGAATGAGAACGGGCCAATTCCCGCCTCAGCAAGAACCTCTCCGGAATCTCTAGTTTCCGTGCCGGAAGTGACTAATCCCTCTCCCATCATTGCGAGCGCAACATGAGCCAGTGGCGCGAGATCACCACTCGCACCAACCGATCCAAATCTCGGAACGACCGGATGAATTCTCCGGTTCAGCATGAATATCAGCATCTCTATCAACTCCGGTCTCACTCCGGAAAAACCCTTGCAGAGGCTGTTTGCCCTGACGATCATCATTGCCCTGACATGAATATCGGATAGCCTTTCACCAAACCCTGATGCATGGCTCCTGATAAGATTGGACTGGAGCCTGACCACATCCTCGTTCTTAATTGCAACATTGAGGAGGCTTCCAAACCCGGTGTTAACTCCATAGATTTTTCGGCCGGAATTCACTAGATTCATCAGCGACTGGCGTGATTTCTGAACCTTCAGCAGAGCTTCGCCGGAAAGGCTGACCTCTTCCAGATCGCGTGCCACCGCCATAACTTTTTCAGGAGTCAGGTTTTCGCCATCTATAATTATCATGATACGGAGAAATAGGATATGACGTTAAAATTATTACCTCACAAACAAGCATTTGATTCCTGTTGCCCGATATCTCCACAAAGATGCGCGTTATGGCAATTCTGCCAATAGGGTGTTCCTCTTTGCTCCTGTATATAAGCGTTAATATATAAAAAATATATTGATATATTGTATCCTCAGTTACATATATAATATTTAGGAATAGTATATATTTTTTGGCGCATATATAACAGTAGATAATACATGAATAACAGAAATGTAGCGATGGTGATAGTCGTAGCGATAATTATCGTAGCCGGCGGTTTAACTGCCTACGAACTAAATGTACGCACGCCTGGATCACAGAAAGTGACGATTAGCGAAACAGGTTCAACTCTTTTGTATCCGGTGTTTAATGCCTGGGCAGCCAACTACACGAATGCAACGATTACAACTGCAGGAACAGGAAGCGGGACCGGTATATCCAGCGTCATAGCTGGAACGGCGATAATAGGGGCATCAGACGCATATCTCCCGCCAGGTGTCGCAAGTGCCAATCCTTACGTTATGAACATACCGATTATGATCTCTTACCAGTATGTGTCCTACAACATACCTAACTTCAATATTACGTTGAATCTTTCAGCCGACATACTGGCAGGAATGTACATGGGCACAATAACAAACTGGAACAGCTCAATGATACAGGCTTCGAATCCCGGCGTCAAGCTTCCCAATCACACAATAATTCCAATTCACAGATCAGACGGAAGCGGTGACACATTCATGTTCACTTCATTCCTGAGCAAAGGGAACAGTTCCTGGGGAGAGACAATAGGGGCATCAACCAATCCGAACTGGCCTTCTGTAACAGCTTCATTGACTGGAAACGGAAACGCAGGCATCATCGGCCAGATGAGCAAGACTCCATACAGTATAGGGTATATTGCTGCCACTTACAGCAGTGACGTGAACAGCAACCATTTCGGCATAGCTCATCTGAAGAATCAGGCTGGATACTACATCGCCCCAACAATTGCAAATGTTTCAGAAGCGGCTTCCCATTATCTAAACATGATACCTGCGAACGGAACCATAGCTCTTCAGTATGCACCAGGTAATAGTTCATATCCCATTGCAGACATGGAGTATCTGATAGTGAAGCAGAATCAATCAAGCCCGAACATGGCAAAAGCTCTAAAAGACTTCCTGAACTGGACAGTAGATCCTAACGGTGGAAGCAACGCAAAATATCTGGAACCATTGAATCTAGTGGCGCTGCCGAGCTCTGTAGTCAATCAGATTACCACTCCCATGATAAATAAAATTCATGGGTAAGCGGGTAAGTACATGGATACCAAAAACAAAATTTTTAATTCTTTAACCATGGTGATGTCTTTCGTACCACTTTTCATACTCGTTTCCATATTTGTGTTTGTGCTTTATTATTCCTTCCCTGCCATTCAGTATATGGGAATAAGATTTTTTACCACTTATCTCTGGTATCCCGGAATTGAATCGCGGCCTCCTGTTCATGTGAACGGCGTGACAGCACCGTATGCCTCTTCATACGGCCTCATTCTGTTCCTGACTGGAACCCTGGTAAGTTCCGCTCTGGCAATAATAATCGCGCTTCCACTGAGCTTTTTTTCATCCATTGCAGTTGAGCTGTATCTGCCTTCAAGGATGAAAAAGGTCCTCATTTCCATCATAGAATTATTTGCAGGGATACCCAGCGTCGTATACGGGCTGTGGGGCATAATAGTACTTGAACCTGTGCTCTTCTATTACATAGAGCCATGGATGAAGGACAACCTCTCCTCTGTTCCGGGATTTGCCGGGGAAATTTACAGTGGTGCCGGTATACTGGCCTCCGCAATAATTCTGGCAATAATGATAACTCCAATAATTGTGTCAGTAATGGTAAACAGCTTCGATACTGTACCAGTTGAGATAAAACAGGGAATAATTTCACTGGGAGCCACAAAATGGGAACTAGGGAAGTACCTCATAACAGGTTACTCAAGGATGTCGACTTACGGCGGAACACTGCTCGGGCTTGGCAGGGCACTTGGAGAAACCATGGCAGTTCTGATGGTCAGTGGAGCAGTGGTAAATGTCCTCCCATCCAGCTTTTATTCGGCCATAAATACCATGGCTGCCGCTGTGGCTTCCCTCCTGGACAGCGCCTTCTTCGACTCAACCGGCATGAGCATAGCAGCGCTAAGTGAACTTTCACTGGTGCTGATGATCATTTCCCTGACCGTAAACGTACTCGGAAGGCGGATAGCAGGAAGGGGTGCCCTGAGAGGTGTGGAACTTGATTAATTTGAGGGATCACCATGAAAAAGAGATAAAGTGGAAGAACAGCACGTTGAGAAATGTGAAAAACCAAGGAGCGAAAATTGCTGGCTTTTTCGCACTACTTTTCATGCTTGCAGTCCTGGTGTCTATTTTCGGCTACATACTCCATGGAGGTGCGTCCCACATAACGTTGAGAATGTTCACAACGTACGGAAACACCACAACAGGCGGTCTCCTGAATGCCATAATTGGAACATGGCTTCTCGTCGGAATGGGACTGCTTTTCTCTGTGCCTTCCGGGGTTCTCGGAGCCCTGTACAACGTCCAAAGTACATCCAGCACGAGAATAAGGTCTGTAACAAGGTTATTCACGGATATACTTACAAGCGTTCCCTCCATTGTCATCGGTCTTTTCGGATACCTGGTCCTTGTTATCAGATTCGATATGGGTTTCTCACTTCTTGCCGGCGGGATAGCTCTTGGTATAATGATGCTGCCCTACGTCATGAGGATCTCGGAAATCTCCATGAAGAACGTTCCCCAGGAACAGGTGAATAACGCTTATGCACTGGGAGCGGACAGGATACAGGTTGCCTCCAGGATATACCTTCCCCAGGCCAGGGCAGGAATAATCTCAGGCATACTTCTTGCAATAGGCATAGCGGCAGGGGAGACTGCACAGTTGCTGTATACTGCCGGATGGAACAATGCTCTCCCTTCAGGTTTCATGAAGTCACAGGTCGCATACCTCACGTATGTGGTGTGGTATGGAATAAACCAGCCGTCATCTTATGCTCACGAGCTTGCATTTGCTTCAGCGTTGATACTTATAATCATGGTTACAGTACTGATATCTATATCGAAATTCGTTGGCAGGAAAAGGGTGTGAATCAAGTGGAAACTATAATGGAAATAAGCAAGCTTAGTGTCAGGGCGGGACAAAAAACAATACTTGATAACGTCGATATAAATATTTACAGGAACAGGGTCAATACAATCGTTGGACCTTCCGGAGGTGGCAAGAGCACCTTCCTGAAATGTCTAAACCGTCTTGCGGAACTGGACAGGAATTATCGCGTTACAGGGGAGATTTTCCTTGAGGGAAAAAATGTGAGGGAATATGGCGAGATTGAATTAAGGCGCAGGGTAGGAATGGTTTTTCAGAGACCGAATCCTTTTCCCATGTCTGTTTACGACAATGTTGCCTTCGGTCTACGTCTTCAGGGTAATGTCAAGAAGGATGAGATGGACATGATGGTCAGTTCCTCACTTCAGGAAGCAGGACTTTTCGATGAAGTGAGCGACAACCTGAAGAGGCCGGCATCCACTCTTTCAGGAGGGCAGCAACAGAGACTCTGTATAGCAAGAGCACTGATACTCAGACCAGCTGTTCTTATGCTGGATGAGCCAACCAGTTCACTGGATCCGGTGGCAAAAGGGAAGATTGAAGAACTCATGCTGGAACTGAAGGAACGCTACACTGTGGTCCTGGTCACGCATGACATTGGACAGGCAAGGAAAGTATCTGATTACACATCACTGCTCTTCAACGGGAAGATAGTTGCAAGCGGCGAAGGCAAGGATTTCCTGGAAAGAACATCAGACGACACAATGAAGGCGTTTCTGGGCGATTTAACAGCTTGAGCAGGGATGGACAGGATTATACTGGGAGGTTAACTCCCTCCATGTCACGCGTCACTGCCATAATATTTTCCGGGATCAGGTTTCTCCCGTTATCTTGAGCAGCATATTGGATTGTCAAAGTAAGCCTCTGCCATCTGCACCAGTATCCTGTCCCTGGTCAGTATAGCAGAAACGCTTTCATCGGAAGTGCTCCTCGAGACATTTAGAATACGCCCGTCGGCCACAATAAACCAAGTATCACTGCACTGTGGAGTAAGTGTATGAATGGCGAGAAGCTGGTCAGTTTCCTTCCTCTTCAGTTCTCCATAAGCCTCTTCAGGCAGGGCAATCTTTATCTCAGCTCCCCGCAATTTCGCTTCGAGGAGGGCTTCCCTGATTACGCTGAACAATTTACGATCTGGTAATATTGCAGTTATGTACTTTCTCGCCGACAATGCCATCTCTTTCATCTTGGAGATTATGTTTCCCTCCCCCTTGACAACGTAGGCGATTTCTATCCCTTCTTCACCTCCCTGCTTTTGTTCCATTCTTGAATAAAGATCATGCAACTTTGCCTCAACCAGGTCACACGTAGAAATGTCATTCTCAAAGCGTTCCTTCAGTCTATCCCTGACCTTTGATAGGAAGTATGGGGGGTTGGCTGTTCTGTACAGCTTCGGCACTCCGTACTGCACCTCGATCATATTCATTCTAGCCGCATTCTCCAGTAAGCTGTAAATTTTTGAATCCGGGATCCCGGTCACTTCAGATATTCGCGATGCCGGAATATTCGGTTCCACGAAGAGCGCAAGATAGACCTTTGTCTCATTGGAAGGCAGCCCTATTTCAATCATTCTTGGAAGGAGGTCTTCCAGTAAAGATGCATAGCTGACGGTATCATCGTCAACGTTTTTCCATGTGTTCCTACTCATCTACTACCAGTAAGGGTAAGAAAAAAATAATATATATACTTTTTACTAACTGAAATAGGTAGTTAACTTGGAGAATGAATTAAAACAGAAAATTGTAAAAGAGTATTCCCGGCGTATATCCGGGAAGTCTGGGTGCTGTGACTCAGGGATCACTTCCAGCGAAAGCCCCATCTTCACGGCGTCGTGTTGTTCCGGAGATGATTCCTGCTGTTCAGGAAGTCTAGATTACGGAATAGAGGGGCTTGGTGAGGAATCAGGAAAACAGTCTTTCGGATGTGGCAATCCTGTTGGACTCTCCTCAATAGTTTCCGGTGACATCGTAGTTGATCTTGGATCAGGGGCTGGCCTTGACAGCCTTATGGCAGCCAATAGTGCAGGTGAATCCGGGAAGGTGGTAGGAATAGACCTCTCCGATGAAATGATCAGCAAAGCGCGGGAAAATGCGGAGAAACTCCAGCTTGGAAATAGAGTAATGTTCCTCAAGGGGGATATCGAGAACATTCCACTTGAAGACAACTTTGCCACCCTGGTTATAAGCAACTGCGTCCTGGCACTTTCGCCAAATAAGCAGAAGGTATTCGACGAGGTTTACAGAATATTGAAGCCCGGAGGCAGGTTCGTTATTTCCGACATCATGAGCGAACAGAATATACCGAAGGAATTGGTTGAGAACACAGATCTTTATGTGAGCTGCGTGACAGGTGCTGCCCAGGTTGATCAATACTATTCCATGATTCGAAAATCAGGATTCAGCAGAGTGGAAGAAGTAGAGAGGCGCGAATACGGAACTCTCAGCCACAGTCAGGAAAAGATCAGGATGTTCAGCATTACTGTCAGAGGGTACAAATGATATTCTTCCGCAAGTTGAAAATTTCGACTCGATTTGAAAGGGTCGATCAAGAGGTAGAACTATGAACTCCATATCCTTTGAACTGATGAAAACCCTCAATGATGAAAAGCATGACATCCACAGGCGCGGACTCAAGGAATTTGTGATCTCCGAGTATGGAATTCATGATCGCCTGAACGCAATGGAACTAATCGAATCTGCAAAAAGAGGTTACAGGAAACGCAGACGGATATTCAGCAAAAGAGTAACACGATCAATTCGGCCACATGACGACATGCTGTGTGAAACTACTGTCTGTGCAAAGACTTGTGGAAATGCTTGTAGCTGTTGAGGTCGAATGTCAAGGCCACAACAAATATAACTTTTTAAAAATTATTCCAAATAATCAATAATATGACTTAACTGAACATCTGAACTTTCCAGTCATTCTTCATCGTTTCGATTGGTACAATCTGTGGAGATCTCACCTTGTTGATTGATTCTAAACCAAATTTCCAAACACAATTTTGAAGGTCGCCCGGGTTGCTGATGCACTTAGCAATGATTGCGCCGGGATGGCTGCATCACCACACTTTTAAAAGGAATGCAGGTGCCGGGATTTGGACCCGGGTTGAAAGCTTGGAAGGCTCTCGTGCTAGACCAGACTACACTACACCTGCTCTGTTTCCCCTTATTGCATGGGTATTAATCTATTTTCCATCAAAAAACCATCTCAAAAGTCAGGGGTTGAGACGGGGAGATGTTCTGTGATGTCCAGTATACCTGGAAGATAATCTCAAGGTTAACACTCCCGGTGTAATTGAAATAGATATAATCATTGTGGAAAGCGTAATGAAGCTTACCGGAGCTTCCCCCACCAGTGGAATGCCAAGTAAAATCGGTAACATTCACTGGATAACGGTAGGTTAAATCAACTCTGTAGCTGTGTGATCCAATCTGGCCATTGTAAATATTGCTGGAGGAAGCAGTCAGATTGGTCCAATGATCTGATGATGTCTGTATCTGTGGGGTCGAGATCTGCGGAGCTGACACTGTATTTAGAGGTGGATTCAGGAATATTATCCAGAAAACTAGCCAGGTCAGTATGAAAACCGCTGAGTTGATCACCTTGTGGGAGGTTCTTTCAGATACCCTTATGCCAAAGAAGCCCACAATTTTGCTCAGGAAAACCAGTATGGCAATCATCAGCAATACCGAGAAGACCACATATCCTTGGAGCTGCAGATAGCCCGCTATAAGGCCGCTAACCGCTCCGATGAAGAATATCAGAATCACGGCTCTTGCCCTTTCCTTTTCAGATGTTAGGTACTCTTTTTCGTCAAATTCAGGTTCCTGGAATAATGGTGTATCTTTAGGTTTTGCCATGAGTTCGACGCTTCATAGTTTCTCAATTAATGAATTTAACGACATAAGTGGGTCTTTAGACAAAACGATGCCGGAAGCCACCAGAACTCCATGAGCCCCTAATTCCAAGGATTTTGCGAAATCATCATTATTCTTTATTCCAGCGCCGACCAGTACAGGTACGTTATTTGCCGAACATAAATTCACCACGTCCCTTATAATTTCAGGTTTTGAGGAAGTCACTGATACGTTCCCGCCAATTAGTTCAGGGGGTTCATACGCGATAAATTCTGGCCTGAGCTTCGAGTATTCACCTGCTTCGACAAGATTTTCGCTGCATACAACAATAGGAAACCCCATTCTGTAAGCCCTGTCCAGTGTTTTTGATATATTTTCTTTATTCAGGCGGTTTTCGGAGTGGTTAAGAATCGATCCGGAGATGCCCATATCCATCAGAGATTCTATGGAAATTTTTGACGTAAAAGCACCGTAGCTTACCGGATCAACGTGTTGGCTGTAAAATTCAAGTTCAGGAAAATCCCTTGCAATTCTCAAATCTATCGGGTTCAGTGCAAATACCACTCTTATATTCTCAGGAATGTCCATCCCGATGAATGAACTGAGGAATCTCTCACAGGATTTTCCAGAGGATATTTCATAGTGTTTCAGATTAATAATGACGGTATTCTTCAAAGTTCTCAGACTTGTATACCAGCTTTAATTAAATCAGTTTCCTGTGATGATAACCATTAGCTGCTGGAGGTATAATTCGTTCTTACGGCGACGAGATGGAAACAGAAAAAGAATCCGGTACAATCCGGACAGGGCACGATTACGTCATTAATCACGTTCAGTTGATTCCGGAAGATTGCTTTTCATCCTTTGAAAAATATCATCCGGGAACGGGATGGACTTGCGGCTGCTTCTATCCATATGGACACCGGTAAATTCAGTTGTTGCAACAAGGATATGATCCGGTCTCAGATACATCCTGTGCGTAAAGTTAATGGTTTTAGGAGTCGCGGAATTCA
>JAMDDH010000051.1 GCA_023488885.1 Thermoplasmatota archaeon | reverse complement strand
CGCCGCGGGAGAGATTCGAACTCCCGATCCACAAGGGAACCAGATCTCAAGTCTGGCGCCGTACCACTGGGCCACCGCGGCTTATAAAATTATCTTCTCAGCCTGTCGTTTGCTCTTATGGATGGTCTGCTCTTTGAACTCCCTGTTCCTCCTGGGCGGAGTCCTCTACCTTTGTATCCCGCAGAGGTGAGGCCACGGTAGACTCTTCCATTATTCTGCGGTTCTGCTATCCATGAGATTTTCGAATCGCCCAAGATCTCAGGCTGTGATTTGTCAACAAGGATGACTTCGTAATACTTGTAATAACCATCCTCTCCAACGTAATACGAATTCAGGACCTCCATGTTAGGATATTTATCGGCGGTTCTTTCCTCAGCTATCCACTGTATACTCTTTTTCGGTGTAAGTTTATTGTAAGCAAGCCTTCTGGGCCTTCTTCCACCCATAATCTTCGGTTTGTTTCTTCCGCCTCTTCTGACTCTTGCCCTTACTATGGCATACCCTGTCTTGGATTTGTAACCTAGAGACCGGGCTCTGTCCATTCGTGTTGGATGTTCGACCCTTACTAGTGTAGGACCGTTTCTCCACTCGATCATTCTCTCTTTATGAAGTGTGTATATCTTAGATTTCTTGAGTTTTTTCCAAGCGTCCCGAACTAAACTGTATGAGCTGTGTATTTCTGGCATTTAAACCTATCCTCTATCTATCGCGAATGATGCTGTAGCCCATCTCCATATAAATATGTTATCAGGCGTTTTGAGGTTTTAGCCAAATCGCGTAGAATACAATGCTCTAGATATCATACGATACTTAAATTAGGTTCGTTTGGATTTCTGGCAGTTGAAGGGATCTCCATTCAGGAAGAGATATGTGCTCATATACGGTGAGAATTTACAGGGTACGCTTTCCACACTTGACAGGGAACTCTCCCGGATATTCCGTTCCAAGAGAAAATATGTGGAACAGAACTACGCAATCTATTTAACAAATCAGTTCAACAGGGACGCACTGGTACAGTTTGTAAATACCAGGATCAAGGGCGTAACTACAATAACCACCAGCGGCACAATAAAAAAATGCAAATCTGGAATGTCGGATCACAAGATCAGGACCAAGACTCAGGAAAACACTATTTCAGCCCTTTTTCAGAACTGAAATTTCCTTCTCCGAAAGCATAAGTTTATCCGATAATTCTGTCAAATTAGTTTTGGATTTTAAGAAATCCGAAAAAAATGACAACATTGAAGAAGTCCTTATTTTACCGCTGTGGGTGAACCTTGAGAGTTTAGAGACTGCTGATTTTCTGGATTCCCTGGCGTCGCGCATCCTTGACATCTTCATTATATAGGAAGGGAATTCATATTTCACGTATTTCTGATTCTGGTGTTCAATACGATTGAACACTCCTGCAGCAAGCTCTTCCGCATAGCCCTTGAAAGCGTAATGCTGTTTCTTTATGACTCTGCCCATAAATGCGTCTGATAGGGAAAGAAGATCATAAGCTTCTGACAGATCGTTGAAATCCGGGGCTTCGCTGTGAAGATTTTCATCAATCCACATCAAATAGTCCTCAGTGGTGAAATCCTTTTCGTACAACCGGGACAGCGTTTTCTCATAGTCGTGGTCCTTGAAAGTAGTGTGAACAACATCGTAAATAGAACTCTGTATATCCCTAAAAGAAGCCACGCCTACCGAAGCTGGATCATCGGTATAACTCAGAACGTTCATGGCATCATTTATCGTGCTTCTTATGTCATCAGAATTCTTGTCTACCAGCCTTTCAATGGCGTCAGTGTTAAAGCGCAGATTCTCTTTTGAGGCAATTTCCCTTATTCTCTCAATGATCCTGGACCTGAAAAGCTTGTATTCATTGTCACCTTTTCTCTTGTATTGCCTATACTCAATCACCAGAGAATTGTTGATTATGTCTCTGGAACTGCTCTTTCTCCTGAAGGCGTAATACTCGTTCATTGTCAGGATTATTGGGTTCATTGTCCTTGATATGATCCTGGAGAGCTCGGTTAATCCGCCGGAATCCCCTCCCGTTTCCCTGCTTCTCCCCTCGAATATGTTGTCCGCCTCGTCTATGAGTATTATTTTGCTGAATCCGCTTTGTTCTGTGTCGATCTGGCTGAGATCGCCGTACAGCGATGCCATTAGCGCTATCCGTTTCATGGCATCCGCATTCCTCTGATCCGAAGCATTCATTTCCACAATAGGGACATTCATTTCTTTCGCCAGAACGCCGGCAGTGGTAGTTTTCCCAGTTCCCGGAGGGCCGTACAGAATCAGCGCTTTCTTCACTGGAGTTCCTTCTTTCCAGAGTTTGATCCAGTTTCTTATTTCGCTGATGATTCGCGGACTCACAATGAGTTCCGAACTGTTCTGCGGCCGGTATTTTTCAATGAAGTTCATCAGGTAAGCCTCAGTCCGGACGGTGAATCCCTGTCAGTTGTTACTACAGACAGAATATCTCCATCCTCAGCGGTAAGAACCATTCCCTGGCTTTCCAGGCCCATCAGTCTGGCTTTCTTCAGGTTTGCAACAACAACCAGCGTCTTTCCAATAAGTTCCTCAGGCTCATAAAAATTAGAGATACCTGACACTATCTGCCTCTCTTCCGACCCCATTTGAACAACAATTTTCAGGAGATTTCTGGATTTTTCGACCTTCTCACAGTGGATTACCTTTGCGGTCCGTAGATCAATTTTCCTGAACTCATCTATTGTTATTTCTTCGGTCACTTTCGTTCCCTCTCACGATTTCATGAAGTCTCTTCCAAGGGTCTCTCTTGCAATTATCAGTTTCATTATCTCTCTGGAACCTTCTGCAAGCTGGAATGATCGGACTCCTCTCAAAGCCAGTTCCTGAGGGTTATTCTTAGTATATCCATAGGCTCCGTGCCATTGAAGTGCATCGTTGATCGCGTCAAAAGCCCATGTTGTGGAAAGCAGTTTTGCTATTGCGATCTCCTTGGAAACCTCAAACCTGCTGAACTTGCCGTTTTTCTGTTCCTCGTCATACATCCACAGTGCTTTGTAACCTAGAGTCGTGGCCGCTTCCATCTTTGCAACGTCCTCAGCGAGCTGGAACTGCAGTCCCTGATTTTTTCCTATTGGCTGTCCGAAAGCTTTCCTGCTCTTCATGTATTCAACGCCATTGTTTATGCATGTCATGGCAGTTGCGGCAGATATGACCGCGATGAGGGCTCTTGCAAACTCAAAACCCTCGTGGATAAGCTTGAATCCTCCGTTCAATTCCCCAATGATATATTTTTCAGAAAGTGGATAGTCCTTGAATCTGAGGGCCCCCCACGAAGAACCCTCTCTCCCCATCTCTTCAAGCGGAGTTATCTCAATCTTGTCCGGATCATAGGGTACGTAGAACAGCGTAACACCGGCCGTACCCTTCTTCGGGTCAGTTTTTGCAACTGTTACGTAACCGCCGCCGTTCTCTTTTATGTCTCTCACAAGACTTATGAATGATTTTTCTCCATTCAGTATGAATTTATCTCCATGCCTGATTGCCGTGGTTGTCATGGACCCTATATCTGATCCGAAGTTTGGTTCAGTGGAAGCGATTCCCGTAAGTATCTCTCCTCTGGCTATTTTAGGAAGAATCTCGGCTTTTAATTCCGGTTTTGCGTATTTGCTGATCAGATACGACCAGGCATTATGGACGAGGAACATTACTGGCAGTGAGACCGTAGGGTCTGCCCTTGAAATCTCCTCAACCGCTATGCCGGTTGTTACGGCATCGGCACCCATGCCTCCAAATTCTTCCGGCACAGTCATACCGAACAGGTTCAGTTTCCTCATGCCGTTAATTATGGAATCCGGGATTCTTTTCTTCTGCAGCATTTCAGAAATTTTTGGCGCTATTTCCTTCTCGGCAAACTGCCTTACAGTACTTCTCAGAAGTTCCTGTTCCTCGGTGAAGTTAAAATCTACCATCAATACCGATTGTCAATGTTATTGTGATATAATTTAATTGCCGAAGTTCACATACTCTCCGTTCTAAATTGGAGTTCTAAGGCTGCCTCACTCAAAACGAGGCAAGATCACGAAAAGAATTAAGACTGAGATGTTTGATTTCTTCCCTAAATATCCCGGGTTTTATCGTTCAGATAATCATAATCAATTGGAAAGGAAAAATCAGATTGCCTGATAGCCTATGTTCCCAAAATCTATCTTCGACTTAGACGAATCTTTTGCAAGCAGTGTAACCCTGCTGTCTCTCCGTTCTGCGGTCATCTCATAACCGAGGTTCTTTCCCAGTTCCTTTGTGAATTCAAGAATGAGGTCGTGCGAAGGCATGTTGTCTATTCCCAGCCTGTTTATAGACTGTCCAACGTGAACATATCCCTTTGATTCAACAAAATCAGGTCTGGCAATACTGTCCATTCTGGAATATTCCTCGATGTAAGGCATGTTTACGTCTTTGACAAGAGTATGCCTGATCACTTTTCTTGTGTCGAGTGATGGCATCAGTTCCAGTGTCCTGTTAAAATTCTCCCATGCATTTCCTATTGATGGGTTCAACAACTCCTGGAATATTTTTTTCGTGGGTCCGGCAGTGGTAACGTATAACTGGGTGGGAAGGGGGTCAAGCCTTTCCAGCACCATCGGAAGGGTTCCGTTTGTTACGAGAAAAGTTGATATTCCTCTCCGTTTGGCAAGCTCTATAAATTCTCCCAGCCTGGTGTAAAGCGTTGGTTCGCCAGTTAATGAGATTGCAATGTGCTTGGGATTCTCCGCTTCTGCCCATCTCTCTTTTGATACCTTTGAGTTTCCCTTGAATCCTGAAATCAGCTTCTTGTGAGCCTTTATGGATTCCTCCAGAATGAATTCCGGATCATCCTCATCAGAAATATGCATGCTGTCAAACCCCTGAAATCTCCAGCAGAAAGAGCAGTTTTCTGTGCACGAGGACAATGCAGGCGTCATCTGCACACACTGATGCGATTTAATGCCGTAGAAATCACCCTTGTAACAGCCCTTGCCGCCGGTCAGTTCACTCTTGGTCCAGTGGCATACCTTGACGGCAGAGTGCTTGCCCACAAGGCCATAGTGCTGTTTCTTATATATCTCCGCGTAGGTGTTTTCCACGACGCAAGAGAATTTTAAGTTATATAACTTTATTGAATTTTCAAGTGAGAATTCAATCAGGAAGTGAGGCTTTCACTACATCAATGATCAATCCTATCAATTCCTCAAAGTTTGTTTGAAAAACGCGAGATACTGATCGAGTCACTGTAGAATCAAGAAATGGAAGACTTCTGGAATTCTGGTATATTGCTCTATAAAAATTGCTTAACTTATGCAGACAAAACAATAAATAAGAGGGATTAAAAAATAGATTTGGGTTGATTACTCTTCGGAGTCTCCGCCCATTCCTGGTTTTCCGCCTGCACCGGGTCCGCCCTTTGTTCCTTTGGTAGCGATTACATCGTCGATTCTCAGGATCATTACAGCGGCTTCGGTAGCGGCTTCTATGGCCTGTTTCCCGACGCGTATTGGTTCTATAACGCCGGCTTTCTCCATATCCTCAACTTCGCCGGTATAAACATTGATTCCGGACGTAGTTTTTCCCTTCGCATGCTCATTCCTTATCTTTATGAGCACGTCAATGGCATCAAGGCCGGCGTTCTCTGAAAGTGCCCGCGGGATTTCCTCAAGCGCATTGGCGAATTTCTCGATGGCCAGTTGCTGTCTTCCGCCGACTTTAGAGGCGTACTCTCTTAATTTCAGGGAAATTTCAGATGCAGATGATCCTCCGCCAGTCACGTATCCGCCATCCTCGACAGCAGCCGCAACTACGTGTATGGAATCAGTTATTGATCTCTCAATCTCGTCAACAACGTGTTCAGTGCCTCCTCTGACAAGAACGCTCACTGCCTTCGGATTCTTGCAGCCAGTTACAAATGTCAGGTAATCGTCTCCGATCTTAACCTGTTCAACTGAATCTGCCATTCCAAGATCCTGAGGGGACAGCTCGTCAATGGATGAGGCAATTGCAGCACCAGTAGCCTTGGACAACTTCTCAACGTCGCTCTTCTTAACTCTTCTAACGGCGTATATGCCTTCCTTGGCGAGATAGTGCTGTGCAAGATCATCTATTCCTTTCTGCGTTATGAGTACATTCGCGCCTGATTTCTTGACCTTGGAGACCATTTCCTTGAGGACACTCTCTTCCTGCGACAGGAATTTCTGAATCATCGAAGGATCGTCGATTCTAATGTTGGTGTCGAATTCAGGTTTCTTTATCTCAAGTGCAGCGTTGAGCAGGGCAATTTTAGCATTTTTCACGAAATTGGGCATTCCGGGGTGAACCTTTTCCTTGTCAACAATGATTCCGAATATCAGTTCAGAGTCCTCTATATCTCCACCCTGTTTCTTGACTATCTGTATGTTGTCAAAGTCGACAGAATAACCGGTGTCAGTCTTTTCGGCTACCGCCTTAACTGATTCATAGGAAATTTCTGAAAGTTTATCCTTGCTGGATGATGCACTCTTGCTACTCAGTGAAGTTCCTGCCATTTTCATTAACAGAGCCTTGTCCTGGAACTTCACCGGTTTTGATATATCATCCATAACCTTCTTGGCGTGATCAGCTGCCAT
Source organism: Thermoplasmatota archaeon (assembly GCA_023488885.1). GTDB lineage: Archaea > Thermoplasmatota > Thermoplasmata > Thermoplasmatales > Thermoplasmataceae > JAJZOM01. Next base: position 12,269 of record JAMDDH010000051.1, on the reverse strand, counting down.
TCTGTAACCTGCTGAAATGACTGTTGGGTGCACGTTCTGGTTGATAAGGCTTTCCGCTTCCTGAAGCAGTGCGCCTGCGATCACTACTGCTGTGGTTGTTCCATCACCGACAAATGAGTCCTGTGTTTTAGAAACTTCTACCATCATCTTTGCTGCAGGGTGCTCTACATCCATCTCCTTGAGAATTGTTACACCATCGTTCGTAATAACAATGTCGCCGAGGGAGTCCACCAGCATCTTGTCCATACCTCTCGGACCCAGGCTGGATCTCACTGCATGGGCAATACCCTTAGCTGCATCGATGTTGTTCTTCATGGCATCTCTGCCGGTCTCTCTCTTCGTGCCTTCCTTTAATATGAATATTGGTTGACCGCCTATCATAATGACCTCACCAATGTAAAAATAAACTTCTATATAACCATTTCTAATTTGATTCAGAGACTAAATCTCACGGTTTGCGTTCACGAATTAAAGCTATTGATTCTTCTTTAACTGATTCCCAACCTCAAATACTTTCAAACTGGCAGAGCCAAGATTTTCCGCAAACCCGGTAAATGAAGTTTTTTCATTCGGCAGAAGGGAGTAATTCTTTAATCAACGATATCAATAACTGTTCATGATACAGGCAGATCAGGTGGAAATAGCTGGAAGACCGTACGAATTCATGAAGATGGAAATGGGAAATGCCCCTCTTCTGGTTCTGAAAGGGACAAAAGGCTTCGTAATGTGTGGGTATCTCAACATCGATTCAGCTGAAAAACTTGGTGACATCGCGGTGCGTGTCACCGGGGTCAGTAATCTTCAGACAATGCTGGAAAGCAAGGCTGCAGGTGTCTCCAGCAAGGCTAAGAACCTAGGCATCAAAGAGGGACAGAAGGTATCAGAATTTATTCACCTCCTGTGACTGGAGATCCAGATGTTTCAAGAGAGAAAAGCGGCAGTAGCGCTCATTAAAAAGGGCGATCAGATACTGCTCATAAAGAGGAAGAAGATCGATGGTGATCCATGGTCAGGACACATTGCCCTACCCGGGGGCCATGTCGAGAAAAACGAAACGATTGAACAGGGGGTTTTAAGAGAAGTAAAGGAGGAAGTTTCGTTGGACTATTCAGAAGCCGATATTGTTGCTGAAATGCCTCCAGTTAACACCGTTCGTGCCCCCGATCTGTGGGTTTACCCGGTTATTATAAACACTGCTTCATTTGATGGAGCAAAAGTCGGACCTGAGGTCGAAGAGCTGCGAGTTGTAAACGTCCTTGATTATCGAGATTCTACAGAAACGAATTTCAATTCTCCAGCAATGGATTACGATGGCTGGATAGTTTGGGGGCTCACGTACAGAATCCTGAAAAATTACCTGAATCAGCAGAGGTAGTCATGCAGGCTCAAATGTTCTCGTGCCGCCCTGCTCAAATGATACTCGCACAACGAAGCTTGAGATGTCCATCAGGGACTTCTGCAGTGTCTCCAACTGGTTTTTTTTGCTTATTGCGAGGATAAAACCCTCTCCTCCGCCTCCCATGAGCCTTACTCCCGCTGCACCATTCTCCGAGGCAGTTTTGATTATACTGTCTATCTTGTCATTTGAAACGTTTTTCCCGAGTTTCTTTTTCAGGGTCCATCCCTCGTTTATGGCACCCGTAAACCTGTCTAAATCATTATCCTTTGCAGCAGACCTCATTTCGTAAGCCAAGTCCCGCATCTTGAGTAGATTTGACACCACCTCCTGAGATCCCTTCTTCGATCTTTCGACCTGTTCCCGGAGGACCTGGGAACTCTCCCTCGTTTTGCCGGTATAAACCAGCAGGGTGCGTTTTTCCAGCTCCTTTATGAAGCCTGCGCTTTCTGTCATGCGATCAATGGTCTCCTTTCCGGACTTGAACTCCATGAACTTGAATCCGCCGAGGCTAACAGCGAAGGGATCCTGTTTTCCAAGCGTTACGCCAAAATAATCTCTCTCGATCTGGAACGCTTCCCTGGCTATTTGCCAAGGGTCATTCATCACTCCCTTGATTCTGTAGATGAGGGCAAGAACTGCAGTAACCAGGGCACTGGATGAACCGAGGCCTGATCCAGGTGGTACCCCGGCATTGATGGCAATGCGCCCGTGATCTATGCCTCTGCCCTGGAAGAGCATGGACATTTTGTGCAGCACATCGTCCTCTTCATTCTCCTTTCCTATTATGACACTTCTCAGAAAATCTCTTGATGATATTTCAAGTTCATATTCATCCGGCGTGTAGATCAAAGTTACGCCGCGGTCAATGGCGGTGTTGACGACTGCTCCTCCGTATGTTTCACAGAACGGATTAATGTCGGTTCCTCCTCCTCCAAAACTTACTCTGAATGGACTGTATGCAGCAATCTTTGTCATTGAGAATCAGTATCCATGTATGGAAACTGTTAAGATAAATATCTTGTGTGTGAAAGTTCAGCGATTCAATAACTGATTTATATTTCAAAGCCATTGAGACTGCATGGAAAAAAACAATAGTTACTGGCACACCATACCTATTGGTCCGAACTCACCGGAAATCCTCAATGTCATCATTGAGACCCCCCAGGGGAGTAAAAATAAATATGAGATCTCAAAGGAGTTTCCCGGCATTATTCTTGACAGGGTTCTTCACTCATCTGTAATGTACCCTATTGAATACGGTGCGGTTCCCCAGACTTACTACATGGATGGGGACCCCCTTGATGTAATGGTTCTGGTATCCGAAAAGACATACCCCGGCGTAGTACTTGCTGCAAGACCAATTGGAGTCATGAAAATGATCGATCAGGGTGAAGTCGACAATAAGATACTTATGGTTGCAGACAAAGACCCACGATACAGGGACATTAAGAATTACAGCGACCTTTCGTCCCACCTTCTGAAAGAAATTGTGCATTTTTTCCAGACGTATAAATTGCTGGAAAACAAAAAGACTGAAGTCTCTGGATGGGAAGATCGGAGCGAAGCAATCAGAGAAATAGAAGCCTCAATAAAACGATACAATGAGAAATTCCCCAAATAACCATGATCAAGGAAACGGAAATTCCGGTTGGACGGGGAAAGGTCATAATCCACTCCTCCTTCAGGAATATTGCTGGCAGGGGTAAATACATAATTCTAAGGCTGAGAAATAGGCCTGGCTCATGCAACGATGCAGATTGCCAGCCAATAAGGTACGCCTCCATTGATCTAACCGAGATACCAGACAGCACCCTGAAAATCTTTGTCGGCGAAGGTTATTTCCTTGCAGTCGATCAGGAAATATTCTCGGTTATAGACAGGGACAGGCAGACTGTGATCCTAAAAAAAGGATTCTTTGGTAAATATATCATAAGAGGACTTGCCTTCTGAAATAATCTTATTTTTCCCGATTTAGCAGGCTTCCATCCCGGTTTGCTTCAAACCATTTTTATATTGCAATCTCCTATTCCGACACGAAGAGTAGCAGAACAACCCGGCATTTCATGCTTGATAACAATGAACTCTGGGCTGTCAGCATTGCATCCGGCATCCGTTCCATTGGCTTTGGTGCTACTTGGCCCTTCATGGCACTATTCTTCAACATAGATCTTGGCGTGCCGGTGTATGTTGTGGGCATAATATTCACGCTCCTTTCCGTCGGATCAATAATTTTCAGCCTGCTGGGCGGTGGGCTGTCAGACTTTATCGGGAGAAAGAAAACTCTGCTCATAGGCAGTACCATCAGTTCTATACTCTTCATTTCCGTCGCGTTAAACCTCTACATAGGCGCTTCCGTCCTGATCATTGTCACCCTGTTCATATTGACTTCAATTGGCGGTGCTCTTGTATTCCCCTCGGCAAGCGCAATCGTGGCTGACGTGACCGCAGAATCGGAACGAATGAATGGTTATGTGCTGTACAGAATAATGTCAAACCTTGGCTGGGCCATCGGTCCGCTGACTGGATCTCTGATAATCAACCTTGGCATCTTCTGGATATTCGTACTTGTTGCAGCCTGCAGTGTTATTCAAGGGCTTATCGTTAAGATATTCATCAGAGACCGGTGGAAAGAGAGGAAAACAAGGGACGGAACTAAAGGTGAAATGCATGTGCTGGTATATGACAGATACCTTCTGGCTTTCACCATTGGAACATTCTTTGTAACCCTGGTCTCATCACAGTTCACCGTAACTCTGCCGGTATATTCGAACCTGCAGGTCGGCATTCCAGAGAACATGATGGGATACATTTATGCCGTGAACGGGACGGTTGTGGTTCTTGGGCAGTACCCCATAACCAATTTCATGAAGAGGTATCCGGAGATGGTGTCCCTGATTGCAGGTACCATAGCCTACAGTCTTGGATACTTCCTCGTGAGCCTGTCATCGAATCTTCCCGACCTTATGCTCGACATGCTGATCATAACCATAGGTGAGAACCTGGTTTCACCGGTGATGAACAGCATAGTGTCGAAGATAGCTCCGGAAAATAAGGTCGGAAGATATCTCGGCTTCATGGGGACAGTGAATTCTGCCGGAAGGGCAATAGGGCCATCCATTGGATCCTTCTTCCTGTCTGTCTATGCTTTTCGGGGGCTTTATGTCTGGTCATCGGTGGATCTATTCGGTGTGCTGGCCATAATTGCTTTTGCTATATTCGTCAGGATGGGCAGGAATAAATCCGAATTGAAGAAAAAGGTGGATTATATTTCCTAAAATGTCTGAAAACTTATTGAAAGAACCACACCGATAAGAAATATGAAACCTATGAAAGTATTTGAATTCTGGAACGAGACCCTGATGCTGTTCGGATCCTCGGGATTCACGATGTAATGCTGGTATATGATCAGTGCCAGGATTGGTATCAGCGAAAGGTCATAGAATATCGAATTGAGGTAGAACGCGAGGACAAGGAAGAACGCAAAAGTAATGGCATGAACAACATTTGACAGCAGCAGGCCGGTCTTTATCCCGAAATCAGTCATAACCGTTCTCAGGCCTGAGGCACGGTCGTGCTCAATATCGGGAATAGTGTAAATCATGTCAAAACCGGCAATCCAGAGTGAAGATGCGAGGAATACGAGGTACAGGGGCCATGCGTGCGGAAAAACCGGAGTTATGGAAAGATATCCCGCAAGCACACCCACTCCGATAGTGAGTCCCATGTAGAGGTGCCTCCATGGCGTAATTCTTTTCATGAATGGATCTGTAACAAAGAGAACAAGGACTATGGGGGAAAGCATGAAGACAAAGCTGTTCAGAAGGAAGGCTGAGACCTCGAATATGGTTCCAAAGATCGCAGTGAGAATGAGTGCACCCTTCAGGCTCAGTTTCCCTGACACCAGTGTCCATCCACTTTTTCTTGGGTTCCTGACGTCATATTTGAATCCCTCTATCCTGTTTACAGACATAGCTGTGGCCCTTGCGAACGTGGTCGCCAGGAGTATCAGCACGAGTTTCCCGTAATCGTAGGAATTCTGTGATGCAAGAACTGCCCCACTGAGAACAAATGGCAAATCAAAAACAGTATGTTCCAGTTTAATGTATTCAATGATGTCTTTAAGATTCATAGCCCGTATTCACTCCATCTCTTTTTCACTGTTTCTTTCAATTCATCAGGAACATCCATGACTTCCGGCCATTTTCTCGTGTAGCCCTCATCTGCATTTTTCCTCGTTGCGTCTATACCCATTTTAGACCCGTAATTGAACATTTGGGATGCATGGTCAAGGCTGTCCGTTACAGTGCCGGGAATAATGGTTACATCTCTCTGGGGATCAATCCTTGTGGTCATCGCCCAGATAACCTGTTTCCTGTCATGAACGTCGATGTCACTGTCAACAACCACGATGATCTTTGAGAACATAAGTTGACCGAGACCCCACAGGGCAAACATTACTTTCTTCGCCTGGCCCGGATACCTCTTTCTTATGGATACCACAACCATGTTATGGAAAACTGCTTCTTCCATGGTGTTCATCTCCACGATTTCTGGAATCTGGAATCGTATTATGGGCAGGAACATCCTCTCGATGGCCTTCCCCAGAATTACGTCCTCATGCCATAATTTTCCCACAATTGTGGTCGGATAGACAGGATTCTTCTTCTCTATTATCCTTTTAATGTGAAAAACAGGAAATTCCTCTTCAAGCGAATAATAGCCGGTATGGTCACCAAATGGCCCCTCGATCCTTGTTTCGGAGGGGTCTACGTAACCCTCGAGAACAATCTCGGAATTCTTGGGATACTCAAGATTAACGGTCTGTCCTTTTACAAGTTCCATCCTCTTTTTCGAGACCAGGCCTGAAAAAGAGAATTCATCAATGCCGTTTGGAAGCGGCGCCACTGCCGAGAATATTGTCAGCGGATCAGTTCCAAGGATCACAGCAACATCCATGATCTTTTTCCTTTCAGAATAATCGTGCTCATGTTCAGCGCCGCCTTTGTGGATCTGCCAGTGCATGCCCAGGGTCTCGGAATCATACATCTGCATCCTGTACATGCCGACATTCCGTGTTCCGGTCACAGGGTCACTGGTCACTACGAGCGGCAGAGTGATGAACTTACCGCCATCCTCTGGCCACGTCTTGCAGATCGGATATCTCCCCAGGTCAGGCTTCTCGATTACAGAATGCCCTGATCCGATGGATGATGACACCCTCGGTTTTATTCCGCCAAGCTCCCTCATCATCTGAAGTCCCCTGGAAATAAGGGATTCTGTATCGCCGGGAACCTGGATAATGCTGAGAAGATGCTTTCCCACAGCTTCCGGATCGTCACCAAGAATCATTTTCATCCTGTCCCAGGTGGAAAAAAGGTTTCCAACAGCCGGGATTTCCGATCCTTTTACATTCGTGAAAAGAATCGTGCTCTTATTCCCGATCCTGAGTTCTTCGCTGAGGATATGGGTAAGTTCGAGATTGGGATCAACCTCTGTTACCACCTCTTTGATCATATTGGATTTCTTCAGTGTGGAGAGGTAATCTCCCAGATCTTCATAAGCCATGTAAATAGTTAATTGTCAAGCCAAATATCATTCTTTGCAAAATTTGAAATTATCTGCTCTGCAGCAATGAAGCTCTTGCTGCAGACAGCCTTGCGACGGGTATCCGGTGCGGCGAAGCGGAAACGTAGTCCAGCCCGATCTTATGGCAGAAGTAGATTGTTTCCGGATCTCCTCCCTGCTCCCCGCAGATTCCGACTTCAAGATCTTTTCTGGCCTGCTTGCCCTTACGTACTGCCATCTTCATCAGTTCACCAACTCCTTCCTCATCCACAGTGATGAACGGGTCGGAGGCCAGTATGCCCTCTTCAAGATAGCTGGCAAGAAACTTTCCTTCAGCATCATCCCTGCTGTATCCGAAGGTCATCTGAGTCAGGTCATTTGTGCCAAACGAGAAGAAGTCAGCGTACTTTGCTATCTGATCGGCAGTTACGCAGGCCCTCGGTATCTCTATCATCGTTCCGAATTTGTATTCCAAATCAGCTCCTTCCGAGAGTTTTGCCGCGACCTTCTCAAGCTTGTTCCTCAGGGTTCTAAGTTCATTGCTGTGGCCTATCAGGGGGATCATTATCTCCGGGAATATACTGTGCCCCTGATCTTTTACCTTGGCGGCTGCAGTAATAATGGCCTTTACCTGCATTTCATAGATCTCAGGATAGCTGAGCCCGAGCCTGCAACCCCTGAAACCAAGCATAGGATTGAATTCTTCCAGGTTCTTGATGGTATCAAGTATTCGTTTAAGTTCAGAAAGCTTGGAGATCAGGTCATCCATTTCCTTCGAATCCTTTGTGCTGCTCAGCTTCAGTTTCAAGTCGAATATCTCATTGAGAATTCCCTCCTTGTCCGGAAGGAACTCATGGAGAGGAGGGTCAAGAAGCCTGATGATTACCGGATAACCGTCCATGGTTCTGAAGAATTCAGTGAAATCGGCTATCTGCATCGGAAGAAGCATGTCAAGGTACTTCAGTCTTTCAGCCAGATTTGCGCTCATTATCATTGCCCTCATTATCTGAATCCTGTCATTTCCAAGGAACATCCTCTCTGTCCTTGCCAGGCCGATACCTTCTGCGCCGTTTTCCCTTGCCACCCTTGCTTCCAGTGGAGTGTTTGCATTAGCCCTTATCCCCAGTTTTCTGTACTCGTCACACCACTTCAGGAGGACATTTGCCTCAGGAGTTATTGAGGATGTTTCCAGGGTAGCCTCCCCGAGAATGAACTGTCCGTTTGTTCCGTCGACTGTGATCGTATCATCTTCCCTTAACAGGGTATCACCGATTCTGATAGTCTGCTCCCTGAGGTTTACGTTCATAGCCTCCACACCAACAACCGCAGGTTTTCCCATGGCTCTCGCCACAACGGCAGCATGTGAGGTCATTCCTCCTTTCTGCGTCAGGAAGCCCTCCGATACTGCCATCCCCCTGACATCATCCGCAGTGGTTTCAGGTCTGACCAGTATTATCTTCCTCTTCTCTTTGGAAAGTTCCACTGCCCTCTCCGAGGAGAACACTATTGTTCCGGATGCAGCTCCGGGAGATGCTGCCAATCCCTTTCCCAGCAATTTTTCAGTGCCATTGTACCTGACCTGGGGATGCAGCAGTGTGTCCAGGGTTTCAGGCATAACTCTCAGGATGGCTTCCTCTTTTTTAATCAGTCCCTCCGCAACAAGATCAACTGCCACTTTAATCGCAGCTCTTGCAGACCTTTTTCCGCTCCTTGTCTGCAGAAGATAGAATTTTCCCTTTTCGATGGTGAACTCTATGTCCTGCATGTCCCTGTAGTGCTGCTCAAGAATTCCTGCTGATTTTATGAGCTGCGAATATGCTTCCGGCATCTCCTTTTTCAGGTCCTGAATCTCATGGGGTGTCCTGATCCCTGCTACCACGTCTTCACCCTGAGCATTCGAAAGGTATTCTGCAAAAATTTTTCGTTCACCGGTGTTCGGATCGCGGGTAAACGCAACCCCGGTGGCTGAATCTTCGCCCATGTTGCCGAAAACCATGGAAACTATGCTGACAGCGGTGCCAAGATCATCCGGAATGTTGTTGAGTTCCCTATAAGTAACCGCACGTTCCGTATTCCACGATTTGAAGACGGCCTCAATTGCCATTTTAAGCTGGTTCAACGGATCCTGGGGGAATGTCATGTGATGTTTCCCGTATATCTCCTTGAATTCGCCAATGAGAATCTCCAAGGATTTCTCGGTAAATTCAGTGTCACTTTTGATTTTCTCCTTGATCTTCAGTTCAATCATTGCCTCTTCGAAGTCTGAATGCGGAATGTTCATGACAACATTCCCGAACATCTGGATCAGTCTCCTGTAAGAATCTAGAGCGAATCGCCTGTTATTGGTCTTTGACGCAAGCACTTCAACAGTCTGGTCATTCAGTCCCACGTTCAGTATGGTATCCATCATTCCCGGCATACTTACGGCTGCGCCCGATCGCACGGATACCAGCAAAGGATCCTTGAGACCGCCAAATTCTTTCCCACTGGAATTCTGGAGGATTTTCAGATGTTCCAGGATCTCTTCCCACAATCCCTTCGGGAAAGTACCTTTACTAAGGTATTCAGGGCAGGCTTCAGTGGAAATAGTGAAACCGGGAGGAACATTCAGCCCAAGTTTTGTCATTTCCGCCAGACCGGCTCCCTTGCCACCCAGAATAGCAACCATTTCCTTGCTTCCTTCTCGGAAGTCATAAACCAATTTTTTCGAACTACCCACGTACTTTTATTGGAAGGTTTAAAAAGGTTTTTACCGAAACCCTTCGCCCATGATTACGAAATTCGTAATAATTGGTGAATACATGTCTTGGCACTTGCCATAATACAATTTTTTATGAAATGTAGCAATAAAGTATTAATATGGAACGCTCATACGTCCGTACCCCTCTTGGTGTTGTTTCTTATCTACACAGAGATGGCAGTTTCCCGATTGTTTTCCTTCATGGGCTCGGAGGTTCTGGCAATAACTGGTTAAAACTGGCTCCACATTTCCCAGAGAAATACCGGCTAATAATCCCGGATCTGCTGGGCCACGGTAAATCAGCCCATAATACGGATTTATTTTCAATATCCAGCCAGGTGGAATTTCTGGGGCATTTCCTCGAATCCCTGAAGATTGATGAGTTTGGCTTTGTAGCAAATTCCTATGGAGGGTGGGTGTCCATGAGATATTCCTTATCCGGGAAAAAACCGCGGTTTCTTATACTCATAGATTCCGCAGGCATCAATAAGACACTTGGAGAGGAACCTCCGGAAGTTGTGGAACATTTTGTCAAAAAAGTGATGGATATGAACTCCGCTAATGACGCGGACATAATCAGGAAAATTGTGGTGCATAATGCCACCGGCATGGAGAGAATTAATCCAGGGGAATTATCGAAGCTTCCCGAAGATACGCTCATCATCTGGGGCGAAGGTGACAGAATAATAGACCGAAGGTACTCTGATGAACTTCATAAGGGAATACCGGGCAGCAGATTGAGAATAATCCCTGATGCAGGCCACACACCACATTCAACTCACCCGGCGGTAGTATCCGGTTTAATACTGGACTTCCTCAAGGAGATCGACGTTTGAACGAATGATTTGACGGCAAATCATGAGTGTGTTCTGCAAGGATTAAAAAACCCTCATTTTTCTTTCTGAACCAGTTCAGATATACGGGAAAGAACTTTCCATGACATCTCAGCTTTCGAAACTTTGCCCAGTTCCTCCAGTTCATTCCCGGTTATGACAGTATATTCATTTGAGACGAGCCCGAAAGCTCCGTCTCCACTTGAGTAGGGATTAAAAACTATCAGGTCAGGGGATGAGTTCCTGAATTTTTCATTGATCGCACTCATGGAAAACTCGCCGGAAAGCTTGAACACTGCCAGAAAGCCATCATACTTCTCTCTGATGAGGTCATTCAGCTTCTTTCTCGGAATAAGCTTAAGTTCCACGCTTTTTTTGCTGTCTATCTTTTCCATACTCCTGTTCACAACAGAGAAGTCCGGAAGAGCGGCAGTGTTGATTATCACATCAAATTTGTTCTTCCCGATGAGATCAATGGTCTTTTCCTCAAATTCTTCCATGGTAATAGCGTCAAGAGTCCGGGCATATTCCGGTATGGTGAACGTTGAATTCCCCACAAAGAATACTTCCTCCGAACCAAGCCTGAAAGCATTCCGGACAAACCATGATGCAGTAAAACCGCTCCCATGATTCGTAAGTGTTCGCACGGGATCTATTGTTTCCTCCCCCCTTCCACCTATGATTAAGACCTTCTTTCCCTTGAGTGCCTGCCCATTGAATGATCTGGAAACGTAATCCAGTATATTCTCAGAATCAGAGATTTTTGCCTTGAGGCTTTCAATTCTCGGGGGAACCACGATGACGCCCATGGATTGCAGATCCTGCAGGTTCTGTAACTTTACCGGATTTTTCATCATCCCCTCGTGCATAGCGGGGCATATAACGACAGGATTCCCGTTTCCAAAGGCAAATGAAAAGAATAGTGACGGCACATCATCAGAGATTCCGGATGCAATTTTGCCAATGACGTTGTATGAGGCGGGGCAGATCAGGAGGAGAGTATCTTCGGGATGGTCGGTGAAATATTTTATATGTTCAATCTCTCCGGTTATTTCTGTAACTACGCTGTTACCGGATGCCCATTTCATGATCTCCGGATTCACAAGCTGTACAGCTTCGCGCGACATTGCAACAACAACCCTGGCACCCTCTCTTCGCAAGTCACGCACGATATCAGGCACCCTGTAAATGGAAATGCTGGCAGTAACTGCCATTATTACGGTCTTACTGTTTAACGAATTCTCAAATTTTGCAGGATCAATGTCTTCAATCAAGTTTATCACCTGAATACATACCAGGACCCGTTTGCCTCTGCGCATAGTTTTTCGGTGGCATCGAATAGCTCAATTCTGGAGAACGAGACATTCCTTCCTTTCTTGGTGACTCTCGCGCGGACAGTCACAGGGCCTTCTTTAACGGGGAGGTAGAAGCTGGTGTTCAGGCTGATGGTTACCTGATTGCTCTTTTCTCCGTAGCTGAGGACGCTTAATCCTCCAGCAGCATCCAGGATGCTCATTATTGCTCCCCCGTTCATGATGCCACCTATCCTGAGCAAGCTCTCCTTCAACGGAATAACTAACTCCACAGATCCGGGATTAACTTCCTTCACTTCGATTCCCAATCCTGAAAGATAGTTATCGGTCTTGAGAATCATGGCAAACAGGTCTTTCATCTATGTTAAGTTAGACCTTTGTTATTATTATTCATTTTCATTCAATTAAGGTATATTAAA
>JAMDDH010000044.1 GCA_023488885.1 Thermoplasmatota archaeon | reverse complement strand
CCCTCTTCGAAGAGGTGCATTTCGACCTGAGAAGACAGGACGCACAGGCTTCAGTGGAGTATATGCGGAAAACAGTCCCCATGATCGTCTTCTGGTTCCTGAGATAAGCCATGGTCTCTCCCTGCGGACATCTGTAGGTATCGTTTTCCTTATCGTATAGGAATTTCAATTCGTGGAATTCCGGCGCAGGTATTCCTGTCTTCTTATCGGGCATTCCATGCCTTGCCTCAGGAATGTATCCTGTGATTCCGCTATCAGACAGGCCCTTCACATTCTCAAATGAGAAATATTCCTTGTCTGCAAGTGATTTCATGTCCTCAGACTGGAGGATCTCCCTGGTTCTTTCCGACATGGGAACCATGGAGGCGTAATCTGTGGGGTCGTTGTCGAGATCGTAATCCACGATAAGATGATGCTTGTCGTCAACGGATATCTGTGCATTGTAGCACACGTCGATTCCATGGCGGGTTTTCATCTTTCCCGTAAAGAGCTAATTGAAGGTAAACTAAAGTGTTGTGCATATACTTCATTACAAAAGGTTCCAAGCACTTTCATTCCGTCTTATCATATGCTAAAGACAACGCCTTTACTTTTGCTATCTGTCCTCAAACTAACCAGTCTGATCATTTCAACATGGGCAAATAACAGATTTGTTTTCAGACTATTTCCAAATTGTTATTAGATTGGGGATCCCATAAAACGCAGGGTCGCTGGAAATAAGTGGAACATTGCGACACAGAGCTTCTGCAGCAATTAGCCTATCATGTAGCTCTGGAACCTCAAGCGAGAGGAAGTTATCCCATGCCTCTGCCGGGAAGTCAGACAGAAAGATGAAAGAGGCTCCCCGTAATTCCTCTAAAATCAGCTTAACCGAGCTCTTTGGTTCAGCAAGCTTTAGTCTTCCTTTCATAGCAATGTAAATAAACTCACCCACTACTATTTGAGGAACCAGGATTGAAGCCTCTCCTCGTTCAGCTTTACCAAATGCATCCGATGCAGAGTCTGGCAGACTATCTTCAAGATACCTAGCAAGTCCCACAGCATCTGTTATGAAGTCTGTCACATCTTCCACTCTTCTCTTAGATTCTTGACATCTTTTTCCAGTTCCTCAATGTCGATCTTTCCCTTTAGGATACCTCTCAGGGTCTCCTTTCCGTGCTTGATGAGAATACCTTCACCAGAATCCAATATAAGAACACTCTCTCCTTCGTTCAAATGGTATTTCTTCCTCAAGTCCTTGGGAAGCGTTATTTGACCCTTTGAACTTATTGTGCCTTTCTTAGCCATTTGTTATATTATCCTCTGCACATATAATGGCTTTACCTTACGTAAAGAATCCTGCATATATTTCATAACAGTGCAGGTTTTATTGACTCACACTATTGGTTGACTGGATGACTGAATCCGGTTCTCCGTATTTTGGGAAGGATATGATGAACCACAACGAAATTTGAGATGGAGGGTGTGTCCACCCGTACTGACCTGCGGAAAGGGAAACATTAAATTCATTTTATAGCAATGCGTTGCCGTAAATTTCTGTATGATACATACTAGGGGAGAGTGTAATATTGGCATTTCCTCCCCAAAAAGGAATGGGCAATTCCGTTAAAGGAAACAACCCTAGAAACTAAGATCGTGGAGATATTCCGGCAACATTGCGTCTAAATTTCCTCAGTTGATAAGGCAGTGGAAAATACGAAATAACTTAACTTCTCGGGCCGGATTTGCCCTTAACCCATTTTTTCCTGATCTCCCTGAGGCAGTGATCAAAGATCCACTTCATCTTGCTACGAGAAATGACGAGTTACACTGTCGCAGCAGAGGTACGTCGAATATCATTTTGGACTTCTTTCCGGAACAACATAAGTTCCGGGAACAGTTTTGAACGCTATGTTCAACCGGTTCCAAGAGTTAATGGCAACTATAGCTCCCGTAAGGTAGGCGATTTCTTTATCGCTGAAATGCTCCCTCAACCTTGCATACGCTTCATCATCCGGTTTCCTTTTCGATATAAGCGTGATTATTTCAGTCCATTCAAGGGCAGACTTCTCCTTCTCATTGAACTGAGGGCATTCCCACCATGCTGCAATGAGTGAAATCCTGTGAATGCTTTCCCCGTCAGCAAGTGCATCCTTTGTGTGCATGTCGAGGCACCAGCCGCACCCGTTAATCTGTGATGCGCGGATCTTCACTAAATTGGAAATTGTTCTGTCAAGGCCAGAATTATTTATCGATTTTTCCAGCATCAGGAGGCTGTGATACAAATCAGGTGCTGTTTCTTTGTATCTGATTCTTGGTTCCATGCTATAATAGGAATGTGCCTGTTATTAAGTTTCTTTTCGTGAAAAAAAATCGCTTGTCGTTTGATGGAACAAATAAGTCAAAGATATCCGACCTCAGAATGTGAAAAAAAATGTGTTAAGTTCAATATGATACCTCTGTTGTCAAGCAGTATCGACGTTAAATACTAGAAGAAATACTTTTTACGTCACGCTTCTTTTAATTCAGTCATAACAACAATCGAACAAGGGAGGCAGCTAATCAATCCCCAGATACATAGATTATGTGTATATTTGACAGATTTCGCCGATATTCTCGGCATGTTACCTCATGGAAAAATTTCAAGCCTTTATTCAACATATTGTTGTCTTTATGCCTAGATCTTTCGATACAGTTGCCTGTTTCACGTCTGATGTGACAAGATCGTAACCTTCTAGAGAAGCAGCTGCTATGAAAAGAGAATCATATATGGTGATTTTATACTTCACCGCTATTTCGAAAGCTTTTCCTAAGTATTTCCCCTGTGCCAGGAACTTTCCGATACGCTGAAATTCTGTCAGAACTTCACGGGCATTTACCTCTTCAAATTCCCCTCTATTTACTTTTTTCCATAAAGCATTTCCGAGCTCTTTTACTGAGAGTTCTATTGTAATGGGCTCATAAAGGTATTCCCGTAGGTTTTCCCAACCTGGCTCTTGAGAAAAGAACTTGACTATGGTCGAGGAATCAGTGACCCTCATCCCTATCCTCACGAATGGACTTGACTGCGAAACCTGTTTCTGAAGGCTTTGAGTGTTTTTGTATCATCAATTCCAGCTTATCAATGGTATTTCTAGCATCCTTCTTCCAGGCTAAATCTTCAAGATATTTTCTAACTTCCTCCGATGGATTTATCCCCAGATTCTTTAACTTCTCCCTGGTTCCCTTTTTGAGACGTACGCTAATAACCTCATTTTCCGTTGAGATCATGTCTTTCTATTAATTACACATAGATAAACATTATTGTAAATAATTTTGTATTCGTTCGCATAAATCCCCTGTAACTAATTGATAGTATCCTGAATTTTGTGTATAGAAGAGAATAGGATCTAGATCATGGAAGCGAGAAAACTTTCCTGAAAAATGAAAGGATATTTGTTAGGTATAATTATTATAATGGGGGGCAGTAATACTCCTTCATTCATCGCACTGGCAGTAAACTTGCTCATTTTCACAATACTAATGTGGGTATATCTTTTGTTGAGAAGAAAAAGTAGTTTAAACAGAAATTGAAGTCATAAGACTACTTTCATTATGTCTTCCTTAATTTCTTTTGCACCAGGAGGAATCAGACGGTGGTCAGCTCTTTCGAAACGATAAAAGAAGTACCTTTCGTACAAGGAGATACAAGAAGGAATTAGTGAGAGCTTGATTTTAAAAGAAAGTAATCTCTTTAGACTATTATCTATCTACAGTGAACGTCCTAATCACCTCAGGACCTTGGAAAGTGCACCTTCACGCCACTTATTTCTCCTGCATCTAGGAAGTCCTTATCGTTTGTTATAATTGACTCATGGTTTTCTGCACAAATGCTCAGTATTATTATGTCTAATTCATTAATTAATAAACCATTTTCCCTTAGCTTGGAATATATCTCTGCACAGACTCGTGCAGTTTTTGAGGTAAAATCGTATACCTTGAACTGATCAAGAAATTCAAGGAGCATCTCTCTTCTGTCAATTCTTGATATTGATGCATAGATTCCCCTAAGAAATTCATATCTGTTTATCACCGTTATTGATGCGCTTTCGCTAGAATGTTCTTCCAAGACATTCTTTACCGAAGGATTACCTTTGACGAGATCGATCAGGACATTGGTATCAATGACAGGCGCCACCTATTCACATCTCCTTTATCTTTCTGGACTTTGCTCTCATTCTTCCTTCGATAACATTATTCTCTAGCATTTTGCCCTCCTCAGAAGAAATCAGGGCCCAGTATCGATTCAAATCCTTTACGGTAGTTTCTCTTTTTGTTTCGGAAATGAGCTCACGTATTACCTGGGAAAAAGACTTCTTGTCCTTTCTCTTTGTGAGTTCTGCGTAAACATCATCTTGAATGGAAATTATTTTTACCATATTTATGCATATATGTATCTATGTATATATAATTTACTCCTAGTGAGGGCAAATCCTGTCCAGGTATGTCTTCAGTTCTCCGAATCCCATAGATGAACGGCGTATCTAGCTTCATTGAATAATCGATAATCTAAAATTCATTTTATCGCTAAAATGAAGAATATTTCTATTCATGGAAGATCCCAAAAAAGCAAGGTAAATTGAAGAGTTTCTTGGAATGGAGTCAATTTCTAAAATATTGGGGAGTTCAAGTTTTTAGAAC
Organism: Thermoplasmatota archaeon; assembly: GCA_023488885.1. Classification (GTDB taxonomy): domain Archaea; phylum Thermoplasmatota; class Thermoplasmata; order Thermoplasmatales; family Thermoplasmataceae; genus JAJZOM01. The sequence goes on along the minus strand of JAMDDH010000044.1, from coordinate 14,437 downwards.
TTAAATTATACTGAATTCAGTACAATATTTCCATGGATTATGGCTTAACAGGTAATTTTATTCCATAACACTTGTTTAACTTTCATGGCTGATCCAGTCAAAAGAATCAATGATGAGAATTTGGAGAAATCATTGCTGCACATAAGAGAATTAAATGGGTCTAAAGCCTTAAGCAGAGACCTGCAGGATGTCATACCCGGATTTAAAACTCAAAAAGGTATTTACAAACCTCAAAACTCACAATACGCACTTTGGATTCGACAAACATCGCGTGGACCGTATGATGATAAAGACCCGGATATACTCCCAGATGGCTCATGGTATTACAGATACACTCCAGAAGCAAGGGGTGGTGAAACGGATTTATCGCTTAACACAAACAGGGCACTCCTCAATTCAATGGATGACAATGTGCCGTTAGGGGTGTTCATTCAACGTGATTTGCCTGGTTCGCAAAGAACTTATGAAGTTATGGGCCTTGCTTATGTAGAGGCGTTCGATGGAACACACTTTATTATTCATGGTGAACCGATCGATGTGGAAGCAAAGCCCATGAAGGTCAAATTAATATCTCCATTTATACCATATGAAACGGGCGAGTTACCGGTGTCCGAGACGACTAAGGTAATCAGGGAAAGGGCGTTTCAAGCTGGAATACGACGTCTCTATCACGAAAAATGTAGCCTCTGCGAACTTGGATATCATTTCCATGGCCAACCAATTGGAGTGGAAGCCGCCCACCTAATCCCTGTGAGTGACAGGGGGACTTCAAAGGATCTTAGAAATGGCATATTGTTATGCAGGAATCACCACTCATTATTCGATAGATATATCTGGACCTTAGACGAGGATTACAGGGTTCTAGTGAAGGATGAGCCTCTCTTCAGGAGATCAGCTGAAAGTAATCATGTCTTGAAAGTTGAGGGCCTGAAGTTGCCAAACCTCCCTGATAATGAATACGATCTACCCGCACAAGAGGCAATCGACTTCAGGTTAGGACGTTTCAACGATCCTCGACTCTAAAATCATAATAATAATCAAAATGTCAAGTGAGCCAAAAAGGTGGCTATGTGCTTTTACATTATCTGTTAACCTTTACATCCGGTTAAAGGTATGATTCATGCAATCTTACTTTGGAGAAACATGGTTCCAACCACACTGTCTCTCCTAAGCAGGTTTCCCAATGGAAATTTCATTATTTCAGAAATACCATTGATTTACGGAACTAGCCTGTACAAATTCATTGTTTGACAGAAAAAAGCTTTTGACCTCCCCATGCACCATTACATGGTCTCCAGGCGCTGGAAGCGTTCCATTCCAGATTACAAAGACTGACCCGGTTCCATCGCTCATGTTGAATCCGCTGAATTGCCCGAACGCTAGACGCTTTTCTACGGTACCATATATGTAAACCACGGTATTGGGCTTAAGGTTGGAGATCTTAGTGGTAATTGCATATGGTGTGATTCCGTACAATGCAACAAGGGCCACAACAATTACTATTGCTGCGATGGCTACCTTTTTCCCTGAATTTTTATGTGCCATATGTATATCCTATTTTTCCTTATTCACCAGATTCTTAATCAATCTTGTGGTGCAATCTCAATTTTTAGACTGCGAGTATGTGCCAGACTTTATGATTTTAAGATTCTTTGTGAGAGCCTAGGAACATATACCATGATTTCTCAATAATTGTCCCATATTTGAACACGTATATTTCCCTTCTCGCTGTCCAAGAGAAGAGCACTCCGTCCTGCAAAGATATGTCTGCTAAACGTATAAAAATTCCACCTTTACACGCATTATGTGGAATCTTAGAACATGATGTATCTAATTTTTGAACATTTAGAATTTTGACACTGCAAACTTTTTATACTAATTATCATTAGTATAGTTCAACGGTGATACCGTGGAAAAAAATAGACTAATAGCAATCATAGTCGCTGTACTGGTAATAGCATCGGCGATTGGAATATATGAGGTCGTCACGCACAACAATAGTGTGGCGAAACCGACCATCATTTTCTCAGGTTGGGCCTCAAGCGGTCAGGAATATAAGTTTGATGTGAACATGACGAACCTGTTCAATGCTGCACATCCCAATGTGACAGTCAAGTTTGAACCCATAACATCGAATTACTATGGAACACTGTCTACGGACTTTTCTTCAAACAGCGCACCTGGTGTCTTCTATATAGAGAATTACGCTGTCCCGGAATTCGGGTCGCAGGGCTATCTCCAGAACTTGACTCCGGTTCTCACTGGAAACAGCAGCTATAACCTCAGCGGATTCGCCCCGTCAATCCTTCACACCTTCTACTTCAAGGGTGGACTTTATGCTGCACCCAAGGACTGGAGTCCATTGCTGGTTTATTACAACAAAAACATATTCAATGCAGAACACGTAGCTTACCCTGGCAACACCACATGGAACTGGACAAACATGATGAAAACTCTTTCACAGCTCAAGGCCAACGAATCACTCGCTAAAAGTGCCGGAATAAATAACGTGGCACCGATGGTAGTTGGTCCGCAGGTCGCAAGAGCTCTCGCGTTCATGCATCAGTCAAAGGGACAGTGGATCAACCAGAAGGGAGATGCTGCAGTTAATAACACAACCGGATTTGCTGCAGGTATGACTTTCTGGTATAACCTGTATGCAAAGGGCCTTGCTCAGCTCAATTCCAATTTCAGTGCTGGATGGAATGGCGGAGACTTTTCAGCTGGGAATATAGGGATGGTGGTGAGTGGAACATGGACAGTTCCTGTTCTCAACGCTTCCGGCTCAGCTTTCTACAACAACATGAGCGAGGTCGGCTACTATCATATGCCTGAGAATCTAATCAGAGCAACAATGATGTTCAATGTTGGACTGGGAGTAAACAGTGCTCTTAATGGCACACAGAAGTGGATCGCTGATCAGTTTGTTCAGTTCTTCACAGGACCATCCGGTGAAAAGACATGGGTTTCCAAGGGTCTTGCTCTGCCTTCCAGGATAGCCATACTCAACAGCACATGGTACCAGTCAAACTTCCCCATACAGGCGTATGCGGGAGACCAGTTCCCCTACGCATACGGATGGAACTACAACACAACAAACTTCGTGGCAGCCGAGCATGAAGTCCACAACATATACGCGAACGTATTCGCAGGGAAAATATCCATCCAGACCGGAATCCAGCAGATGTTGATAGTAACAAATGCAACTCTTGCAGGGACATCCACCGGGTAGAGCTATCTTTATTTTCCCACTATTTTTTAATATTTATTTATTTAAGGAACAAAAAGGAGAATAATCTTGTTAAGCACAGGCAGACAAAATAAAAAAACAGTAAAATTAAACGACGGCATGGAAAGCAGATATGGGTATATCCTAATTGCTCCACTTCTACTGCTGATCGTTGTTTTCATCTTCTTTCCGGCTTTTTACTCTTTCGCAATCAGTCTTTTTTATTACAATCCCTTCGGGCACCAGATCCATTTTGCAGGGATCTCAAACTATGCAGAGGTTCTGCACAGCAGCCTCTTTGCTATTTCGGTTCTGAATGTAATGTACTATACAGCCGTGGTCGTAACATTACAGACGATTCTGGCGTTCTCGCTCGCCATGCTGTTCAATTACCGTTTCAGGATCACGCGAATGAGCAGGGCGCTGGTATTTGTTCCTGCTATAACCTCCCCGGTTGCTCTTTCCATAATATTCATCTGGGTTTTCTCCAGGCAGGGAATGGTCAATTATTTCCTTTCCATGTTTGGCGTTCAGCCCATAAATTTCTTCTTCAGTACCACTTTTGCGTTCCCGGCTATAATGGCCATGAATATTTTCTCAACAGCCCCTTATTTCATGGTAATGTACCTCGCCGGGCTTCAGGCCATCCCTCCACATATTCTTGAGGCGGCAAGCCTCGATGGAATCCGTTCCGGATGGAAGAGATTCCGGTATATCTATGCCCCGATGCTCAGCTTCACAACATTTCTGGTTGTAGTGCTTGGCGTGATAGGATCAATGCAGCTGTTTGATCAGGTATTTGTAATAACCGGCGGCGGACCTGCCAATTCAACATATGTGCCCCTGATTTATATTTACAACAGGGCGTTTCTTTACTTCGGTACCCTCGGAGTTTCATCCGCTGCCTCATTTATACTTTTTGCAGTCATTATGGCGGTCACCCTACTCCAGAGAAGGTATCTTAAAGAATTAAGGTGGGCGTGATTCAAAATGGAAACATTCAATGTAACGAAAGAAAAAAAGAAAAAAAACAGAATAAAGCGCGTGGCAACAGAACAGAATTCCGCCATTCTCTCGATTGGGCGTGTAAAGAAAGTGGCCATACAGTTGATGATGATCCTTGCTGTGGTGATTTACGTCCTCCCGTTCTACTGGATGATGCTGAAGATGTTCAGGACAAGCATCTTCGCACATTTTCCGCCCAACCTGAATCCACTGAGCGGCACCAGTCTCTCAAATTTCGTTCAAAATTTGGGTTCCGTCTGGAGTTTCGGGTCATTTCCACGATGGTATTTCAACAGCATATTTGTTACCTTAATCGTCCTATTCAGCAGCGTATTTGTAGGATCGATTGCGGGATACGCATTTGCCAGGCTAAATTTCAGGGGGAGGGAGATGATTTTCTACACAGTTCTGGGAACTCTGATGATACCGTTCCCTGTTGTATCCGTGGCGTCATACGTATTCATGCTTAATATAGGATGGCTCAGCACCTATCAGGGAATAATCATTCCCGAGATAGCCTCTGCTCTCAACGTATTCCTGTTCAGGCAGTATTTTCTGACCATACCAAAGGAGGTAGAGGAAGCGGCAAAACTGGATGGGCTGAATCCGTTCCAGATATTCACTAAAATATCTGCACCGATGGCGAAACCTGCGTTTGCGGCTTCATTCATCTATACTTTCATAGGATCATGGAACAATTTCCTGTGGCCGTTGATGGTTATACACAGTAAGAGCCTCTACACCCTGCCGCTTGTCCTGAATTTTTTCAAGGGAGTAAATGGCATACAGATTTACTGGAATGAAATGATGACAGTGGTGTTTCTCACATTGCTGCCAACATTGATAATATACGCAATATTCGAGAGATATTTTGTAGAAGGTATATCCTTCACCGGACTTAAGGGGTGAAACAGTGTCAGTTATTGTTAAAAATCTTGTATTGAAATTTGGAGATGCAACTGCCATAGACAACCTGAACATGGAGATAGGCGACGGTGAATTTGCAGTAATCCTCGGCCCTTCAGGCAGCGGCAAGACCTCCTTCCTCAGGTGCCTTGCCGGACTGTTAAACTATGATTCAGGCGAAATTGAGATCAACGGAAAATCAATGAACGGAGTATATCCCTCAGATCGAAACGTAGCAATGGTGTTCCAGAACTATGCACTCTATCCGCATATGACCATTTACGATAACATAGCCCTGAACCTAAGGATGAAAGGGCTGGAAAAGAGTGTGATAGACATGAAAGTGAATGATGTCTCAAAAGTGCTTGGCATTGATCAGCTTCTTAAAAGACGACCGAGGGAAATATCCGGCGGCCAGGCTCAAAGAGTGGGTCTGGCAAGGGCAATGGTTCGCGATCCTGCCGTTTACCTAATGGACGAGCCCCTGTCCAATCTGGATGCAAAATTCCGGGAAGAGATGAGGGAAGAGCTGAAGCGTTTCCACAAAATCACAGGAAAGACCATTGTTTATGTTACACATGACCAGACTGAGGCGATGTCACTGGCAGACAGGATAGTGGTAATGGACCAGGGGAGGAAAATACAGGAGGGCAGTCCAAAAACCCTGTATGACAATCCTGAGCACGCTTTTGTCGCAGGTTTCGTGGGAACTCCACCCATGAACATCTTCAGAATGGGAACTTCAGGAGAGTCCGGGAACTTTTACGAACTCGAAGAAGCTGAATCAGGCACCTCTTTTGGAATAGAACTCTCGGGAAAGAAAGATAGCAGGAAGATTCTGGCGGGAATCAGGCCTTCTGATCTCACTCTTGACCCTGAAGGCCAGCTGGAGTTAATACTAGAGAGTACAGAATTTCTGGGGCCGACGCTGAATTCATACGTAAGAATTGGGACTTCACGCATATCAGTTGCTGTGCCACGTACACAACACAATGAGGAATTGTTGATGAATGGTAAACCAGGTTCAAAACTTCGCTTCAGGATAGCCCCGGATCGAATATATCTGTTCGACGAAAGCAGTGGTGAAAGGCTATCAGTTTCGGTAAGGGACGTGAGAACTCTTCCAAAAAAGGCCACTGAAATTCCGGTGGAGTGATAATACTGGTGCAGATTGAAGAACTTATTGCCAAATGCAGAACTCTGACAGAGGGGGATAACTGGAGGGTTCAGGATCACTGGATAGTCGAAGGAAAGAAAGGGGGAATCGACGGTAATTACCTGAGCGTTATCAAGGGACTGAAATCACACTTTGTCCTCAACCAGAATGGGAATATAGTCTCAGGTTCCTCATCAAGGAGACGGGTTGGACTATGGGACCAGGGAGTAAGGCATATTTCCTCTTTGAAGGTTATTTCTGGCGGAAAAGATACCCGCAGTATTTTCCGGAAATATGTCAGGGCATTCGGATTTGTCTACAGAAGTTACGAGGAGTTGGAGCGCATAGACTATATACCTCCGTCTAGGGGGGCATATGTGATATATCTCCACTCTGAAAACGAACTTTCAGTGGATCTTTCTATCGATGTTCTGCACGAATTATCATGGCCTGTCAGCGAAAAGGCGGGAACTTACAGGGAAACAACCGGTGAAAACTCATGCGAAATTAAAAGCGAAATCGCCAGTACGCGTATTACAGTCGACTCCCCCGGGAAAGCTGAATTTCGCGTCAATGGAAGAAATGTAAATGTCAAAATTAGTGGCTGCAAATCTGCTTTTCTGCACATTTCATGTGACGGAAGCAGTCCTGTTGCAGACGAACTGGAGAAAACACTGGAATACCATACCTCAATCAACGCGTATTCAATACTCGAGACCCCGTCTTTCGAGATGAATAAACTGTTTCAGTGGGCAAAACATGATCTTCTTGAATTATTCACAGATACGCCTGAAGGTTCTGGCTGGTATGCAGGAATGCCGAAATTCTCGTGGTTTTTTGGCAGAGACGGGGAATGGATGTCTTTTGCAGCTTCGGAGTGTGGCATGGATGATCTGTCCCGTAAACACATTGACATGCTTTATACACATTCCAGGAACGGCAGAATACCGCATGAAATACCGATCATTGACAAGAACTCCATACCGAATTACACATACGTTCTTGACAAAACGCCTGTGAATACACGATTCATGTCCATCGACAGTTCTCCGCTTTGGGTAATGGCTGCTTTACAGCTTTCACGGTGGAGCGGTGAGAAAGTTGACATGGCGGCCATGGATAAGGTCATGTCGTTCATAAGCACCTGTGATAGGGACGGAGATGGGCTGATAGAAAACAGGTTCAAGGAGGGGCTTATCGGATGGCCGGAATCATGGGCAGAAAACAGGGATGGGATCTGCATTGACGTAAACGGCTGGTGGCTGGAAGCCCAGAGGCTGTATGCAGAATACACGGGAAAAGAACCCGTAAATTATCAAAAGGGGGTGGAAAGGTTCAATTCCCTTTTCCTTGAACATATTGACGGCGGCATAAGGGCATATGATTCAGTTCTTGACGGATCAAAGAAGGAAATAAAGAGTTCCATGCTCATAATTCCAGCAATGTATTCTTCTACTCCGGATATCAAACTTCTGCTCCGATCACTTGATCGGGAAGATATGGTCACTCCATGGGGGGTTAGATCGGTCTCCACTGAAGATCCCATGTATGATTCCGGCTATCATACTGGAATGATCTGGCCTTTGATGACTGGATGGATGAGTCTGGCACTCTTCAGGAATGGCATGGGGGAATCGGCTTTCAAATCGCTCAGTACTTTCCCGCTTCTCGCCTTCTCGAGTCCCGACCCTGGCAGGATAAATGAAACGTATAATTCAGAATATCTGAACCCTCAGGGGCAATTCTTCCAGGGATGGTCGTCCAGCCTTTTCATTCAGGGGGTGATGGAGGGCCTTTTCGGCATACCCTTCATGCCGAATTCAGACAGTCTCAGGGAAGTCATGAATCCGTACATGCCTGCCGGATGGAATAACTTTAAAATGAAACGTTTAAAGTACAGAGGAATCGTATATGACATTGAGGTGACTGGCAATGATGTCAGAATCACTAAATCTGTTTAGTGACTGCAAGCGAGAATTCAGTTTTTACGGAATGGCTGATAAAAATGAACAAAAGTTCATTGTTTGCAGGAAAATATTGATCCTTTCTCCGGCATACATTAATGGAAGTGGTAGAATTCCACGAAGCCCGATATTTGCGTGCCTCCATAAAGCAAGAGATCCTGGTGTGGAAATAAGAGTACCACAAGACTGGGGAAAATTAAATGCCTTGGCGATTCCACCGGCAACCTTTGAAGAGAGGCATTCCATACGGAAACCGGGAGAAGATATAACAGGAAAATCTGTAAAACAAAGGCTTTCTGCAATGTGGCAATTTCTTTACCCTCCATTTCCGGAGGCGGAAGATTGTACAGGATAGTATCAAAAGCCGGAGACCATCTTCCTTTCAGCCTGACGAGTGAGCATTCCTATTTCATAGGTTATACGGATCTAGTCACAGAGAATAGTGGAAAACACATACCTGGGGAGATGAACGGCCTCTGGTTCCCGCCACTTCGCGTGATCAGGGGTTTCCACATTGAGAGAAAGGGAATTCGACTGAAGCCTGAGGTATTTACCACCTTCCCGGACAAGAGGATTCTGGAATTTGATAAATTTTACCTTGAGCTTTCTATGCTTATCGATGGAACAATGATAATCTCCACAGTTCCTCGAAATGGCGGAACTTTAGCAGTCAACCTCGTTATGGAAACAGCGGTTCTTCCTGTGTGGATGAGCTCTGTCAATCCGGATCACATAATTCATGCAGAAAACAAGCATGTTGTTATAGAGGTACCGCGCTATGACAGGAGATTCCTCGTTTTAGCTTCTCCCCCTTCTTTAATAAAACTTGAAAACAACATAATCAGGATAAAAATTAACGGCAGGACATCAGTCATCGTAACGGGCAACTGGAAACCGGATTCTATAACCAAAAACCTGCAGATGGAGATTAGCCGAAGCAGTAAATTAGCCTATGAACGCCTGTCATTTTCCATGCTACGATCTGGAAGCTCTGCTCTGGACTCTGGATTTTACTGGGCCAAGGCAAACCTCTCGTGGCTTGTTCTCGACATTCCTGGAATCGGAAGAGGAATAACTGCGGGCCACCCGGAATTTCCGTGGTTTTTCGGGGTGGACACTTTCTACGCTGTAAACGGTCTTCTCATCAGTGGCATGCACGACGTTGTGAAAGGTACCCTTTCCATTCTCATTGATCATGCAATGAAGGAAAAAGGTCGGGTCCCCCATGAAATTGTGACAAACGGCTTTATCTACAATAAGGGAAACATTGAGGAGACAGCAATGCTTCCGGAATCACTTCTGCGGTATTACAGATGGTCAGGGGACCTAGACTTTCTTAGGAATAACGCCGGTGCTGTGACCTCTTCAATGGACTACCTACTTGACAATGGGCTGAAAGGCCCGGCAATTATGGAAGATACGTTGGCAGGAAGTGGTATCGATATCGATTCAATGTGTTATTTCTCAGAAGGACTGCTCGCAGCCAGTGATATTTTAAGGATACTCAGTGTGAACGGGGCAACTGTGAATACGGATCAGTACAGGAGGTATGAGAAGGAGTCTTACAGGATCCGGAATTTAGTTGTAGATAATATGTGGATGGAGGACATCCAAAGCTTCGGAGACAGGATTATTGATAATGAGGTTCAGCACAACTCATTCTGGACATCTATACTCCCTTTCGTAACCGGCATTGCAAGACCCTGGCAATATGCCAAATTTGTGAACTCAAGCGATGGCGGTCTCCCTCTAATCGAAAAAGAGGAAGGCTTAGCTATAGACAGAAACGGATCCATTATGCTATTAGGAAATGGTCTGATGGCCATTGCCGCCAGAAATTACGGAGATGTTCCGAGGGAACTGGAATATTTCCGCAAAGTTCTGGATTCACTTGGAAAATTCAGTCCGGGTTCATTCCCTGAAATATCCAACCGGAAAGACGGGTGCTACCTGCAGGCATGGTCCGCAGCGATTCTTCTGGAAAACCTTGTCAACGGCATGATGGGAGTCAATACTGCCGGCCAGGAACTGTCGTTTCTACCTGAGAGAACCATTGGTACCCTAGGCTCCCGCATATTATTGGAAAATCTTGCATTCAGAGGATCCAGGTACGATCTGGTAATTGATATCAATAGGTCCGGGGACATATCCCATAAAATAGTGGCTCTATCTTGATATTTCGGTTATCATAATTTCAGATGCCTGCAAATCCTCGATCTTGGAGTCATATCCCCCCACAACCAGATCCTTTCCCTCATCGGTTTTCATCACAAAATTCACTGTATCGTGATCCACGTTTATACTTGATACAACCCCGTTGGCTGTGAGCGATTTCCCGTTTCTTCTATAGATTCCCTTAACATTTAATCTTACAGTCCGGAATCCAGACTGGAAGAGAAACTGCATGTCACTCAGTGCCATCCTCTGTATCGAGTAAGTGAGAGGGGGCTTAAGAACCGGGTTTATGACTGTATTAGCAGAAAACCATCCTACAAAGAAATGGTGTGTCAGGAACCATGTCATGTCTCTATCCCTGAATATATATCCGTATTTTTCAACGTTTTCTTTCATAAGGACGTTTCTAGGCATAAATGTTGAAAGGAATTCATCGCCGATCAGGGTCATAGACTGTCCCATGTTCAACACGCGTATGTCAGAAAATATTCCGCTCTTAGCAATTTCAGCAAGACGTTTCTCCTGAATGTCATCATTGAAGAGCATCAGGAGTATCCGCACTCCACTTCTCTGTTTCTCACGGAGAACATCCATGAAATTTTCCAGATTCTCCATTGTTGTGTGAAACAGAATCAGTCTCTTTGAATGCCCAATTATTTCCAGGCAGTTTGTCTTGAAACTCTTCCAGTTTCTTGACATCCATATGGCAGGCCTTTCAAGATGTTCGTCGTGGCCATGCCCGGAAGCCCATTTGAGAAAGATTTCCCTGTTCTTAGACAGTGCTTCCTCTCTCTCCCTGAATATGATTTCAGCGCCCAGGGGCTCGTATCTCTTCGGACGTCCTTCCAATACATTTATGAAACCCTTTCTTTCAAGACTGGAAGTAATATCATAGAGTTGCGGCTGTCTCAGGCTGAGTGTGCGTAGAATGTCCCTGGTTGTTCCTCCGCTATTTTCGACAACAAATTTGTAAACTCGCGCCTCGGACTCCGTCATCCCCATGTCCTGCAGGAGGCGCAATATTTCCACATCATCTTGATTTTCAGAGGTATTCATGTCAACACTTTCTTTTCGGATCAGGTCAACTGTACACAACCAGACAAAGCATGAATTGGTGTTTGGACTCAATGGACCCCGCTATAGATTGAGGGGGCAATTACTCACTTCATGTCTGACGCTTGGCTGAAGCCTATGTCTAGTATTAATCAGAAATACTTTAACATATTTTTCCGATGTTAATCCTTAATGGATTCGCATTGTAAAATCATGGTTATTTGGCAGTTTGCAATGATCAGTGCTAGAAAGGCCAGTTATTTGGAGGAGACTGAATTGGCAAGAATCAATTGAAAAATAAATTCTAAAAGACGTTATCCATTAATTTTCTTTGACCATGGTTCTCGGAAAAAATTGTTTGAGATAGTTATATGAAGATAATCTTATATAACTATATCATCATTCCGTATTAACAATATTGTTAATTACAGATGACGATGATGAAAGAACTTTCACTTTATAAAATTAGAGATCTTGCCCTTGAGTCAGGAAGATCAGTCTACAACTCGGCTCAGCTATCAAATCTAATCAACATGGAAAGAACAACTGCATCTGTTTACATGTCCAGATTGGTTGACAAGGGGATGGCTAAAAAACTGATTAGAGGTAAAATATCCTTTGTTGATGACGATTTTGTAATTGCATCTCAGTTGGTAGAGCCTTCGTACATATCACTAACTTCTGCTTTATTATTCCACAACGCGACTCAACAGATACCAAGATATGTTCAATCTGTAACAACTAGAAATTCAATGACATATCCTGAGGTTGGATTGGAATACCATAAAGTCAATCCCGGACTTATGTTTGGCTATGAAAGGCATTCGATATCGGGAAGCTATTGCTTTGTTGCAACAATAGAAAAAGCCCTGATAGATGGCTTTTACCTAAACGTGTTTTCTAAGGATCAAGTTATGGAACTGTGTGACTTTAATAAACTTAGAGATCTTATACCGCAATTAGAAAAATTTTCAGGAAAAGGCAGTAAGAAATTGATGAGGATGATAAGTTGATTGAGATTAACAAAATAAAGGAATTAGCCAGATTAATGGGCATGAGACCCTGGCAGCAGGAAAAACACTACTTACTTAGCCTGATATTATCTACAATATCTGATTTGCCTTTAGTTTTCAAGGGTGGAACCTACCTTTGGATGTTCCATGGATTAAGGAGATTTTCTGAAGATTTAGACTTCACAACCACTGGTAACCTGAGAGAAGATCTGCCAGAATTCGTTTCAACTGCGATTAACCTATTCGGTTATTCAAACGATTTAAAAGTTTTAAAAAATGCTTCCTCTGGAATATCTGCAAGGTATATGATTAACGGGCCACTTAACACCAATCTTCAAAATCGTTGTGTCATTTATGTCGAAATAAGTGCAAGGGAACGATTGGTATTACCAAAGGTCCCAATCAAACTTGATTTCCCGCAATACGACATTCCAGTGAAAAGATTACTTGGTATGAATCTGTCAGAAGTTGGTGCAGAGAAGGTTCGGGCAATTCTGACAAGAGATAAAGCCAGAGATATCTACGATCTTAATTTTCTTATTGAGAGGAAAAATATCAGATTTGAAACCGGCCTCATTAACAAAAAACTCGAATTTTATGATAGGACTTTTGAATATGAATTATTTCTTGATAAACTGAAGTCCAGAGAACAAGCTTTTAACAGGGAGCTCAAATCGATAATTTTCGGTGATATTCCTCCATTTGAAACGGTCTTGAAGAGAATAGAAAATTGGGTGCTGTCCTAACTTAGGTGTGTACAGTATTACTCTTTTATGCCCGTAACTATCATTGGATACAATAGGAAACATGAATCATAAAACTCTCAGCGCTTGATTCTAGCAGCCACTTTGGGCATTACATTCAACTGAGAACAATTTTTGTCACCTTCAGGAGTTCCACCGCTACTTTATCGATCTCCTTTTCATGTTTCATATACACCGGTGAATTCGAACTTTTGCCAAGGGCGAGTGAAAAACAGTCTCCGAGCGCAATTGAGAATCTGCATTTTAGTTCGGCAGCGATAGAATACAACTCCATAGTATCTATTGGCATCACAAAATTGGATTCCATCAAATTCCTGAGAATTTCAGAAGCCTCATATTTCCCTAGTTTTCTGCACAAAATGTAGTGTAACTCAGTCAATGAAATTCGAGTAACATAAGCTAACTTCAAACCGCTGACAATATCATTGAACAGAGCCTCTCTCTTTCCTTCCAGAAGGTCTATAGTCAATGAAATCGATAATATTATTAACTAATATTATATTTGATAATAACCATGAAGGCAGAGGAAGTCCTGAACCTGTTGCAGATATCCCGGAAGACACTTCATGTCTATGCACATAATGGCAGGATCAGGTACACCGTGATGCCAAATAAGAGGTATGATTACAGCGAAGAGGATGTTTACAAAATACTCAACAAGGACGTGAAAAGGAAAACCGTCCTGTATGCCAGAGTTTCGACATCAAAACAGAAGAACGATCTGCAGAACCAGATCGATCAGATGAAGCAGTGGTGCTTCATGAACGGTTTCACGATAAATGCAATATATTCGGATATTGCATCCGGAATATCCTTTGAGAAGCGAAAGGGATTCTTTGAGATGCTTGATGAGATCATGAACAATAAGGTCGAGAAAGTTGTAGTGACGTACAAAGACAGGTTGAGCAGAATTGGCTTCGAATTATTCAGTTACCTCTTCCGCAAATTCAGGACAGAGATAGTTGTCATCTCCGAAATAGGTGACACAAAGCTTGATTCCGAAGAGGTCTTTGAAGAGATCGTTACGATGATGCACTGCTATTCCATGAAGATGTATTCCAAAAGAGGAAATCATTCCATTGAGGTCGGATATGAAGGTTAACCGGACAGAACAGATATACATCAGGGGAAACGACACAGTCTCAATGATGTGCCATCTCTCCAAGAATCTG